>JAFWHE010000018.1 GCA_017512045.1 Candidatus Saccharimonadota bacterium
CGGAAGAGATAAGCGCTGAAAGCATATTAAGCGCGAAGCCCACTCCAAGATAAGAATTCCCTATGACCTCCCAGAAAGATGATCTGGTTGATAGGTGCAAGGTGAAAGCATGGTGACATGTTGAGCCAAAGCATACTAACAGAGGCATTGCCTTTTTATGACCAAGTCATTTGTGCTCATGCTTGCATTGGTACAGGTGATTTGGTAGAATGGACTTAACTAGCAACCGGTGCTTGATATAGTACCGATCGAAAGTTTACAATTTCTTTGTCACCTTATGGACATCAACAGATGTTTTGCAGAGCGAAGCGTCGACTTGGTGCCCATAGCACTGGGGAAATACCTGTTCCCATTCCGAACACAGAAGTCAAGCCCAGTAGCGGCGATTATACTGCAATAGCGGGAAACTAGCAAGGTGCCAAATTATATAAAAAGAGGCCTAATAGGCCTCTTTTTATAGGAAATGCTATTGCGTTTTCTGCTACTCTTTGCTATAATACAGATATACTTTATTGTCCGACCCGAAAGGGCCGGCGTTTTTAAATTAAAAGCAATTTTAGCTAGAAAGGAAAAAAATGGAAGGATTAGATCTGAAACAGATGGCAGCGATGGTAAAAGTCATTGCCGAAGAAAAAGAACTACCGGAAGAAGTTGTGATGGATGTAATAGAGACTGCTATTGCAGCTGCTTGGCGTCGTGATAATGGCGATAAGGACATGAATGTCCGTGCGAAGCTTGATATGAATAGTGGTGAGGCGAAGGTCTATGTCATTAAAGAAGTGATTGAGGATGGCTTAGCATATAACCCTGCCACAGAAATCCCAGAGAGCGAAGCTAATGGCAAAAAGGTTGGTGAGACTGTAGAAGAAGAACATACTGTCACTAGCTTTGGTCGTGTAGCATCTCAGACTGCTAAGCAAGTCGTCATTCAGAGATTGCGCGAAGCAGAGCGCGATGCTGTACTCGTGAACTTTGAGGACAAGATCGGTACTGTAGTAAATGGTGTTGTCACTAGGGTAGAGCCACGTTTAGTTCGTCTAGAGATTGGTCGTGCTAGTGGTATTATGCCGAAGTCCGAGCAGATTGATGGTGAATATTACTCTGTCGGTTCTCGTCTAAAAGTCTTGATTAAGGAAATTGAGCACGGTGAACGTGGTGCGCAACTAATTCTTTCTCGTGGCGCAGCTAGCTTTATTGAATATCTTTTCCGCCAGGAAGTGCCAGAAATTGAGAATGGCACTGTGGATATTAGAGCTATCGCACGTGAGGCTGGCAAACGTACGAAAATTGCCGTGGCTTCCAATGTACCAGGCGTAGATCCAGTTGGTACATTTGTCGGCGGTCGTGGCGTACGTGTCCAGGCTGTGATGAACGAGATTGGTGATCGCGAAAAAATCGACATCGTTAACTGGAGTGACAATGCTTCTGAATTCATCCGTGAGGCGCTTTCTCCTGCTGAAATCGTGAAAGTAGAGATTAAGGATAAAACTGCCAAGGTGTTCGTTACTGAAGATCAACAATCTATTGCCATTGGCAAACAAGGCCAAAATGTTCGCTTAGCTTCCAAGTTGACAGGATATGATTTGGATATTGAATTAGCTAAGGCTCCAGAAAAGAAGAAAAAGAAGAATGTTGAGGATTCTCTACTTTCTGCCGTGGAAGAATCTAATGATGAACAGTCCGAAGAGTAATTAAATCTTCTCTGTTAAAACAGATTTTAGACACTCCGTGGTCTCTTTACGACTGCGGAGTGTTGGCTTTTCTAGCCATTTCTGTAAGATTCCTGTTGCCGCCTCCGTATAAAATTCTGCCAGAAACTGGATATTATCTTCCTGACTATATTTATGTGAAGCTGTAATTTGGCTAAAAATGGCCGGATAAAGATTATTATAAATAAAATCGTGCACCAAACTATCACCAACACCTTTTTCCACTGTGCGGAGGAACTCCTGATTTTTCTCAATGTAATTCATAACGAAATCTATGGCACTATCAAAACCTAATCTGATATCATACTTCTTGGCTAACTCAATAGACTCATTGTTTACTATCCATTCCAGTAGCTCTTTGGTAGAGTGAAAATGATAATAAAAAGTTTTTCTGTTTATTCCAGCTTTATTCACAACATCAGCGATGGTAATTTTGGGGAAATCCCGTTCTTCCATGAGAGAAATCAATACTTTGGCTAAGACCTTCTTCGTTCTTTCCGATGCAATATTCATAGCGCAATTATAACATATTTAATCTGGTGGCAGGAATTCTTGTTGTTATATACTTGCAGACTTCCTTTCCTTCTCCACTGGTAGCCTTGGTGCAAGATCTTGTCCATTGTCGTATGTATATCCTGGCTACTATTACTGGGATACAGGCAGGCTTTACGACCAGTCGTTAGTTGGTAATTACTGGTCAACCAGTATTGTTAATAGCACTAATGGCTACCGTCTAACTACGCATAGTACACGTTTGATTAAGGAGTATACCGCTAACAAACGTAGTGGATTTTCTATGCGTTGCAATAGCGCACGGCACGACCAAGATTCTTATCACCAAAACTCTGAGGATCAGCATGGCCACCAGTGTTCACTCCTAACAAACTTGAGTAGGCGTCAGTGCGAATAGTTGATACCCACCAGTTTCCATCTGTGCCAACGGCATTTAGTCTAATATCACTATAAACCCCACTATACCCAAGCGATGCACCAGTCATTAAATTATCCCGTGCAGTAGCATTGGTGCCAATAAAGCACGCAACGCAGAGCGAATCCGGCGCGCTTATTATCGCTACGCGCTTTAACCAGGCGCGTACTATTCATATTCAGGGCGTAACTATCGGTGCTACTAACTATACTAGACGACCAGTAGTAGCCACCCACCGTCTGGAAGTAAAGCCTACCCGTACCACAGTAATAGTAGCCTGAATATACATACGACAATGGATAAGATCTTGCACCAAGGCTACCAGTGGAGAAAGAAGACAGCGCACAGAACGACCAGAGTATCTAGCGCCAGAATCACTCGGATATGCGATGCCATTCATGTCTATAGCTAGATAGAGTGAAGAGCTAGTGCC
>JAFWHE010000019.1 GCA_017512045.1 Candidatus Saccharimonadota bacterium
AACGCAGGGCGTACCCGATGCACTTACTATTGGTGTGAGCCTTAATCAGACGCGAGCCATTCATATACAGGGGGTAACTATTGGTGCTATCATAAATAGTAGACGACCAGTAGCTGCCATCCAACGTCTGGTAGTAAAGCCGACCAGTGCCCCAGTAGTAGCGGCCTGAATAGACATACGACAATGGATAAGATCTTGCACCAAGGCTACCAGTGGAGTCGGAAGACACTTCAAACGCCAATGTTGCGACAGGACCCACAAAATGTGTATCGCCAACTTTCCGCTTCTTTCATTAAGACAAAAAATATGTTATAATTTAACTATGTTTACGGATATAGCAAAAGTTAGTCTAAAGGCTGGTAAAGGCGGTGATGGGGCGGTTTCTTTTCGTCATGAGATTTATATTCCAAAGGGTGGCCCAGATGGTGGCGATGGTGGTAAAGGTGGCTCTATTATTTTCCGCGCAGACAAAGATACTAATACCCTGATAGATTTTCGCTACAATCCAATTTTGGAAGCAGAAGATGGCAGAAATGGCTCTGGGCAAAGGTCAGCCGGCCGGTCTGGTAAGGATTTAGTTGCAGAGGTGCCGATTGGTACCGTAGTTTATAAGCTGGGACAAGATTCTGAGCGCGAAGTGTTAGCAGATTTGGTGCAGGATGGCCAAGAAGCGGTGATTGCTAGGGGTGGTGATGGCGGCTTTGGTAATGCACATTTTAAGAGCTCTGTGCGCCAGACGCCAAAGATTGCCGAGGTAGGTGAACCAGGTGAGGAGTTTGAAGCAGAGTTGGAGTTGAAGCTTCTCGCTGATGTTGGTTTGGTGGGCTTGCCGAATGCCGGTAAGTCTACTTTTCTCTCTGTTGTTTCCAATGCAAAACCAGAAATTGCCGATTATCCGTTCACCACTATCACGCCAAATCTTGGTGTGGCAACCATAGATGAAACAGATTTGTTAATTGCTGATATTCCTGGTTTGATAGAAGGTGCATCAGAGGGAAAGGGTTTGGGTCATGATTTTTTGCGTCATATTGATAGGACCGCAGTCTTGTTGCATTTAGTAGATGTATACTCTGATGATGCTGGAAAAGCTTATCTGATTATCCGTCATGAGCTAGAAAAATACTCCGACCTAAAGGATCGCCCAGAGGTAGTAGCACTGACGAAAATAGAGGGTATAGACGAGGATATTATTGCAATGCAGACTGCAGCAATTCTCAGAGAAAATCCAGAGGCGAAAGTTTATGCCATCTCTTCTGCTGCACACCAGGGGGTAGAAGAGTTGCTTAGAGTCTTAAAAACAGAGGTAGAAGAGCACAAGAAAGCCAAGGCAAAACAGGATGCGGAAAATGCCAAAATTGGCAAAAAGCCGAATTCTCCAGATGAAATGCCAGTGATTACGCTCTCGCCAAAAGCCATGAAGGATACCTGGACTGTGACAGAAGATGATGGAGTTTATACTGTTAAAGGAGAAAAAATAGAAAAATTTGCTCGTCGGACGGATTTTTCTAATTATGCATCTGTCAACCGTCTACGTGATATTATGAAAAAAATGGGTATCAGGGCAGAGCTTACTTCTCTGGGTGCTAAGGACGACTCTATTATATCTATTGCCGACAGGGAGTTTACTCTGACGGAAGAAGATTGGTAAATACTAGCGCTATTAGGGAAAACATGATATAATATCATTAACCTCGCAAGTTCGTTTCTAGAAAGGTGGTGATAATATGTCTAAAGAACGTATTGCGAACACTTGGGGTGAAATAGCGAATTTTCTTAGTCTGGGGCCTTTTGAGATGGCACCAACGAAACAACTAGCGCCGTATATAATCATAATGACGGTCATGGTGGTGCTGGCCAAGTTCGTTTTTGGAGAAGAATGCAAAGTATTCTACTGGTTGACGGTTGGTTTTGAGATACTGGGACTTTTTGCTTCATGTATGATAATCAGAGATTTATTTTGTACAGATCTCGCGCATCCCATTTGGGAAAAGGCTATTCATAATGGATGTGAGCTATTTCTCAATGGCCATCAGGCGTGGCTATATTATGACACGGAGTTTTTCTATCGACTGGGAAGATACATCGGCCATGGCCTGTGCTATGAGGCTTCTGCACTGATGATGATGTTGCTCAGACATGATTTCCAGACTAGGCTCGTCTTTGGGCGCTGTTATTCTTCTACGGAAAACAGGATGGTTTTGCATGCTTGGGTAGAAGTGAAACATCTTGGTGTCTGGTGGGTAGTGGATTCTACCTGGATTAATGCTGCACCAGTACTGAAGGCAGTTTACTATATCGGTAATGCAGTCATAGTGGATCGGAAGATTAGTAATCGCGAGTTTTGGACTAGCCAGATTGCCAGGGAGTTTTATCAGTCTATAAAGAAGCCAGAAACATCTTATCTGTTCCATAATCTGATCTATTTTCGTCGGGCAACTAAGAGTGACAAAGGTGTCTATATGGTGCGTGAGTGTTGCTGGGATGATGCTGATGGGCTGGGTGCCTATGGTGCGAGAAATATGGTCTTTAATATGCTAGATGCTTTCAGTAGCAAAGTAGTGGTTTCTCAGAGAATAATCAATGAATTTTTGCGAGATAAGCATTGTATGCGACCAAAAGCCCACACTGTCAGAAAAGCCAAAAAGGCATTGCGTGAACTTCGTATAGCCAGAGAGAAATATTACGCCAGCCAAAAAGCCTCCTGAATGTAGGGGGCTTTTTACTGTTAATATTGTATTACTATTGACAAAATAGCATAAGTATGATACAATGGGGGTGTGTAGCTATTTGTAACTATAGTTTGTTCTTTACCATATACCATAGGAGGTGGTAATATGAAGATAGTATTTATCGTTTTAGTAATTCTCTGTTTGCTTATCCTGATGTTTTTAGCTTCTACAGTTGTGACTTTTGGCGAGGAGGAAGTAAGGCTCCGTAATCTACGGAAATATTTAATACCTCTATTAATCATGTCGCTACTGATTGTAGGGTTAAATTACTGCGATCAAAATTCAGTATTAACCGAAACAACCAGGACAGATTTGCCGCTCTCCGTCTACGTAGAAGAAGCGATGCCTAATGAACCACTAGGCTTCTATGTGAAGGAGTTAGAGCGAGAGGACGGAAACTACTATAGCTTCTGTTACTATGACGCGGAAGATCAAAAAGTGATGCATGGAGAGGTATTGCAAAAAAGCGTGGAATTCATTGTAAATTCCAACGTGGAACCTAACCTGAGGATTATAGAGACTAGGGTGGTTCACCGCATTACGAAAAAAGAACACGTGGTTTCATATTATGTGTTTACTGTTCCTAATGAGGATTCAATCAAAATGAATAATCCGATTCAATAAGTAGCTACACACCCGGGCCGTGATTTATCACGGTCCATTTTTTGTCTCAAAAAAGCCAGTAGAACTACTGGCTTTTTCGCTGAAGCGCGCCCACCCTAAGGGGCACATTGTTTTGTTTTAATCCGCTGTTTTTGTTTTTAATGTAGTCTCCACACTCCACTAATTTCTCAGTGGAACCCCTGTGAAGCGTTTCAGCTTATTCTTAGTGTAGTTAAAAATAAGCGTTTTGTCAAGAGGGAAATTGCGAAATTTTTACAAAAAATAGTG
The DNA here is from genome assembly GCA_017512045.1 of Candidatus Saccharimonadota bacterium. Taxonomy (GTDB): domain Bacteria; phylum Patescibacteriota; class Saccharimonadia; order Saccharimonadales; family Saccharimonadaceae; genus Nanosyncoccus. The sequence goes on from JAFWHE010000019.1 coordinate 3,621, forward strand.
GCGCTATCAAAGCGCCACAAGAGGTGGGGTGTAAAATTATGTTTTTTCTTGGTTTAGAGCATCGCTCACGACTTTCGCTATGGCATCAAGCTCTAAGCCATCGGATAACTTATTTTTTCGATTTTGGCGTATTTCTGCCAGCTCGACCAAATCATTTACGATGGAATTTAATTTCCCATAATTCTCAATTACTGCAGGGAATGAGCCTTTGCCGCGTGTTGCTTGATTATACTGCTCTACCAGATTCCAGACGTTGTTCTCTATGTCATGATATCCGTCAATCATACCGGTGGAATAAGCTTTTTGCCAAAGATCATACAAAGATGCGATATCTTGGCGTATTTTTGCCATATCTTGGTCCCCCTCGCCGGTAGCAAATTGTCTCTCTGATAACTGATGCATTTCCGCAATGATTTCATCATGGGATTTTTCGCGATTGGCGGTGTTAGCATTGTTAATCTCTTCGTGGTCGAGAATCATCAGACTCTTCATCTTCTCTGCTATATTATGAATCTCAGCGAGGATAGGCTCATATTCTTTAGTCACTTCAGATCCTGATATTCTCAGGACATCGAGATTTCTAAACTGTGTGAGGAAGTTTTCCTCTAACTCATAAAAATCTTGGTCCATATGATAATATGCCATGTCTGTTTTGATGAGCTCTATCCATTTTCCGCTCATATCAAGGATAGAATTAGCATCTTTTATGAACCGCTCATAATGTTCCATATCTGAGCTAAAAACACTCCTCAAATTCGGTACTGCATAGTATTGATAATCTGGTACGGCTTTTGATAATCTCTTGGTCAGAGATTTGCGCTGTGATAGTTCTTGGTTATGCTTATCTTGGCATATCTCTGCTATATTCTCTTGCACCATTTCTCGTACTATATCGTTTTTGGTTACGACATAAGTGATAAAACTTATTAATATCACTCCAACTATAAACAAAATAACAATGATTATTGCACAAAAATTCATAATTTACCCTCCTTTTAAAGAACTTTACACCCGAAGTTATTATAACATAAAATCTGGTATTTTGCTAAAAATATGGTATAATACGATTATGTTAAAGATGAAATTCACGATAATTACTCTATTCGAAGAGGCTCTGAGGCCATATTTGGAGACATCTATGATGTGGAAAGCGGCAGAGAAAGGCATTGTAGAGTTTGATTTTGTGAATTTGCGCGATTTTGGGATTGGCCCACACAAGTCCGTGGATGACACTCCGTATGGCGGCGGTGATGGGATGTTGCTCAGATGTGAACCGGTCTATGCGGCAATAGAGAGTGTAATAGATAAGGCTGGCGCGGAGGTCCGAAAGTCTGAGGTGATTTTGCCGACTCCTGATGGAGAGATTTGGAGCCAAGCACTTGCCCGCCAATTTGCTGGGGTGGATGCACCGGATACTTCCGCGGAAGCAATAGAAAAAAGCATCGCAAAAAAGGTGCCAGAATCATCAGTGGATGATTCACGGACAATAGATGATGTGAAGCATTATATTATCCTTTGCCCACATTATGAGGGATACGACACGAGGATATTGGATATTGTAGATTATCAGATTTCCCTGGGAAAATATGTCTTGACTGGTGGGGAATTACCAGCGTTGATTATGATTGATTCTATCGTTAGGTTACTTCCAGGGGTATTGGGTGGAAACTCATCTGCCTTGCAGGAAAGTTTTTCCGAAGGCGATAATATAGAATATCCGCAATATACTAAACCAGCGGATTTTAGAGGGAAAAAAGTGCCAGAAGTATTACTCTCTGGTGATCATGGTAAAGTAGCAAAGTGGCGTAAAGCGCATGAGAAATTGGTGAAGTGAGTAATTTTTCCGGCTTGCCTTTCCTATTCTAATTTTTTGTATACCTTTGAGTGGTATGTATTTTGTGGGTCCTGTCGCGACATTGGTGTTTGAGGTCTTCATTCGACTCCACTGGTAGCCTTGGTGCAAGATCTTATCCATTGTCGTATGTCTATTCAGGCCTCTACTACTGGGGTACTGGTCGGCTTTACCAACAGACGTTGTATGGCTACTACTGGTCATCTACTATTTATGATAGTTCCAATAG
>JAFWHE010000020.1 GCA_017512045.1 Candidatus Saccharimonadota bacterium
ACTATACTAGATGACCAGTAGTAGCCACCCAACGCCTGGTAGTAAAGCCTACCCGTATCCCAGTAATAGTAGCCAGAATATACATACGACAATGGATAAGATCTTACACCAAGGCTACCAGTGGAGTCGTCGTTGTAGCCACGAGATTTAGCATCCTATTTTTGCAAAAATTTTGCGAGGCCCGAGCAGAGGAAAATAACTTGACTAAACCCATGCGCTATGATACAATAGACCACAGTAAAAAAGGAACAATATGAAGAAAGCAGTTATTTTGGTAGGCGGGAAACAGTATCTCGTCGCTGAAAAAGAGACCCTACGGGTGGACCTCCTCCCGGCAGGCATGAAAGAGCTCGAAACTGGTGCTTTGCTCCTAATTGACGGTGACAAGACTACGGTTGGTACGCCAGAGGTCAAGGGTGTAAAAGTTTCGGCAAAGGTAGTGGAGGAAAAAGTTGCCGGAGATAAGGTCCGTGTCATCCGTTACCACTCTAAGAAGCGTGTCCACAAAGAGACTGGCCATCGCCAGAAATACTCTCTAATCGAGATTACTTCTATCAAATAAGACCAAGAAGCATCTATGAAAATAGATGCTTTTTTGTGGTACACGCACCGGATTCTTTTTATTTTGGAATTTATATGATAGAATAATATTATGTCTACGGTTATTTGCATAACTAACCAAAAAGGAGGTGTAGGGAAGACCACTACGGCGGTCAACCTCAGTTTTTATCTGGCGAAGGATAAGTTCAAGACCTTAATCATTGATTTTGACCCGCAGGGAAATGCTACTAGTGGCCTTGGTATTGATAAGAGTGATTTATCTGCTACTATGACAGAGGTGGTGCTGGGGAAGGCTAATCTTTCTGACGTGATTTGTGAAACTAAGTTTAAGAACCTCTATATTGCGCCTACCACGCCGGAGCTTGCTAATGCAGAAGTAGAGATGACCTCATTGAGCAACAAATTTGTTCAGCTAAAGACTGCTATTTCTGCCGTAGAAGACCAATATGATTATATTATTATAGATTCACCGCCATCACTCAGCTTGCTCACGGTGAATGGCATGATTGCAGCGCACTATCTGATTTTGCCAGTGCAGACGGAGTTTTATGCATTGGAGGGTGTGGCACAACTCTTAGATAGTATGTCGCTAATTAAAAAAGCGATGAATCCAAACTTACGCTTGCTCGGCGTAGTGGCTACGATGTATGATAAACGGACATCTCTCAGCGGGGAAGTATTCGAAGAGATAAAGAAATACTTCAAGGACAAGACTTTCCAGACTACTATTCCGCGTAATGTGCGCGTGGCGGAAGCACCGAGCCATGGTGTGCCGGTTGGTAATTATGATAAGTTTTCTAAGGGGGCGAAGGCATATAAAGAATTCGCGAGAGAAGTAGAACAAAGAACTGGCAAAAAATAAGAAAGGAAAAAATGGCAAAAAAAGGATTGGGTAGAGGTTTTGAAAGTTTAATACCGACAGAGTTGGTAGAAGATGGTTTTGATCCAACTAGTGATGAAGAAGCAAAGGTACTCAAAGAAATAAAATTAGATATGATTGTGCGCGATAGCAATCAGCCGCGCAAGACTTTTGATCAGGCATCATTAGACGAGCTAGCACAATCCATCAAAGAACACGGCGTACTCTCCCCGATTGTGGTAGTAAAAGAAAACGGTAAATATCAAATTATTGCCGGTGAGCGCCGTTGGCGTGCTGCGAAGATTGCTGGCTTAAAGACCATTCCATGTATTGTTCGCACCGAAGATATCCAGAATAGGCTAGAGCTTTCTATTATAGAAAACGCTCAGCGCGAAGATTTGAATGCGATTGAGTTAGCCACTGCTTATGCTAAGCTAAAAAATGAGTTTAATATGACTAATGCCGATATTGCCAAGCGTGTAGGTAAGTCAGAAATTACTATCGTCAATACTCTGCGTTTCCTGAAATTGCCAGAAAAAGCAAAGAAAGCGATGCGCGATTATAGTCTGACTGAGGGTGTGATGCGCCCGTTGATTGTGGCTAGTCCAGAAGTGATAGATAAGGTTTTGCCAAAGATTATTAAAGAAGATTGGAACGCTCGCCAAGTGGAGCGCTATGTTTCTCAGACTAAGAAGATAGGATCGGAAAAAGCGAACAAAATTCATCATTACATTAAACAAGAGGATAAAATCGGCAAAAAATACGGCGTGAAAGTTCGTATCAAGACTACTACTGTAACATTTTCTTGTAAGACAGAAGAGCAGATGCAAGAATTACTCGCTAAATTAGAAAAATAATCTACTTCTTTTTCTTGCGGGGGAGCTTCTGGGCGATTTTATGATGTGGTAGTTGATCGCTTAATTTATGTCCACTGAGTTGAGCGCGGAGTTTTTGCCGGGCATGAGCAGTGAATATCCTGTCAAACCAGGCTTCTTTGGCGGTGGGATTTTTACTGGTCAATATTTCTACTACGTCACCATGCTTGAGCTTGGTGCTGAGGCTACTCATCTTGCCATTAATCTTCACACCAGTGACATGTTCGCCGATTTCTGAGTGCAGGCGGTAGGCAAAATCTAGTGGCAAGGAACCTTTTGGCAAGTCAATAATATCGCCCTTTGGTGTATAAACGAAAATCTTATCCGCGAAAAGATTGAGACGCAACTTCTTTATATCTACTTTTTTGCCAGCTTTTAGCTTGGCGGCGGTTTCTTGGAGTTCGCTAATCCAGAGTAGGGAAGTCGGCAAATGTTGAATTTTACCAGTGCGATAATTTTCTGTGAGCTTTTGTTCATTGTAATAGAATGATGCGGCCAGACCTCGCTCGGCAAATTCATGCATTTCCTTGGTGCGAATTTGAAATTCTACGATTCTTTTGTCTTTAGTAATAACGGTAGTATGAAGAGATTGATAGCCATTAATCTTTGGCATGGCAATGTAATCCTTGATGCGTCCACCCATCGGCACATAAAGTGAGTGAATCACGCCCAGTGTCAAATAACAATCCGTAATGTCATTGACAATGATACGTAAGGCGATGAGGTCATAGATTTCTCCCATGTTTTGGTTGTGTTTGGCGAGCTTCTTATGTAAAGAATAAACGGATTTGACACGGCCAGAAATTTGGAACTTAATCTTCTCACGACCAAGTGCGGCGGAGATTTCTTTTTGGATTTTCTGCATGGTTTTTTCTGCGGATTTGCTGTAATTTTCTATGAGTTCATGTAGCTCATTGTAGCGTTTCGGATTGACATAAGAAAATGCTACGTCAGACATTTCCACGCGCAGTCGCCCCATATTGAGCCGGTCGGCTAGCGGTGCGAAAACTTCTAGACTTTCTTTGGCAATACGCTTTTGTTTGTCTGGCGGGAGGGAAGAAAGCGTGCGGAGATTATGTAGGCGATCAGCTAACTTGATGATTAGCACGCGAATATCAGAGCCAGTTGCGACAAGTAGGCGCAGGAGATTATCCTTGGTATTAGGTAAATAAGTATCTATGTCGTTCATGCTAGAACTAATCTTAGACAACTTTGTCAGTCCATCCACCATGAAAGCGACTTGTTCGCCGAATTCATTCTTCACATCTTGTAGGGTAACATCTGTATCTTCTACGGTGTCATGCAAGACAGCAGCGATGATAGTATCCTCGTCCATCCCCCAATCTTCTACGATTTTCATGACGGCGAGAGGGTGCGTGATATATGGCTCACCAGAGCGACGGTTCTGACCTTTGTGGGCATTAGTCGCAAACTCAATGGCTTTTTCTATTTTCTCGCTACGCTTTTTTGGCATAATACTATTATAGCAGTTTTTGCCGTTGTATGTTATAATATAAGTATGAAGATGCTGTGGACTGACGGGAGTGCTTCGCCCAATCCTGGGCCTGGTGGTTTCGCTGTGATTGAAGATGGGAAGCCAGTCGCATTAGGTCGAGAAGACAACACTACTAATATCAGAATGGAGGCCATGGCGCTGATTGCTGCGATGGAATACATCCAGTCTCAGCCAGAGGATGATTATCAGATTAACACTGATTCAGAATTTTGGATTAATGTCTTGACCAAATGGGCAGAGGGCTGGAAAGAAAATGGCTGGCAGAAGAAATCAGGCGAGATTAAGAATTTGGACCTGGTACAAAAAATATATGAATTATGGACATCTCTCGGTGATAATGTGAAATTACAATGGACCAGAGGTCATGTAGGCACTGAGATGAATGAAGCTGCGGATAAATGGGCAAATAAGGCAAGGAAAGGAGCCACTCTATGAAAAGGGTAACTATCAAAGTAAAAGTAACTAATTTAGAAGAGCTCGAAAAAAGGATGAAAGATATCAATCTAGAGTTTGAGCCGACACTCTATCAGCACGACAGGGTTTATGTTCAGAGGGGATTCCGTCGTGGGATGAATTTGCCACGCTTGATTATGCGCACAGAAATGAGCTCCGTAGATAAGCCAGCCGTCTATAAGTTAATTTTGAAGAGGCATATAGAAGATAGCGGTATAGAGATTACCGACCGCTCTGTAATTCGTGATTATACAGAGATAGTTAATATGTTGCATCAACTTGGATTTATCTTAATTTCCGAGGTTAGTCGTCGTCGCAAAAGGATTAAGCTATCTGATCTTTCCCGCATTTATCTGGATAAGATTGACAAGTTAAATGATTACTACTTAAAGATTGAGACTGCATTAGATGATGGTGACAAGGTATCAGAAGTGATGTCCGATCTCAAACGAACTCTAAAATTATTTAACTTAGATAAAGAAGATGTCTCTCAGAAGTCGTATTTTGAAATCTTACAAGAGAATGATATAATTGACGCTAAGTAACGGCGATTTGCCAGTGATTTATTAAAATAAGAGAGGTAAAATGGAAAAATTTGATGTTTTTCAGTGGGCGAACGAAATTGATGAAATCAAAAATAATGTATCAGTAGAATTGTTTTTGTTTAACAAAAATTATACACCATACAAGGTGCGCTATTCTGATGCGCTGACTGGTAATGTCAAAGAAATGTTTATGAATGCCGCCATCAAATACGTGATAGAAGAGGCAGACAAAGGTCTGGAATGTCGCGACTATGAACTGAGTGATGGGGAAGATAAAGTAATTTATCGCACGGATTTGTCGAAGGTCGGCCGAGCGGAGACTCTGATTCATCTGATAGAACAAGAATACAAAGATATTGATTTCTTCTCTGATAATGAATACGAATTTAAAAAGGTGAAGGGGATTATTGCGAAGTTTACTTATCCTGGTGGCGATGATGGAACAAAGACTTTTTACATTGCAAAGGGCGTAGCGGCATCGTCTGCCCTGAAAGGTGCGCAGGCTTGGGAGCTGAATGGAGAGAGTTTTGAGCCATTTTCCGCTGAGGTGGCAATTAAGATGCCAGCAGATAATCAGGTCGCTATCATAGGCGACACAGTGGTAATCTTTAACCAACCGAAGTTTGAAACTTTATTCCAATATGACTATAAGGCGCAGGTAATCGCAGAAGAAAAAGCCAAGGAATTGCAGGAAAAGTACAAACTCAGCTTTGCGGAGGGGTTGACTTTGGATGCATTATTGCAGGACAAGAAACCTCTACTCAAAAAAGTTCAAGCCTTTGACATTGAGGAAGAAATGGATCAGGCACAGCTGATAGATTATGCCGACAAGATGGAATTGGAGTTAATGACGGATGATGATGGTAGTATTATCATTATGGATGATAAGGATCTGACCATGTTCGTCAATCTGGTGAACGAGGATTATTATGTCTCGCCAGTGAATGGAAAGAGATACGAGATTAAGAGTAAAAAACTGTTAGAAGATGCAGAGGGTGAACCACCTAGGGGATAGGATGGAAGAGCAGAAAATCACCGTATCGCAATTTATAGAGTCAGTTAACAGCTTGCTAGATTGTGGATTGCAGGATGTTTTGATAGAGGGGGAAGTGGCGAGTTTCAAGGTAAATCAGGGCAAGTGGGTGTTTTTCGACCTAAAGGATGAGGAGAGTTCTGTGGGGTGTTTCTTGCCAGTGTTCCAGCTCCGCGCGCCGATAGAAGATGGCATGAAAATCGTGGTGCGTGGTTTGCCAAAGCTGACCAAGTGGGGTAAATTCTCTCTAACCGTGAAACAAATTATGCCAGTGGGAGAGGGAAGCATTAAGAAAAGCTATGAATTATTAAAGAAGAAACTGACCGCAGAGGGGCTATTTGACCCTTTGAAAAAACGCCCGATTCCAGCGGATTTAACAAAAATTGGTGTGATTTCCTCTACTCAGGCAGCTGGCTATGCAGATTTTTGCAAGATTATCAATGCTAGATGGGGAGGATTAAATATCCAGACGGCGCATACGCAGGTGCAAGGTATGGATGCAGCGGATCAGATTATTCGGGCGCTAAGGTATTTTAACGAGAAGGCAGAAGTGCAGATTATTGCTATTATCAGGGGTGGTGGTAGTGCGGATGATTTATCAGTCTTTAATGATGAGAAATTGGTACGAGAGATTGCAGCTAGTCGTATCCCAGTGATTACGGGCATTGGGCATGAGGTGGATGAGAGTTTGTCTGATTTGGCGGCGGATATTAGGGGCTCTACGCCATCTAACGTGGCGGAGATGCTGACCCCAGATAGGAAAGCAGAAATTGTCAAAGTACGCCAGACAGTGCAGAGACTAGGTGGCAAGATTATTCAAGAAATTGATTTGAATAGTGAGAAGGCGCGCTCGATGGTGGTAGATATTAAACGCCAAGTGGTAAGCAAAATTGATGGGGTGATAGAAACTATTCGCATCAAGAAACAAATGATAGAAAGTATGAATCCAGAGCAGGTGTTGAGGCAAGGCTATGCTATAATAGCAGGAGATATATCAGAGGGAAATGTTGTAAAAATTACAACATTTGATAAAGAGGTGGAGGCGGAAATATGCAAAGTAAAGGAGAAAAAATGACAACAAAAAAATCTATCAGCGAAAAAATGAAAGATTTGGAGGCTGCGACAGAGTGGTTTTACTCTGATGATTTCACACTAGAAAAGGCGACCGAAAAATATAAATCCACCATGAAACTAGCCGAAGAAATAGAAAAAGATTTAAACGAGCTAAAAAACGAGATTTCTGTGATAGAGAAAGACTTTACAAAAGAATAGCATAAGAGTTATAATAATCATATGGATAATCAGCCATATCAACCTTTTCAACCATATCAGCCAAATCCACAACCTGGCGTAGCGGGTCCAGACCCATCGCAGGCTAATTTGGCACAACCTGGCGCTACGCAACAGCAGATGCCTGGTTCTTGGGCGGCATCACCGTCTATGACTGGTGGAGCTCCAATAGCTACGGCGAATATTGCTTCTGTTGGTGGTGGCAAGGACGGCGGAGGGAACAAATCTTTGCTCCTGATGATTTTGGCGATTATCGGTGGATTAGTGTCAGTAACATTTATCGCACTATTCATTTGGATGTATGCTCGTTGGGATAGCGCGGACAAGGATGTAGAGAGTAAAATTACTGCTGCTGTTACAGAAGCAGTTAATAATAAAGCAGAAGAGATGGAAAATGAGTTCATTGAAAGGGAAAAATCTCCATATAGGACTTTTGCTGGGCCAGCAGATTATGGCGAACTATCGTTTGAATATCCAAAGACTTGGAGCGTCTATGAGGCGAAAGATGCAACCAATGGTGGAGACTATGAGGCATATCTCAATCCGGACAAGGTGTATCCGGTTGGTGTGAATACCATTAACGCTTTACGTGTCACTATTAAGGATCAAGCTTATGATACCTATGTTGCAACTTATGAGAATTATATAAAGAGTGGCAAGTTGGCCGTATCTGTCCGTCCAATTAATGGCGAGAATGCAAACCTCTATACTGGCGAGATGCCAGGGAATAAGATTGTGGGTATTGCGGCAGTGTTCAAGATTCGTGATAAGACTGCAATTATTCAGACTGATGCAATGCTTTTTGAGCCAGATTATCAAAAAATCTTAGATTCTATTCGCTTTAATCAATAATGTGATAAAATTGGGGGTATGGAGAGTGAGGTAAATGGTATTTTGGTGGCGGCGCACGAGCTAAAGGCTCCGCTAGGTCTTTTGCGTCAACTCGCTTTTTCACTCGACTACGCCAAGGATAAGGAAGATTTACAACATATCCAGTCGCAAATGATAGATGTATCGGATCGTGCTTTGCGCCAGGTCCAGGATCTCACGAAGATTGCGCGTCTGGATGATGGGCTTTTTGAGATGGAGCCAGTAGCGGTGCGGGCAGTTTGTGATGATGTAGTGATGGAGCTAAGGCACTTATTCCGTTTTAATCATCGCAACTTGGAGATTGATTATTGTAACCGTTCGCGCTTGGTGGTGGCAAACAGAGACTTGTTGTATAGTGTGATTTATAATTTTTGCCTCAATGCGATGCACTATTCGGATGAGGAAACTAAGAGCGAGCTGAAGTTGTCTGATAAAAACGGCAAAGTACGTTTAGATGTGCGGGATTTTGGCCCAGCTTTGCCGATGGATGTGTGGCGTAGTCTCAAAAACGGCTGGGTGAAGAAGCCGACCAGTATTGCTATGCGGCCGGGGTCTTCTGGGCTGGGACTCTATATTGCGTCCAAATTCTCACAATATATGAACGCGAATGTCGGCGCAGTTAGACATCGTGATGGTACGAGCTTTTTCATCGAACTAAATCCATCTAAGCAAGCGAGCCTATTCTGATGATTTATGTGATTGATGATGATGTGATAATGGCGGAGTGCATCACCAGAGTTATTGCGCAACGATTTCCAGCAGAAGAATGCGAGATTTTTACTAACGGCATCCAGGCGATACAAGAAATCAATGGGGAAGTGAAACTGATTTTTTTGGATATTTTACTAGATGGGCCAGATGGATTCGCCTTCTTAAATGAGTTGATGTCATATAATGACACAGCAAAGATTCCAGTAGTAATTGTAACATCACTCAAAATCAAGCAAGATTTGTCAGGCTATGGCGTGGTGAAAGTTTTGGATAAATCCACCATGAAGCCAGAAGAAATTGTTAGTATAGCAGAAAAATATTTATGCAAAAAACCGTTGCATAGTGATTCCATAGCTGGGGAGGCAGAAAAATGAGAGAAATACCAAACAGGGATTTGAGAACCAAGGCCATCGTGCTGAAGCGTACTAATTATGGCGAGGCTGATAGAATTTTAAATCTACTTACACCAGAAGGGAAAATGTCTGCCTTGGCTAGAAGTGTACGCAAGGAAAAATCACGCCTGGCTGGCGGGATAGAAATGTTTTGTCTGTCTGAAGTAGTATTGCATAAGGGGAAGAGCGACATGGCGACGCTCACTTCTGCCAAGATGCTGGAATTTTATCGTGGGATATTGACAGATTTGGATATTATGGAAATAGCCTCTGATATTCTAAAAAAAGCTTCCCATGCAGCAGATTTGGCTGGTGATGGTGAATATTTTTCTTTGGTTCAACAGTGTCTAAAGGCATTGTCTGATATCTCATCTAGTGATTTGTCTGCGGACGCAAATGCCACGAAAAATGCGAAAATTGAATTGGTGCAGGCTTGGTTTTGTTTTAATCTGGCAAAGAATAAAGGTGAACAAATGAATTTGCTATATGATGTTGACGGCGAAAAATTAAAAAAAGATCAGAAATATACTTGGGATAGCACAGAGGCGGCCCTACGCCCGGCCGAAAGAGGAAAGATTGGTGCGAACGAAATCAAAATGATGCGACTAATGCTGGCGGCGGATTTGCCATTGATTTTGCGCGTAGCTGGTGCGGAAGAGATGGCTGGGGAGATTTTGTATATTGCAAAAGCCATAAACCAGTTTTAATGTTATAATAATTATATGAGCAAAACAGAGAATAAGTTAGAAGATATTGTTAGTTTATGTAAAAGGCGGGGATTCATTTTTCCAGGCAGTGATGTTTATGGTGGTATGGCTGGGACTTGGGATTTCGGCCCGCTGGGTGTGATTTTGAAGAAAAAGTTGATGGATGCTTGGTGGAAATTCTGGGTGGAAGACAGGGAAGATATGTATGCAGTGGATGCGGCAATCATTATGAATCCTATTACTTGGGAAGCATCTGGACATACCGCTACTTTTTCTGATCCACTAGTGGAATGTGGTGCTTGCCACGGCAGATTCCGTGCAGATAAGTTAGCAGATGGTGTGAACGAGAGTGTTACGACGGAAGAATTCCTAGCGCAGAAAGTAAACTGTCCGACTTGTGGCAAATGCGAATGGGGGCCGATTCGCAAGTTCAATATGATGTTCACTACTCATGTTGGTGCAGTATTGCCGGATGATACAGACGAAGAGCTAGTAAAAAAATCTATCACATATTTGCGCCCAGAAACTGCACAGGGAATATTTACAAATTACAAAAATGTCGTTGATACGATTTATCCGAATATTCCTTTTGGTATTGCACAGCAGGGGAAAGCGTTTAGGAATGAGATTTCCCCACGTGATTTTATTCTGCGCGATCGTGAATGTTCGCAGATGGAGATAGAATATTTCGTCCGTCCAGATGGTTGGGAAAGCGCTTTTGATGATTTATTAAAGGAATATCAACGTTTCTTATCGGAAGAAATGGGGCTGAGTAGCGAGAAGATTCATCTCTTGGAAGTACCAGCAGAGGATAGAGCGCATTATTCTAAACGTACTGTAGACTTAGAATATGATTATCCTAATGGTCGCGAAGAGTTAATGGGGATTGCCTATCGGACGGATTTTGATTTGCAGAATATTGCAAGAGCTTCTGGTAAAAATATGGAGTATCGCGACAAAAATACTGGCGAGGTCTTTGTTCCACATGTGGTAGAGCCATCAATTGGTGTAGAGAGATTGATTATGGCAGTATTGACGGATGCCTATGCAGAAGACGAAATTGACGGAAATAAGCGTGTGGTATTACGTTTGCCAGAAAATTTAGCTCCATATCGTTTTTGCGTTTCTCCTTTGCTCAAGAATAAACCAGAGTTAGTAGAAAAAGCAAAGAATGTATATCAGCTTTTGCGTGAGAAATATGGCAATGTGACCTGGGATGATTCCGGCAACATTGGCAAGCGCTATCGCAAGCAAGACGAAGTCGGTACGCCAAAATGTGTAGTGATAGATTTTGATACGTTAGAAGATGATACGGTTACCGTGCGTGATCGTGATACGGCAGAGCAAGAGCGCGTGAAAATAGCTGAATTGTAACAAAAAAAGAAACCCTTTACGGGTTTCTTTTTTATAGACCATCTTATTTCTTGTTCCAGCGTTCGATTGCGGCTTTGATGACGTCTTTGGCTTCTTTCGTGTCGCCAAATTTTTCTACCTTAGTAGTGCCAGGCTTCTTTAAATCTTTGTAATGATTGAAGTGGAATTCAATTTGTTCAATAAGACGTTTCGGTAGGTCCTCCAGAGTCTGATAGCAATCACCATTATTACGGTCATCAGCTGGGACGGCAATAATCTTGTCATCTACTTCGCCATCATCCACGAATTTCATCACACCAAGTATGCGAGCAGTAGTATAAATACCGGTCGTGAGTGGCTGCTCTGTGATAAGCAAAACATCTAGCTCATCTCCATCTTCATCAAGCGTTTGTGGAATGAAGCCATAATTGCAAGGCTTAGCAAAAGCGATTGGCTCTACGCGATCCAGCATAAAACAAGCTTTCTCGCGATCCCACTCAATCTTGTGGTTGCTACCGGTCGGAATTTCTACGACGACATTGATCTCGCCATTTTCGTAATCACCTGGGGTTAAGATTTTGTTAAAATCTGCCATTTTTTCTCCTATTTTCTCTTTTATTGCTATATATTATATCACTCAGACACCAGAATTTGAAGATTTCATCCCGCCCATGCTTGCACTGGCATCATGATTTCGGAGAAATCAAGCGTTTTCTTGGTACTTTTTTTCAATGATTTTTTCAAAAAACGGCCAAAAAATCCTTGCATAAACAATTATGTTTATGTATAATAAGGTAATCAGGGAAAAGTCACAAATTGATTTTTCTGGGAGGTAAAATTATAAAAAAGGAGGTGTGATGGGCGACATAAAGAAGCCTATTCAATCTAGAAAGGACCTATACTCCAAGAGGAAGGAATGGAGAGCTATAGGTACTTCGGAAAGAGGGGGATACAAAAATATCTTGTTGGGTGCCGCACCGGTGTTCTTGTTGGCTTTTGTGGTGGCGTTTTTAGCGGCTTCGATTATTACCCCGACTAGACCTTCCGATGCCTCCACTACTAATCTCACTACTACTCAGGTTACGCGCAATGCCAATAATTATTACATTCGTCTCTGGGCAGATTCTGATGTCAATCTGGATCTCACCTCTGGATCCAGCGCTCCGATGACAGTTGCAGAAACAACAGTCAAAGCTTTCACCAACTCTCCTTCCGGTTATAAGCTTTACCTTGGCACGACCAGTAGTAATACCTCCCTTATCTTAGAAAATGAAACTAATGCCATTTCTAGCATTGGCGTCACACCAGATAATGCTACTGCGCTCACCGCTAATACTTGGGGATTTGCTGTCAACGGTACTAATCCTGGTTCTCCTGCTCCATGGTATGGTACCACTCGTACCACTGGTGTTTCTATGTCTGCTAATGAGGAGACTTTTGCTGGTGTTCCTGCCTATGGTTCGGAAGGGAATGCCTTGCTTTCTACAACTACTCGGGCCAATGGCACTGGCGGCACAGCAGAAGAGGATGAAGCTCAGGCAGATAATGTCGGTGTTTATTATGCCGTGCGGGCTAATTCTAGCTTGCCATCTGGTAGATATTCCAACACAGTTGCTTATACTGCGTTAGCAGAGGCTAGTAGTACTGGAGATTTTGAGGCGGACTTCTCGCCAGCCTACTATGTCCGTCCTACCCGTATGGAGGCGATGGGTACTATCGGAACCAGCACCGGTCAGACTTTGACAATTAATACTTCTATTTATACTACTGCTACGGCAGACATCGGCACTGCTTCTGTCACTCTCCAGGGTGGCCCACTCTCTACTGGTCATGGCGAGGATGATGTACAACAGACTTATATCTGTTCTAACCCTAATGTCGCTGTGGTGGATGATCTCGTTCAAGTTACCTGTACTTTGCCAATCGCTTACGCAGGGAAGTATAACCTAAAGGTTCACCTAGACAGATTTAATGCTGATTTCGAGACACCATATTACTACTATGTCACTTGGCAGACAGTTTCTGCGATGCAGGAAATGAGCTACGCTCCACCAACTGTGGATGTTTATAAGCTGAATCAGGCTGGCACTGACTATGAACTAACTTCGCTAGAGACTAAGGGCTCCGTCTGTGCTACTGCAACTGATCCAACTAATAAGACACACGTTACATCCAACCCGGTGGCAGATACGCCATTCTATCGCCCAGTTGATGTGGCAGGTCATGCAACAGGTGCTCGTACTGATAATCTCAACTCTAGTACCACGGCAGCTCTCTGGACACCAAGTACGACAGTTGCAGCGAATAGCGTTCCAGAAATCTTCCTGAAGGATGTCCGCGATTATGTCTTCTACACTGAAGCGAAACCAGAAGAAACAAGTGATGGCGAAATTGGTGGCGGTTATATTCAAGCAGAGTATTACCGTATTCGCAAACTTGCTGATGGTAACTGTTGGATGACGGAGAATATGGACCATCCACAACAGAAGGATCACTATTACTTTGCCTGGGATACCGATCTCAATTCTAAGACCAAGTGGGCACCAACGGATGACTTCATAGATGGTACGCTTGCTGGTACAAACATTTCCCATGTAGATGCAGCTTATGACCACGATCATACATATTATGGTAACGGTTGTAGTAACTCTTGGGGTACTTCCGGTGAGGGTGGTAGTATCTACTCATGTCCAGCCACAGATGATGGTACTACTCCAGGCCATGATGGCGCCGCTGGCGGTCGCATCGTGAAGACCTATGACAACGAGGAACAGAAAAACGGTACATACTATCACTATGAAGCGGCTAGCGTAGGCGAGGGGTCTAAGATCTCCACCAACAACGCCAATGTGCCTGACACATTCTGTCCGACTGGCTGGCAATTGCCGTATTCTGGAACCGGCGGTTCCTATTACAACGCTTCCAAATCCTGGTCCTACTTATTCACTACCTATGGGTATGGGGATAATGCGAGTGGGAATATCAGAAGTTATCAAACATCATATATACTCTCTGGCTACTATTATTGGGGTACTGGCAAGCTTTACGGTCAATCTTCTAACGGTCGCTATTGGTCACCCAGTGCAGCTAACAGCACTGCTGGATACTGTCTGGACATGTATAGTGTACGCTCGTATAATGCTAGCGTTGGTAATAAGCTCATGGGATTTGCTTTGCGTTGTGTGACGAGGATTTAGCATCCTGAAATTCAAAAATCCCTCCCCCATCAAGGAGGGATTTTTGCTGGGTTCTGAGTACGGAAATTCTTACGATACGCATTTTATCCCAGAAGCGGAAATCAACGATAGGCAGATTTCCATGCTTCTGGGATAATAATATCTCTCGCCGGCTTTGCCGGCCGGAACTTTTTTATAGCTTAGCAACCCGGTGAGTCTAAAAATCACTCTTCACAGATACGACTTGGTGTGCCATAATGAAATTATTCGAGGTTACTCGCAATCCCCCCCTTCCACAACGGTTGGGGGGAACATTTATTTGTAGAATATACCATGATCCAGATTTTTCTTCTTTACAAATATAAGTCGGTGCGATATAATGTAAACATATTCGGGAATACCCGTCCAACCCCAGTCGCAAGATCTGGGGGCTATTTTTCGCCCAAATATAACCTCCTAAAACCATCTCTCACTAATGCGTAATCGGAATTTGGAATTATGCCCATGCGTTTGTTTAATCTAGAAACGCTCATTATCCGTATTTGAGATAAAACGGCATACTGTGATTTATTCTTAAAAGTAAAAGGAGCATACCAAGACCCACTATGTTCCTGCGACGTTAGTGGAACAGCTAAGAAACTGAATTTACTCAATTTTTTAAATATTAAGACTGGACGAGTAAAACTAGTACTTTTACCATTTATCTCCACTCCAATGTTCTCGCCAACTGCCGCCCACCAGATTTCGCCTTCATGTATAGCACGAACTCTACCGATATTGTGAAGCTTTGCTTTCAGTTCTATCCACTCCCAAAAATGTTTTTCCTCCATAGTTACTCCAATGGTTATTTTAACATTTGCCAAAAATACTCCCAACTCCAAAATGTATAACAAGAAATCTAAGGTGCGTTGAGAGCGATTTTTGTTTGAAATTATCTTATCAAAAGAATGGCTCGATTGCAACGATAAGCGGAATAGTTCTTGTGATCTCATAGCTCAGCAATTCTGCTTATGGATGCAGAACTTTTGGCGGTGTGATATATTGAATATACTACCAGAATAAATGCCAAATCTTCTTGCGCTGCTAATGCGCTATAAATAATAAAAGTAAACGAGGAGTATTATGGCAGATTTTGTATTGACTTTGTAATGCATTTGTAGTAAAATTGTAGTAAAAGGAGAAATAATATGAGTACTACAATACCAACACAGATTAGAATTGATGTGGAGACGAAGCGTGAGGCTAGCGCATTATTCCGTGAGCTGGGAATAGATATGTCTGGTGCTGTGAATATGTTTCTGCGACAATGTGTGCTGAGGCAGGGCATGCCTTTTGAGGTAAAGATGCCGGAGTATAAGAAAGAAGTATTAGAGGCTATGGAGGAGGCGAAGCAGCTGGCTCACGATCCAAACGCTGAGACTTATAAAACTTTTGAAGAATATCAGGAAGCAATGAGGAGATATGTGGAGGATGAAGAACAATGAAAAGATATACACAGTTATAACTACGGCGAAGTATAAGAAAAGCTACAGAAAAATGGTCAAGCGCGGTGTGGATATTAGAACTCTTGATAAGGTTGTCAAGAAACTGTCTTACGGGAAACAGTTAGGCTTCAAATATCACGATCATATATTAAAAGGGAAGTATAGTGGATTTCACGAATGTCACTTGATGCCTGATTGGCTGCTAATTTACAAAATAGAAGATGACATACTAATTCTGACTTTGATTGATACTGGTTCACATGCTGATTTGTTTGATATGTGATATAACTTTTTGTCCAATTGTCAACCCTACAAAACCGAACAAAACATAACACAAAAACAACTCCCTTTGTTCGGTAATAACTACATGAATATACTTATTTGACAAGGCCGTATTTCGCATAAAATCGGTGGAAAACTAACAGGGAAGGCTATAATTCTTGTGGAAAACCAACAGATAACAGGGGAAAGCATAAGAAAATTAAAAAAATGCTAAAAAAGGTCTTGATTTTTTTGGAAATGTTGTGCTAAACTAAGGACAAGTGGAAATAATAATACAAAAACCACAAAAATAAAAATAAATTGCACATTAATAAAGTTTGAGGTTGGCCAACTAGGAGTTTTGGCGCGCGTTTAGGATACGCGAAATCAAAACCGCATGTACACTCTAAACACCTCCCAATTAACTCTAATGAACAACCAATCTAACACATATTAAGTCTCTCAACGACTACGAATTTTATATTCGTGGTGAAGAAAATATGTATAAATCACAAAAACTATACAAAAACAAACACGCGAAAATTTCTAGTTGGGCGATCTCAAACATTGTCCGATTATATTGTATTAGGTATAATATAATCAATGGAAGAACACCATAAACCAGTGTTACTGTCGGAAGTATTGCAAGCATTGAATCCGCAGCCTGGTGAAAACTATTTGGATTTCACAGCAGGGTACGCAGGTCATGCGAGCAGAATTTTGGATGTAACGCAGAATTATAAGGATTCCGTCCTGGTAGATCGGGATGAAAATGCAATCAAATATTTATCGGAGAAATTTGCGAATACAAAGATAAATATTATGCACGATGATTTTTATAGTGCGGCGCTACAGTTATGTAAGTGTGGAAATACTTTTGATATGATACTCGCTGATTTTGGGGTGTCTTCTCCGCAACTAGACGTAGGATCTAGGGGATTTTCTTTCATGCATGAAGGTCCGCTCGATATGAGGATGGATAGTAGGCAGGAATTGTCAGCTGATACCATTATTAATACATGGAGCGAGAAGCAACTGTGTGAAATATTCTCCAATTACGGTGAAATGTCGCCTGGATTTTCTCAGAAAGTAGCGCGGATAATTCTGACTCAGCGTCCATTTAGGACGACGACAGAACTGGCAAATGCAATTGCCAAAGAAACTAGAAAGTCACGGATTCATCCGGCGACTAGGGTTTTCCAGGCAGTGCGTATTGCTGTGAACGATGAGCTTGGAATTATCACGAAAACTCTCCCACTTTTGCCGAAGCTATTGAAGCCGGGTGGTAGGGTAGCGATTATTACTTTCCATAGTCTAGAGGATCGTTTGGTAAAAGATTTTTTCAAAGATGCTTCTCAAAAAGGTGAAGAGTCGGAGCTAAAAATTATAAACAAAAAGCCAATTATTGCGGAGAAAGTGGAGTTAGTTAACAATCCGCGGGCGCGTAGCGCGAAACTACGAGTGGCTCGTGGTTGTTAAAATAAAAACAATAAACAAAAAAGGAGGGCAAATATGCCACGTCAAATCACTGTAATGAACAAATCTCGCGCACAGAAGATTAAAGTTAATTTTCGCTAAGAGATTTATCAACCCGTAGTATGAAGTATTAGCAGGTCGGTCAGATTCATCTGATCCACCTTGCTAAAACGGGATACCGGGTGCATATGGAGGGAAACCTCCACCAGGTTGAGTAGAGAACCTGGCAGGTGTTTACAAAAAATAATATGACCTTCCTGGGGCGGAGCTTATAACACTTATAGCTCTGTTATTGGTGGCCGTCCCAGTCTTTTGATCACAAAATTTTTTGTAAAAATAGACACTTTAACTAGGGAATCTATCAAAAATGTTATCAGCAATTATTTTACTCATTGGACTTAAAAAGAAAAGGAAAGCAAACAATGCGAAACGAATACGTATCTAGGCGAGGAGGAAACGTTACGAACTCTTGGTCACGCAATCAGAATATTATCCGTCACGACCATAGAAGTTTGGGCACTATGAGCAGTAGCGCAATCATTGGTATGATGGTTTTGATTATTGGTTTGATTTATGCGACTCAGGGTGCCAAGGCTACTACGTATGATTATGAGCTTTCTAATTTAGAAGAAGAAATATCAGATTTGGAATCTAGAAAAGAAGATTTGGCAGTAGAGCGAGCAAGGCTAACTTCTATTGCTGCGACCGAAAGTTCCTCTGTGGCGGCTAATATGCCAGACGGATATGCATCTGGTTATGCTAATGAATAAGCCGATTATGGTATAATAAGTAGGTATGAAAAACCGTGCAAAGACACTCGGAATTATCTTGATGTCAGCCGTAACATTAATTTTGATACGGCTATTTTTCATACAGATTATTGAACATGATAGTTGGGTGGCACGTGCAGAACAAGAGCATATCGTTCAGAACACTATCAAGGCCAAGCGTGGCGAAATTTATATGATGGATGGGGAAGATCCAGTGATTGCTGTGATGAATGAAAAAGTTTGGTCGGTGATCATAGATCCGATGCTAGCAGACGCGGAAAAGACTCAGACAGAAGTCACGAAAGCCGCTGGTAGTCATCTGGTAGCTGATTGGAAGGATGCCTTTGCTGATAAGACCCGTAGATATTATGTAGTAGCGAGGAATCTCAAGAAAAATGAGGCAGATCAGATTCGAGAGGCTAATTTGACGGGTGTTTATCTGCATCGTGATAATGCTAGGGCTTATGCTGAAGGGCAGTTGGCTTCATCGCTCCTCGGTTTTGTGAATGCGGATGGAGTAGGGCAATATGGCGTGGAAGGTGCTCTGGATGATGATTTGTCTGGTGAAGATGGTATTCTAAAAACTGTGACGGATGTCAATAACGTGGCACTTTCTATTGGCGATGATAATGTGCGTATTCCAGCCAAAGATGGAAAAAACGTAGTCCTTTCTATTGATCGTAATATTCAACATGCGATGGAAAGAGTTTTGCAGGCTGGGATGGACAGATCCAAGGCGGAGCATGCAGCAGGCTTAGTAATGAATCCGCAAAACGGCGAAGTGTGGGCATTGGCTAATCTGCCGACTTATGATGCGACAAAATACGCAGAAATAGAAGATGCTTCAGTTTTTGTTAATATACCACTAGAAAGTGCATATGAGCCAGGCTCTATGTGCAAGACATTCTCTTTTGCGGCGGCAGTTGATCAGGGTAAGATGTCGCCGCAGACGACATATTATAACGCAGGATTCTTGACTGTGGATAATTGGAAAATTGAGAATGCGTATAAGGGCTTAATCGGTACGGTTAATATGCAGACAGGACTAGACTATTCGCTAAATACTAGCTCGATGACAGCGCTCAAATTATTGGGTGATGATATTGATCATATCAATCAGAAAGGTAAAGATATCCTCTATGATTATTACTATAATAAATTCGGCTTCGGGCAATATACTGGTATAGAATTATTTGAAGCAAAAGGGAATATCACAGAACCAGATGCAGAAGACGCATATAATTCTCGCTATGCTAATATGACCTTTGGCCAAGGTATAGATTTGACTATGATGCAAGTAGCAGCGGCATTTTCTAGCGTAATTAATGGTGGAAATTTCTATCGTCCGACCGTGGTGGCAGGTGAGGTTTCGCCTAGCGGAGAGTTTATTTACTATGATTCGCCAGAGCCTATTCGAGAAACCGTATCTGCCGATACTTCCGCCATAATGCGCGGGATGCTTTATGGTACGCGTGCTAATCGCAGGATGACAGGCGTAGATAAACCGGGATATTACATCGGCGGTAAAACTGGTACATCGCAGACGATTATCGATGGCGCATACTCCTTTGCTGAGACGATCGGAAATTATATTGGCTTTGGTGGCAGTGAAGGGGAGTTGCCAGAATACGTAATAATGGTTAAAATATGGGGGGAGGGTTTGAAGATGGGGGGTGAAGTAGATGCATTACCTATGTTTGATGATATGAATGCGTATATGCTCGACTATCTAAAAATTAAACCAGGAGGAAGCTAAATGTTCCAAATCAGTATCAGTGGTGAAATGTTCTATGGGCTACTTTTGGCGCTAGGTTCATTTTTGCTAGCAATGTTCCTCACTCCGATTTATACGCACTTTGCTTATAAATATAAGTTCTGGAAAAAACAGAAGAAAACTGCGGTAGACGGAAAGGCTTTGCCAATTATGACGAAGCTTCATGCGCATAAATTTAAGCGAGCTTTTCCAACTATGGCCGGAATTGTCGGTATAATCACTGTTGCAGTAGTGACTTTTTGTTGCAATTGGGATAGGGGACAGACGTGGTTACCATTGTTTGGATTCCTGGGTGGTAGCGTAGTAGGTCTGATAGATGATTTGATTAATGTTTTTGGCGATGGCCACGGTGCGGCAGGCCTACGTGCGCCAGTGAAATTTGCCATGATTACCGCAGTCGGTTTGGTGCTAGGCTGGTATTTTTCTTCCAAGCTCGGCTGGAGTTCTATTCACATTCCGTTTATCGGGGAATGGATTTTGCCTTGGTGGCTGATGACTATAGTTTTCGCCTTCGCGGTAGTTGCTACTAGTAATGCGGTTAATATATCTGATGGATTAGACGGTTTGGCTGGGGGATTATGTCTGATAGCTTATGGCGCTTTTGGCGTAATAGCTTTATTTCAGGGGCAATGGATGCTGGTCGGTTTCTGTCTGACGGTGGTTGGGTGGCTACTGTCGTATGTCTGGTTCAATGTACCGCCGGCGAGGTTTATGATGGGGGATGTTGGCTCATTTGCACTTGGTGCAGGATTGGGCGTAGTAGCAATGATGACTAATTCATTATTCTTATTGCCAATTATTGGCGGTTTGTTCGTGGTGGAGGCTGGTTCGTCACTCTTGCAAATGATTTGGAAAAAAGCATTCAAGCATAAATTATTCATCTCCGCGCCGATTCACCATCATTTGGAGGCGAAAGGTTGGGGTGAAGCGAAAATTGTGATGAGGTTTTGGGTGATTGCAGGAGTACTTGCGTTGATAGGTGTGTTTGTAGCTGCAGCAGGGGGAATCGCGTGAGGAAGCACAAGAGCGATCGCATCATTTCTGTATTGACTTTTGTTTTGATGGCGATTGGTTTGGTCGTGATTTTTGCGATTGGACCACAACGTGCTAACTTTATGAATTCTGCTTATGGCACGGACTACAACCAGAATTATTTCTTTATTCATCAGCTTATATCGGTTATTATCTCTACGGCTGCTTTCATTATAGCTTTCAAACTGCCGTATGAGAAACTAAGCCAATATGCTAAAATTATTATCCTAGTAGGGCTAGGAATGAATGCTATACTTGCGGTGCTTGGTTGGGCGGGGAGTTCTTTGGTACCTTGTCAGCTCGGTGGCTGTCGTTGGATTAATTTGGGTTTTCTCGGCGGGTTCCAGCCAGCAGAATTGTTAAAGTTAGGCTTAGTACTATATCTCGCAAATCTGGTTGGCAGATATAAAAAAGAAGGGAAATTGGAGACCAGAGATTTTCTCCAACCGTATGCAATTATCGCGATGATTTCTTTATTTTTTGTCGTATTCTTGCAGAAAGATTTGGGAACTGGCGTAGCGATGGTGGCGATTATCCTGGCAATACTTTATATGAGCAATATCAAAATCGGATATTTCTTAGTAGCACTAGGGATATTGCTGGCTGGTGGGGTATTTTCTATTATCTCTTCGCCACACCGCATGGAACGTATGTTTACATTTTCCGGTGAAGGCAATTCGGACGAGAATTATCACATAGATAATGCCAAGATGGCTATTGGTACTGGTGGATTTCTGGGAGTGGGAATAGGGAATAGTGTGCAAGCTACTGGCTATTTACCAGAATCTATCAACGACTCCGTCTTTGCTGTGATGGGAGAGACTTTTGGCTTTGTCGGACTAGCCTTGATTATTGGGATATTTACAATATTATTATTCAGAATATTAAAGACGGCTACTAAGCTGGAGACAGAGAGAAGTATGGTAGCAATAGGAGTCTTTGCCTGGGTGGGGATGCAGATGATAGTTAATATCGCAGCCATGATTGGTCTCATACCGCTCACAGGGATTACCTTGCCGCTGTTATCTTATGGTGGGACGAGCATGATGTTTATTGCGTTTTCACTTGGCCTAGTTTCGCAACTTTCGTGTTATACTGGAAGAGAGGTAAAAAATGAAAGTATTAGTAGTCGGCGGGGGATCAGGGGGACATATTACACCGGCAGTCGCGGTATTGCGTGAGATTTTGCGTGAAAAGCCACGAACTAGGGTGGAATTTTGGACTGACCGTAAATACTACAAGAATGTTGTAAAAATTACAACGGAAATAGGTGTAGCTTGGGGAGATGAATCACGCGTTTCTGGCAAGAGGCAATATGTGCGCGTGCGGAAGATTATGGCAGGGAAATTTCATCGCTATGCAGGTTGGACGTTAGCTGACTATTTTAAGAATTTTGGCACCACATTAAAAGATATTATCTGGGGTAATTTCGTTGGTTTTGTTGGCTTTTTAGGCGGGATTATTCAGAGCTTCTTCCGCATGGTTTCGCGCAAGAATCGCCCAGATGTAATTTTCTTAAAGGGTGGATTCGTTGGTCTGCCAGTCGGAATTGTAGCAAGATTTTTGAAGATACCATATGTAGTGCATGAGTCGGATGCGGTGCCGGGGTTAGCAAATCGCTTATTGATAAAACGCGCGACAAAGGTCGCAGTTTCAGCAGCGGGAGCTAATTTTGCCGAGAAGTTTGGTGGCTCAGATGAAAAATTCATTGTAACTGGTGTCCCTGTCGCACCAGAGTTTCGCCGTGTAAGCGAGGTGAAACAAGCCAGCCTAAAAAAAGCCTTTGGCTTTGCTGTGGACCAGCCATTAGTAGTGATGACCGGTGGAAGCCAAGGTTCCCAGCACATGAATGAAGCAATGCGAGAAATTTTGCCAGAAATGTTGAAGTTTACTAGTGTTGGCCTAGTAGCTGGGCGAGCGCGTTACGAAGAAATGGTAGATTTGAAAAAATATGAGGAATGGAACAAGGCGAAGTTACAATCTAACTTTCGAATGTGGGCGTTTAATTCTGCGATGAACGAGCTAATGGGCGCAGCAGATGTAGTGATTTCTCGTGCTGGGGCAACGACAATTGCAGAATTGGCGGCACTTGGTAAAGCGGTGATTCTAGTACCTTTTGAGAAACTCCCGGGTGGACATCAAACCAAAAATGCAGAACAGCTCGTAGATATGAATGCTGTGGCGATGGTCGGTGACGAGAGAATGGTAGAGCAACCTGGCATTCTGCTAGAATTAGCAAAGAAATTAATCAAAGACAAAAAATTGCGTAATAGCCTAGCCATGAAATTGCACGAAACATACCATCCGCACGCAGCGCGGGATTTGGCGAAGATAATTTTGGAGGTAGGAACTAAATAGATGAAAGTCGGTCGTACAATTGCTCAGGAGTGGGAAAAGCAAGAGTCCGAGTCTGAGCGCTTAGCCAATCGCAAAAAATCAAAGACAAAAAAAGTAATAAAAGTCCTCTCGGTTTTTGCATGTTTGGCAATTGTCACAGTACTAGCAACTATGGGTATAACGAAATGGTTTACCACCAACGAGAAGGTAGAAAAAGAGAAAACCGCAATCGTTCCAACCGTACAAATTATAGATGAAAACGGTGCTGGTATCAGTAATCGTATGAAAGAATACGTTGGTACAATAGAGAAAGATTTGCAAGATTTAGGCTACACTGTCAATCGAGCAGTCATACCAGCAGGAAAGAGCAGGGAAGTGGATGTATTTCTAAACAATTATGAGTATTATTTCAAGTTGAATATAGACAGAGCATCAGCAGTATCGGCAGAAGATGTCTCTAGGATGGTGGCGTATCTTTCTGAGCACGGCATTAATCCAGGATATGTAGATGTAAGGGTAAAGGGAAAAGGGTATTATAAATAGAAATATTGCCTTTGGGAAATGTCCAGCTTCCGTAGCTACTATCCTACTTATTCACTACCTATGGGTATGGGGATAATGAGAGTGGGAATCGTAGCGCAAGATCTTATCCATTGTCGTATGTATATTCTGGCCGCTATTACTGGGGTACGGGTAGGCTTTACCTCCAGACGGTGCATGGATACTACTGGTCGTCTAGTATTTATAATAGCGCCGATAGTTACTACCTGGCTATAACTAGTACTCGCCTGATTAAGGCAAACCCCAATAATAAGCGCGGTGGGTTCGCTCTGTGTTGTGTGATATCTTGTCTCACAACGCAAAGAACTTCCATAGTGCTTATTGACAGTATTCGTCTTAACCAAACGTGTATTGTTCATGTTTAGGCCATAACTGTTGAATCTGTCGTAGATACTGGATGGCCAGTAGAGGCCACTTGCCGTTTGGTAATAAAGTTTACCTATATCACTCCAGTAATAGTAGCCTGACCGCACATATGACATTGGATAACTCCTAGCCCCTCTACTCCCACTCTCATTATCCCCATACCCATAGGTAGTGAATAAGTAGGACCAGGATTTGGATAGTATAGCGCTGGATCGGTTGGATTAGGCAAAAAACGCAACGCAGAGGGATCCCGTAGCGCTTATTATTGCTATACGCTTTAATCAGGCGTGTACTAAGCATACCCAGGTCGTAACTATGGGTGCTACTAGCTATACTAGACGACCAGTAGTAGCCATCCAACGTCTGGAAGTAAAGCCTACCCGTACCCCAGTAATAGGAGCCAGAATATACATACGACAATGGATAAGATCTTGCACCAAGGCTACCAGTGGAGTCTTTAAAACAGGGAATATATTAAGTTCGGTTTTTGTTCGGGTAGGGAATTACAGGGGTAATATGAGTCTGGTTTTTATCGGATTTGGCTTGGTAGCGGCTAAAAACAGAGTAGGGAACGAAAATAGGGAAATAAAACGGGGAAATATCAAATTTGTCAAATTTGGTCGGCCAGTCAGCAAGGTAACAGGGGTGGATGCAAAAAACGAGACCCAGAAAGTCAGATTTGCCGGAGAATTAACAGAATTGTTCAGGAATTTCTCCAGAGAGCCACCCCAGTTAGAAGAGCTTTGCCAGATGGCAACAATTATGATTTGAAAACCCTGACTGACTATGGTCATTTATTAGATTCTTATCTTTGACAAATCAGTAACTCTAAATATATTAGCTGAGCCTCCCAATTGTTGGGTACGCGTTGAATGGCATGAGAAACGAATGAGTTTGGCTATGCAACGGGATAAATTGATGTCTACTGGACGATAGTTATTACGACTTTAATTAACAGATTATAAGTCGTAAAAGATATATTGTGCGACATTGGAAATAAAAAGAAAAGACGATTGTTCATACGTTTGAAATGTCCAGATTTTCTTATGGCTGGTCCTGCTTATGCTTTTTGCTGTATTTCCCCACTCACGCACGCGCCTTGCTAGCTATACTTATGTAGCTGAGTTCTTATACGTTTATGCTAAAAATCTGCTCAGAATGCGTTCTAGGGCCTCTCAGGCTAACTAACAGATATGTAACAGGGGTGAAACAGATAAAGAACAGAGAAGCACTACCTGTTTAACAGGGGGAATTGATGATTATCCGATTAACAGGGGAATTATAGAGATAAAAAAGGCAGGGTTTACTTCCCTGCCTTTTTTGATTACGCATTTTGCTGTGGTGGCTGTTGAGGTTTTTTCTTGTAATGACGTCCGTAGCTATAACGCTTATGATTATTGCGAGAACGCTGGTGAGCTTTTTTTGCTACATCGGTAGGTGATTTTTTGTCGCTGACAGGCTGTTCTGTGGACTCCTTATCGGCGGCAGCTTCTGCTACTAGACGACCGAGGTCTTTTAGCCCTGGACGGTCAGTCTTGTCTTCGGCGGTATTAGGTGAGATCTTTAATTTCTTGAAATCATCCTTTGGCGTTGGCTGGAAAATTTTAGCAGAAGATTTGGACGGTTTATCGGATTGGAAAGCGAAATCTGCCTTTGTGATAGCGGTAGTTCCCTGTCCTTGATTAGTTTGTCCTGCCATGCCTGCTTCCCTGCCAGAGTCAGAGAGGATTTGCTTGTATTTCTCTGCCTGTTCGATAGTTTCTTGGATCTCCGCTTCTACATCCGTACGAGAACGGGAGTATTTCTCTCTAGAAGAAGCAATAATTGCATCGAAATTATCTTTTGGAGTGTTTGGAATAGAGAGGGTAGTAGCAGAGAAAGCAGGTACTTTTTCTCCGTTAATAATCATAGAAATTACAAAATTACGGTTGTTCATCTGAAGTAAATCTTGCGCTTCAAAGGTTGGTTCAAATTGTTTGACGAGAAGTGGCGCATCGTCAGCAGAAACACGGAAAGAAATAGTCGTACCGACGTTACCAAAGACTGCATCGCGTACGGAATCGGTCATCTGGGAGATGTATTGGTTAGCTACGGTGAGATTGAGGCCATATTTGCGTGCCTCAGATAGAATTACGGCAAAAGAATCAGTGGCAAAGTTCTGGAACTCGTCTACATAGAGATAGAATGGGCGACGGTCGGCTACATCTGGAATATCGGAGCGACTCATGGCGGCAAGCTGAACTTTAGTTACTAGGAAAGCGCCGAGGATACCAGCATTATCTTCTCCAATCAAACCTTTAGATAGATTAACAACCAGGATTTTTCCCTCGTCCATGATACGACGGACATCGAAGCTGGACTTTGGCTGGCCAATGATATTACGGATAATTGGATTAGCAGTAAAGGCACCGACTTTGTTGAGTACAGGGGCAATGCTTTCATTGACTTGTTTCTCATTCCATTGACCAAATTCATGTTTCCAGAACTGCAGTACCGTTACATCTTTACAATAATTCAGGGTCTCTTTGCGAAATTCTTTATCTGTTAGCATACGAGAAATATCAAGCAGGGTAGTTTCTGGGCGGTCTAGGAGAGCTAGTAAGGTATAGCGGAGGATATGCTCGAGGCGAGGACCCCAGGAATCGCCGAACATCCGTTTGAGCACGCCAATCACCTCTGAACAGACATTAGGTTTGCGTGATGGATCAGTGATTTCCAAAGGATTAAAGGCAACTGGATATTCTGTATCAGCTGGATTAAAATAAATTACGTCTTTAATACGTTTTTCTGGCACAAAACGGAGATTATTGATAGCAAAATCGCCATGTGGGTCAATAATACAGTAGCCCTGATCGTAGAAGATGTCAGAGAGAGCAAAGAGTTCTAGCATACCACTTTTCCCTGCTCCAGTCTGGCCGATGATATAGACATGACGTGAACGATCGCGACGAAGCATGCCAAATTGGTGGTTGATACCACGGAAATTAGTTAGGCCAAAGGCGGAAATATCCCTATCATGCTCTGCATTACCAGTGATAAGCGGAAGTTGTGCAGGTGGTTCTGCGGTCTTGCTGGTAGCCCAGACGATATTTGGTGTCTCTACGGAGGTGTGTGGCAAATGATAGACAGAGGCGAGCTCGGAAATATTGAGGATGAAACCATGGTCGGTGAATTGACGGAGCTTATAAGCGTCCAGAGCACCTTTATCAAAAGTGCCACCCGTGCCAGTGAAACCATTGAGATTAGTGGAATTATATTGCTTAAATGTGCCGACTAAAGCTTGCATATTGAGCTTGGCATCAGTCTGGTCATTGCCGAGGTAGGCTAAACGAATCTTTACTTCATAGCCGAGCTTGGTGGCTTTTTCTTCTGCTTTTTCTACTTGAGTTTTGGCACGTTCAGAAAGTTCCACCTTGACCGGTTCACCATTTGGTCCACTCTGAGGTGGGCGAAAGAGCGCGCCGAATGCGGTAATTATCCAAACCCAGTCTATACCGAGGAAACGGAATGATTTCTGACCAGATTTAATCTGTTTAACCCACTTGTCAGTGGTGGCTTTATGCCAATCATCTGGAATTGGACGAGTGAGGATTTGTATCCAGAGCTCTTCGCTATTGTCTGGGTTGAGCTTCGCTAGGGTTCCAGTGATACCAGCTAGGGGGTCTACCTCAAAATTTTCGAAAGTTTTAATCGGTAAGACTTCATTCTCTGTTAGAATTATCTCCGAAGAATAGACCACTGGGTAATCTTTGCGCTTATCAACATAATCTTCTTTTACTTTATGAATCTGAACAGTAGGATACTGAGCATAAATTTGTCCTTCAACGAAGCTTTGTAGAACTTTGGGCGTCCAGACATAAAAACGAATCTGACCACCAGTAGAAACGATTTCAAAAGAGAGATGTTCTTGCACGCCACCGGAGTTTTTTAGTTCCATTTTGTCACGCAAGATACCATGTAAGCTAGCAAAAAGTTGTTCCGCAGCCAATTCCTTTTTATCGTTGGTGCGTGGAATTTCTAGCATCAAAAGTACCGCATCTACATTCAGGACTTTTAGGCGATTAATCTTTTTGTAATTGCGATAAGTCAAAAAACCCAAGACAGCCACAATCGGTATCCAGACAATCGGCATTAAAATAAAGTGAATGATATTTGCTAGCATACTATGTAGTATTATTTTAGCATAAAAGGATTGAAATTGCTAGATTATTTTGTTTCATCGGCAAGTTCATATGCATTCTTGTCGACATTTTTGAAATATTTCTTGTTCTGCAAATTTAATAAAATGGTAGTTTCTTTTACTTTGCGAGCGCGGAGGACTTGTTTGACAATTTCTTCGCGTGTGAGTGGCTTGTTTGCTTTTCTCAAAATACCACAGATAATATCAGATACAGTTCCCTTCTTGTATCCCCAGGCATCCAAAGCATAAATACCACGACCAATCAAAACGAAGCGGTCATCTTTAATCAGCTCATTGTGAATTGCTTGGATAGTGACATTCTTTCTCTTGAAATCTGATGCGGAAATAGCCTTGGCAATATCAGCGAAATGCATTGGCTCTTTCTTAGTTTCTAATACTACGAAAATCTTATCGCGAATATTCCTTGGGTTGACAGTCGGCCATTTGGCTAGACCCCAGAGGCCGTTCAGGGTAGAAAGTTGTTTAGAGATGGATGCAATAGCGACAATATGTGATGGGTGTTCGTAAGTTAGTTTCGCATCCAATTCTTCGATAGTCATTGGTTTTTTGTTTTCTTTAATAACGGAGACGATTTCGTCGGCTTTTTTCTTAACCTTGGCAGCGTCACCGTATTCGGCAATACCAATGGCGGAGTAATAGTGATCGTTCTCGTCAATTACGGTTAATTGAGAAGAAATTTCGCCAATAAAAGAAAGTTCTGCCCTTTCGGCGGCAGTGGCAGTACGACCATAAACCTTATCAGCGAGGGCGGAAACGCGAGCGATGCGGCCAGTCTCTGTGAGGTTGCGGATGATAACCTTTTCAGCGGCGGCTAGCTCTGGGATTTCTCCTTCCTCTGAGCAGACACGTAAGCGGACGAGAATTGCTTTTTCTAGCTGCCTCACGCGTTCCCGTGTGATAGACAACATATCACCGATTTGTTCAAGAGTTTCTTTCTGCCCGTTTAGTCCAAAGCGACGAGAAATAATCTCTTTTTCGCGGTCTTGTTCAATGATATTCAGACTTCCTTTGATCGCTTTTGCGATTGCATCCGCATTTTGGTCCATTAAAATATTTCCCTTTTCTCACCCCTATTACTGGTATTCATTTAGCTTATGATATCATATTTTCTGCTAAATGTCAACTTAATATTTTTAACTTTCTATGTATATTGTATCATATTTTTTACAATGTCAACAATTTATTATTTTTTAGTTTTAAAAAAGTGGGAAATATGCTAAATGTTTATGCTTATTTACTACTTTTACGGCTTTTGGTAGCGCGTTTTTTGGTAGTGCTTTTGGCGCTTTTAGTGCGGCGACGTGGTGCATGACGGGCGGATTTTGGTTTTTCGGCTAGGATTTTTTCTGCCTCTTCTTTTGTTAGTTTCTTTGGATCAATTTCTTTTGGAATTTTAGCATTGTTGCGGCGGCCTGGGCCTTTGACGTAAGGACCATAAGCACCAATAATAATCATAACATCACCCCAGTCAGCAATGATTGAATCTATTTTCTTTTGATAAATCGGTTCAGCATCATCTAGCGTGATAGTGTAAGGATCGTAATCCTTGATTGGTATGTTGTATTTGCCAGCTTTGAGATACGGCCCAAACGGCCCGGAAGAGGCAATAATTTCTGTCCCATCCGCGGCTTTGCCTAATTTACGTGGCAAAGCAGGAAGTTTTAGCTGTTCTATTGCTTGTTCCAGAGTAATACTCTTAACATTTACACCATCTGGTAGTGGCGCAAAACGTGGTTTTTCTCCAGATTCTTTCTCATTTTCTCCCAATTGGATAAATCCACCGTTTTTACCAACCTTTGCATAAATATTCTTTCCTGTTTCTGGATCTACGCCAAGAGAATTAGCATTATTATAACGTGCGATATCAGCGGAACCTTTGACTAACTTAGAGAACGGGGTATAAAAATCCTTTAGCATCTTTACTTTTTCCAGTTTTTGTTCGGCAATTTTGTCTAGCTTCCCTTCCACGTCAGCGGTAAAGCCATAATCTACGATTTTGTCAAAATGCTCAGTTAGGAAATCAGAAACTAGCTCACCAACAGGGGTAGGAAGTAATTTGCCTTTGAGGGAGCCGGTTTTCTCCGAAACCTGTTTTTCCAGAATATCAGTGTTATTCTCTAATATTAATTCAGTAACTTCGCGCTCTAAGCCTTCGCTCTCACCTTTTACTACATATCCACGCGCTTGAATAGCGGACATGATGGATGCATAAGTGGATGGGCGACCAATGCCGAGCTCTTCTAACTTTTTCACTAGAGAGCCTTCAGTATAACGAGCTGGTGGACGTTCAAAAGTCTCATGTGCGATAATCCTCTCCGCATCACATTTGTCGCCAACTTTCAGATCTGGTAAAGTAGTCTCTTTAGAATTGCCATAAACTTTTAAGAAACCGTCAAAGATAATTACCTCACCCTTGGCGGAAAAAGTATTTTTTGGCGCAGTGTCGGGCGTGAGTTTGATTGTGGTGCGATTAACACGAGCATTTGCCATTTGGGTGGCCAGGGTGCGGGAACGGATTAACTTATAAAGTTTTTGCTCATAAGTATTGCTCCCAGCTTCTTCTACCTCTATATGTGTTGGGCGAATAGCCTCATGTGCTTCCTGAGCGCCAGCGGATTTTGTCTTGAAATGTCTAATTTGGAGGTAATTTTTGCCGTATTTCCCCTCAATATATTTGGCGATAGCATTGAGGGCTTGACTAGAGAGATTAAGAGAATCTGTACGATGATAAGTGATATGGCCAGCTTGGTATAACCCCTGGGCGGCGCGCATAGTAGTAGATGACGAGAAGCCTAGCCGACTATTAGCCTCTATCTGTAAAGCAGCAGTAGCAAAAGGTACTGGATTAGCCTTCTTTCCCTCGGTCTGATCAACGGCAGAAACGGTATATTTGGCCCCTTTTAGGCTTTCTAAGAGCTGCTTAGCTTTGTCTGCCGTATTTGGGCTTTCTCCATCCAATGTGGCTAAGAACGCCTCCTGAGAGCCTTTTCCGCCACCTTCTGTAAACTCGCCAGTTACTTTATAAGATGATTTTCCCTGAAATTTCTCTATTTCACGCTCTTTTTCTACGACTAAACGTAGAGCTGGGCTCTGTACGCGTCCAGCGGAAATAGCACCAGGTACTTTACGTCGTACCACTCCCGACAAATCATAACCTACCAACATATCGAGCGTTTGGCGAGCTTGCTGGGAGGATACCATGTTCATATCTACTTTGCGTGGGTGTTTGACGGCCTCTTCTAGAGCTGGTTTGGTGATTTCGTGAAAAGTAATACGATTAGTATTATCTGGTAAATCTAACACTTCTATCAAATGCCAAGAAATAGACTCTCCCTCGCGGTCTTCATCGGTTGCGAGCCAGATTGTCTCGGCAGATTTGGCGGCTTTTTTCAGATCGGAAACAATTTTCTTGTGTCCCTCGTCAATTTCATAAGTTACTGCAAAATCTCTGTCCACGTCCACTTTGGTATCCTTGCGGATATGGCCAACAGATGACATGACCTTAAAATCTTTACCTAAGTATTTTTCTATTGTCTTGGCCTTGGCAGGCGACTCTACAATTACCAGATTTTTTGCGCTCATATATTCTATCATACCACACCATGTCAAGCACTAGTATTTTGAGTTGAAAATTATTGCAACAAAAATCCCCTGGTGGGGGTTAGGCATGGGTGGGCTTCGCCTAACCTCCACTAGGGGATCTTTGGTTACCCCATAACGCTTCTTCGTCCAGATACCGGGGAAGCCCCGGAAGCGCGACCCACCTCACACAAATTGGGGCCCGCCGGTTATGGGGATTGCTATGTTCTCAAATTATCTTTCAAAGTGGAGGTAATACTTATAAACTTATAACCTTAAAAGAAATTATAAGTCCGAAAGGATTTAAGAACACGCAACTTTTACCTTCTATTTTTGCAAAAGTATGCTAGAATAGAGGTAGAAATTATGATTTATTTAGGTGCAGTTTAGGGTTTTTACGCCCTAACTATTTTCATTATAGCACACCTGAAAAAATAAGTCAACACTTTTTTAATGTTTTTTATGAAAATCAACGAAATCCCACCCCTGGAACATGATTTTACAGAGGTGTTAAAAACGCTTGCGCTTATTCCAAAAATGTTGTATTTTTATGGAAAATTGCCGGAAAATATGCCAATAATCGGTCGCAAGAAGTGCGTAGCGATTGTCGGTTCGCGTAAAAATACTTCTTATGGTAGAGAAGTGGCCTACCAGGCGGCTTATGAGGCGGCAAAAGCCGGCGCAATAGTAATCTCTGGTTTGGCCTATGGGATAGATTCTATTGCGCATAGAGGTGCTTTGGATGCTGGTGGTATTACGATTGCAGTGCTGGGTACGCCAATTGATGATATTTACCCCAAGGCGCATATTGGGCTGGCGCGGGAAATTATAGAAAAAGATGGGGCGATTATCTCTGAATATGGCCCTGGAGAGATTTCTCATTCTAAGGGCGAAGTACAGGCACGGTTTTTGGCGCGCAACCGGATTATTGCCGGGCTATCTGATGTTACCTTGATAACAGAGGCAGCGGATAGAAGTGGTTCACTCAATACTGCTAGTCATGCTCTGGATATTGGCTCTGATTTGATGGCGGTACCTGGAGATATTACTAGACTCACTTCGCGCGGATGTAATAGATTACTGATGCAGGGCGCAATTCCCTACACCGAACCAAATGACCTCTTGGATTTATTGTTCCCAGAAAGATTGATCGAGAAAAAATCTGGCAAATGTAACCTCGGCGGGGCGAATTGCAATGGGGAGAATTGTGATGGAAATCTTTCGGAATCCGACGAAGAACTCCTTCGCCAATTACTAGAAAAATACGCCGAAACAGAGGTAGAGTGGCAGATTTTGACGAAAATTCTGTGTGGTACACGAGATGGTGACCATATTATTGAGCAAATAGGAATCTCAGCTAGCGATTTTAGCCAAGCGATTACGATGTTAGAAATAAAGGGTGCAGTAAAATCCCTGGGAGCAAATAATTGGATGGGAGTAATCAGATGAAACATTTGTATTGTGTTGACGTACGGCAAAACGTACGCTATAATGTAGCCAAAGGAGCAAATATGACTACAATTAGCGCAACAGAGGCCAGAAAAGACATCTATAATCTGATGGATAAGGTTAATTCAGAGGAAGACCCCGTTTTGATTACTAAGAAGGATGGGAACAATGTAATGTTGATGTCTGAGAAGAAGTGGGATTCGATAAAGGAGACATTGTATTTGTTGTCTATTCCTGGTTTGCGTGAGGATTTGATGGAAAGCAGAAAACTGCCTCTCAGCGAGTATGAAGATATAACTGGAGGTATAGACTGGGATAATGTATAAGGTGATGCTCAAGAAAAAAGCCAAAAAAGACAAGACTAAGATAAAAGCAGCAAAATTGGATAAAAAAGTAGATGAGTTAATCTCTGTTCTAGAGAAAAATCCGTTTCAATCTCCACCTCCGTACAAGGCGTTAGCCGGTGATTTACAGGGATTTTATTCTAGGAGAATCAATTATCAACATCGTTTGGTTTACCGCGTTATCCCTGGTAATCTTGCCGAAAACGGCAAAAATTACAGCGGAATAGTGACAATAGAACGAATGTGGACCCACTACGATGGTGTCCTTGCCCTGTTATTCTAGCAAATAATTTTATTATTCGGTGATAATTTCATCGATGCGTTTGCAGATTTCACGAAGTAATTCTGGGAGCTTTTCTTTCTCTTCAGGCGTGAATTTACTGAGGACAAAATCCACATCCCCGGTCTTTTTGCGGAGATCAGAGCCAGTCCCAAGTCTCAGTCTCGGAAATTCAGAGGTATTTAGCTCAGAAATAGTGGATTTTAGCCCATTATTACCGCCAGCGGAGCCGTTTTTGCGGTAGCGGACTTCACCGAATTTGAGATTAAAATCGTCACAAATTATCGTGATATGTTCTGGCTTTATCTTATAGAAATGAGAAAACGCCTGAATTGCCTTGCCGACCTCATTATAGTAGGTTTGAGGTTTGATAAAAATTACATTGTCGCTCCTCAACCAAATAGCATTGAACTTTGGATTCTTCTCCCAAGACAAATCCTTAATCTTGGCATAAAAATCGAGCGCCAAGAAGCCAAAATTATGTCTGGTGAAGTTATATTTGCTTTCTGGATTACCAAAGCCGACAATTAATTTCATAATTTTGTCCTTCCGCTAATTTTATCTCTGTTTTTGTTGGATGCAGCAGTTGTCTCGTTGTCTGATTTTTTGCTATTATCACTGCGATAAGAGAACATAATTGGTGTGCCAACATACGGATAGAATTCGCGAATTTTGCGCTCCAAGAAGCGTTTATATGACCAGTGGAGTAATTGTAAATCATGCCCGTGGATAACAAACCAAGGTGGACACACATCTGTCTGGACGATATACTTTGGCTTTGGATGGGTGTTTTTCAGGCCAGCTGGAATATGGGATTCACGTGCTTCGAGTAGGATACGGTTGAGATCTTTGGTGGCAATTTCGTGGTGACGTGCTTCATCTATCTGTTCAGCAATCTCAAAGAGTTTGGTGACATTCTTCCCTGTCTCACTACTCGTGAAAACAACTGGTGCATAAGGCAAAAAGTCATAATCCCGTTCCAATTGGTCCAGAAGATAATCAGCTGCGGTGCGATTTTTGATATTTTCCTCACCGAAATAATTAGTCGGTTCAGCATTCTGTAATAAATCTGATTTCGTTACAACCATGATAATCCCCTTACCAGCTTCTGTAATTTGGCCAGCGAGTGATTGGTCGAGCTTGGAATGCGGCTCAGTAGAATCTATCAGTAGTGCGCAGATGTCGGCTTCTTCTATGGCGGCGAGGGTGCGGATGGCAGAAAATTTTTCTATCCCCACTTCGCGACGGCCAGGCTTGCGCAGACCAGCGGTATCTAAGATTTCTATAGTGCGACCGTGGTATTTGATTTCTACTCTATTCACATCGCGAGTGGTGCCCTGTTTGGAAGAAACAAGAGCTTGTTGCTTCTTAGCCAGAGTGTTAAACAGAGAAGATTTGCCGACATTAGGTCTGCCAATCAGAGCGATTTTGAGGATTGGAGATTGTGATTTTGGCACAATTATTTCATCTTGGGCATCGGTCGCTCGGCCCGTCGTTACGGGTGAGCTCTCTATTGTTCGCTCCCGTCGTCGCGAAAGATCCCCAGATGAAACAATTTGTGTCAAAATCGCACCCTTCAGTTCTTTGATTCCTTGTCCTGTTGTCGCTGAGGTGCGGAAAATTCTCTCCTCTGGCACGCCAAGAGCGCGAAATTCATTCATGTCCAGTGCTTCACCTTTATCAGACTTGTTCAAAATCAAGAAAATCGGCTTCTTAGACCGGAGGGTTTGTTTAGCGATATTTTTGTCACGGTGGTCAAAATATTTCGTGCTGTCTAGTGTCAGTAAGATAATATCAGCGGTATCGATTGCATCGTTAATCTGGTCTTGGATACTTGCCTCAAAATCGTCCTCTGGGTTCTTTAGGCCAGCGGTGTCTATCATTAGAAACTCATTATCTATCTTAGCGGAGACATTATCGCGGGTGGTACCTTCCTCTCTGGCGACGATGGCAATATTTTTGCGCGCAAAACGATTTAGCAGGCTAGATTTGCCAGCGTTAGTCTGTCCAATTAGTGCAACAATAGGTAAAGATTTCATAGCTATATTATAACATAAAATAAAATAGGCCGCAAAATTTCGCGGCCTAAGTAGATAATTAGGATCACCTCATTTCCCCGACCTTGTCGGCATTATTATTGGTGTCTCGTCCTCAATAATGCAATCTGGGACAATGTGATATCGATCAAATAGCTGACCGTATTTGTCTAAAGCTGCTTTGCGATCATCCACGGACATGGTGCGTGGAAATGGTATTGGATCTACCAAAAGATGCTCGCCACGGATAATTCTATCTCCGTCGGCACCTTCTACGTACCAAATCATGTAGCCATCTTCGTCTACGTACCATCTCCAGGTGCCACCCCTGTCAACCAGGACGTGCCCGTTGATAATAATCGGTTGATCGCTTCTGTCGGAATAAATAAAATTCTTGTTTTTCAGACGGAAAATTGCTACGCATGGCTCCGTAATATGGTCGTTCTTGAGTGCATTTGCGATAATACCATCAAGACTGACGTGTTTTACGGACTTGTGACTAATGGGTTGGCAGCCACCAATAAATGTGCTCCAGCTACTGTAATCTCTAGCCAGTCTAAACGTCAGTCCCTCCCTTAAACGACGTTTGTTTTTAGACTTAGTCTTCTCGGTTTGCTTCTCAGCATTAATTAGCAGCTCGGCTTTGGTGACAGGTTCCCCATTAATGAAAAATAACCTTGTCAAATAGCAGGCCCCCTTTCCTTAATTATTCCCTAATTATTAAACTACTTGCCCTCATTTTACCATATTGTTCGGTTTTTGGCGAGATTTAAAGAATTTTTGGCAAGAAAAAAGGGCCGCAACCTGCGACCCCCTCATTAATTGAGTTTTTTGAGGCTCCTCCAGCCTTTAGAGTTACCCGTTGGCGGCTTTCTTCTTTAAAGTTTTCTTCTTAATTGCTCTAGACTCGATGAGTCTAAAAAACGAATTCTCTTCGCCGCCTGC
The DNA here is from genome assembly GCA_017512045.1 of Candidatus Saccharimonadota bacterium. GTDB lineage: Bacteria > Patescibacteriota > Saccharimonadia > Saccharimonadales > Saccharimonadaceae > Nanosyncoccus. Next base: position 37,237 of record JAFWHE010000020.1, read on the forward strand.
TACCTGTTCAATTTGTTTTTTCCATTCGGGGTCAACACCTGACCATTCCACGACATATTCGTGATAACGATCCGTTATGACTTCGAGTAGACCACCTTCATGAACCTTAACGCCAAGAATCGTACTAATTGTTATTTTTCTGTACGGGTCTTCGTCGTGCGGATCATCCACCTCTGTTTTGCCAGCAAGCCTGAGGTTAAACTTCCTCAGAGTCTCACTGTCGTAAGAAGCGAAGGCAAAAATGGCAGCAACATCAGTAACGTACTCCCCCTGGGGATTACGTAAACTCCAATTCCCCATGCGGGGAGTGTTTGTATGCATAAAACCACCTCCTTTGAAAATGGTGCATACAGCTGGGTTAATAAGTTACAATAAAATAATCATAGAATAGGGCTATGATTATCTTATTCTCTCATTATATCACACTTACGCTAAAAAGTCAAGGCTAAATTTTGTGATGGTTGTCAGAAATAGCAAACTATGCTAAAATAACGGAAGTGGTCTCGTCGTCTAGTGGTCTAGGACGCCTGGTTCTCATCCAGGAAATCGCGGGTTCGACTCCCGCCGGGACTACCATAATTTAGGATTTAAAAAATAAGCCAGGCGTATGACCTGGCTTATTTTTTGTGTTTTAATATTGGACACTACCGGATGAATTTGGCACAGCTGCTACCCAAAGTTGTCCAGGAGTGAAGGCAATTACATTACCGTCCGCATCGCGGAATTCTATCTGAGATGACTTGCTGTCTTTCTTCCAAGTGGCTTTCACGGCGGTACCATTCTGGAAGACGTAAGCATTACCAGTACCAATAGTCTTGATGACATGATGATAGTTATCAGTATCCAGATATTCATCTACCATCATCACTGCGACGGCGGATGGAGCAATTTGCTTAGCTACACCACAGTCGGCGCGTGGAGTAGGCTGATTTTTTGCTATATCAGCACAGGAGTATACCAAGTGCTGCTCTCCGCTGGCATAGGAACGAAGATAGGTATTGGATTGTTCATCATATTGGTAAGTCGTATTGAATGTTGCAACATAACCAAAGTTTACTGCAATATTCGTGACTAATGGAGTGGCTGGAGTTGCCTTGCAATCGGTGCCCTCTTCGCCCTCGGCGCAATCGGTTTGTTGTGGCTCGGCTTTTTCACGTGCTTCTGACACCAGATCATCTGCCTCATCAGGAGTGAGACGAGGGAAAGAAGTTAGTGCGGATGAGTTATATCCATGATCGTTGTTAAACTTGGCAAGTAGAGCTGGAGAAGTCATCAGGTTATTAGGTGCCCAGTAGCTAGTCGTATCGCGCCACATATAATCATATGATTCCGTCAAATCACGATAGCCGCCAACGGCAAGTGCCTGAATTGCTTCATCGGAACCACCAGCATGGACAACAGTACAGTCAAACGGTGTATCCCAATCTAGATAATAGGTGCGAAGTGAACGAATTGGGCCAATTGTGGCAGATTGAGGATCTTGGAAAACGGCGGCAAATCGTGTGATGCCAGCTTCTGCAATCGCCTCAAATACTACGCCAGCTTCATCTAACCCAGTCTGTGGGCGAGCACCATCGGCACCGTTAGGAATCTGGATACAATAGGTTGGCAAAGAATTTTCACCATCATTCGCAATTTCCCGGCCGGTGAGTTTACTGTAAAACTTTGGTTTTTCTGGTTCTTTTTGTGCTTCTGCGGCTGGTTCATCATTCTTCTTGTTAGCGAAGAAAATAAAATACACCGCAGCGCCAATGCCAGCTAAGACGATAATTATCGCAATCACGATAATAGCTATCTTCTTATGTTTGCTTTTTTTGATTTCTTCGGCGGTTTTTGGGGCTTTCAGCTTATTAAAAGCCTCTTTTTGTTCCATTCTAGGATCATAAACCTCGTCGTCAGACGGGATATGGTTTTCTTGTTTTTCTATATTGTTGCTCTCCATAGGACCATCAGTAATCTCTATGTCGGGCTCGTTTTGCTCTACACTCATTTTGCTCATGGTTACATTATATCACAACATTGTCAGTTGTGGCGGAAATCCGTCTGAATAGATTAAATTATGGTATAATATACCCATGTCAAATATTACACGCTTCGCACCGAGTCCGACTGGTTATATCCATCTCGGCAATCTCCGTAGTGCAATTTACCCATATCTGATTGCTAAGCAGTCCAAAGATGGAAAATATATTTTACGCATAGAAGATACTGACCAAGCTCGTTACGTTGCTGGGGCGACTGATTTGATTAAAGAGACTTTGGTTTGGTTGGGATTGAATTGGGATGAGGGCATTGATAAGGGTGGAGAACACGGTCCATACTATCAGTCTGAGCGCCGTGATATTTATCATGAATACGCTCGCAAATTGATAGAAAAAGGTCGTGCCTATGCTGACCCGACTTCTCCAGAACAGATTAATGAATATCGTCAAGCAGATAATGTGGCAAAGAAGCCATTTCTCTATCGTAATCATCGTCCCGCTAATACACCAACTTGGGAACCTGGCATCCCGCTACGTTTTAAGTCAGAGCCGAAGGTGGTTTCTTGGCATGATGAAGTGATGGGCGATATGTCTACTGGGCCAGAAGTGATGGATGATATTATTCTGATTAAAGCTGATGGTTTACCGACTTATAATTTTGCTCACATCGTAGATGATTATCTGATGGAGGTTACTCATATTGTGCGTGGCGTGGAGTATCTTTCCAGTATGCCGAATTATCTGGCGATTTATGAAGCACTTGGGATTAATCATCCGAAGTTTGTTTCCCTACCGCATGTTCTTGCGACTACCGGCAACAAGAAACTTAGCAAGCGTGATGGGGCTAAGTCCGCTGTTGATTACAGAGATGATGGAGTCCTACCAGAGGCGATGTTGAATTATCTGGCTTGTCTTGGTTGGAATGATGGCACTGAGCAAGAGATTTACTCCATGGATGAGTTGAAGAAAGCATTTTCCATTGATCGCATCCAGACTTCTGGTGCTAGATTTGATGAAGTGAAGCTTCTCTGGCAAAACGGCCAATGGATTCGCAAAATCTTTGATGAACAGGGGTGCGATGCATTGTATGAGCGCACAATTTCTCGTGATAGGGCTTCGGTAGAGAGCAACAAAGAAAATCCATCTCGTAATTCTCTAATAAATTTCTGGCCGGAGGAAGCGATGGATTATCCAGAGGAATATCGCAAAAAAGTTCTATCTATCATTTATGACCGTCTGAAGGTTCTTTCCGATTTGCGTGAGTATACTAAATATTTCTTCGTTGATCCAGAGATTGATTTGGAATTTTTGCAGAGTAACAAGTTTATCAAGAAGCTATCAGAGACAGAACAGAGAGATTTATTGTCTGCCACAATTGATAAATTATCAGCTATCTCTGATGATGATTGGACTGCTAATAATTTGCAAGACGCGCTTAATGATTTATTAGAAGAGACTTCCCAAAAGCCAGCTCAATTATTCTCATTGATTCGTATCGCGCTTTCCTATGCTAGCTTTTCTCCGGCATTACATTTGACGATGGAGGTGCTTGGCAGAAATACTACATTGGCCCGACTCAATGCTACTAGGTCAGCAGTAGTGAATGATTTATAAGGCGTGGCACAACGCAGAGCGAACCCGTAGCGCTTACTAGTGGTGCTCGCCTTAACCAGACGTGAGCCATTCATATTCAGGCTGTAACTATTGGAACCATTATCAATAGTAGAGGACCAGTAGTCGCCATACAATGTCTGGTAGTAAAACCGACCAGTAACCCAGTAGTAGCGGCCCGAATAGACATACGACAATGGATAGCTTCTAGCATTCTTACTCCCACTCTCATTATCCTCATACCCATAGGTAGTGAATGGGATAGCTTTTATAATAATTTACATTGATGTTGCAATATTCTTAATTTGCTCTTTAGTTAGTGTTCCACCAGAGCTGGAAATCTTGAATAAGATGCCGCCGTTCACCCAGCAAGCTTTCTCTCCGCGAACATAAATGGTGATTCCTTGTTCCCTGAGAGTGGCATAATCAGATGGATAATTCTTTTTGACGTAATTATTGAGTAACGCTGTGCTATCCCAGGTGGATTTCTCTTCTGTCAGAGTGAAACTAGCATCGCTAGAGTTGGTAAAACTAATAATAACAGTGTCATTTTTTTCTGAGCTGACATTGGACAATGTATAGCCACGTGGGATAAATGACGGATAGGTAGCCTCTATGCCGGTTTGCATGGCGGCGACTTTTACAGAAATATCTGGCATATTGAAGTGGACAAAGGCAACCAATGCGCCAACTGTGACTGCGGAACAGACTAGCGCTAGAAGGATGCGACGACCACGGTTTTTCTTGCGGAAGTTCTTTTCCATCTCTAACGATTGTTCAATATCGTTCAATTTTTTGTCGGCATCAGAAGAGCTTGCTTTAATAGCGGAGCTTAGTACTTTGTCGCTCGGCGTGGTCTTTGTAACTTTCTTTGCAATAGGCTTCGCAACTGGTTTTGCTGCTCTCTGGCGTAAAAGTGGTCTGGTGATATGCTTCTTGACGGCAGCTTTTCTTTCCGCGAGGCGCTTTTCCCGGGCAGCCTTTTCTGTAGCAAGCTTCTTTGCGCGAGCAGCTTTTTCTGCTGCAACTTTTTCAGCACGGGCGGCTTTCTCTGCAGCTGCTTTCTTTGCACGAGCAGCCTTCTCGGCTGCGATTTTTTCTTGGCGAGCCTTTTTTAGGGCTAGTTTTTCTTGCTTTCTAGCATCATCAGCAGATATCTCTATGATATTTAGTTTTTTCTTCTTCGGCGCATCGGATGGAGAAGTGACATTGATTTTCTTGGCGATAGGACGTTTAACGTAACGACGAGAAAGAGTAGTGGACTTCTGTAGAGTGCGATGAGTAGCAGAGCTAGACACAGAATGGGAAGCGGAAGATTTGGTCTTCTTATTTTCGGAACTAGCACTGACAGAAATGTTTACTTTATTCATATATTACACTCCACAAAAAATAGGTTATTCTTATTATAACCGCAATCGGTATGAAAAAGCAATAACTTTTTTTGAGATTTTTTGTGGTAAAATATAACTATTATGGATCGCGAGCGGAAAAAGCGAATTCAGACAATTAGGCTGATTATTACAGAAGTTATTATGGTTGTGACGGTTGTCGTGGCCGTGGTGATATTGACTTTTATTGCGATGGGTTATAATGTGCGGAACGGTGAGCTTGACCAGTCTGGCTTGGTTCAAATTCAATCTAAGCCTAGTGGTGCGGTCGTGCAAATTGACGGTGAGGTGATGTCGGCTAGAACTGGTATGAGCAAGATGCTAACCGCTGGAGAACATAGGGTCCAGATTTCTAAAAAAGATTACGACACTTGGGAGAATGATATTATCAGTAAATCTGGCTGGCTCCTTAGACTGGATTATCCAAGGCTTTTTTATCAAAATCGTACCCCAGAAGTATTGCAAGAGTATCCATCCGACATAGAGATATTTTCTACTTCGCCGAATCGGGAGAAAATAATATATGCTATTTCTAGTGTGAAAGAATGGAAAATCCTGAGTATTAGAGGCGATAACGCTGAGGAAAAAACTATTGATATAGCGGATTTGCTGGCTCAGCATGAAATTTTATCGTTGAAATGGAGTGATAATAGCGACAAAATACTAATCAAAACTGCGAAGGATAATAATATCGAATGGATTATTGTCAACACTCGTGAGCCGGAGAAAAGTGTTAACCTGTCTCAGGCTTTTGGCATGAGATTTTCTGAGATGGATTTTGCTAATGATATCGGAGAGAGAATGCTTGCAGTAGAAAATGGCAACCTACGTTCTCTAATGGTTAATGACAAGACAGTATCACAAGCTCTAGCAAGCAATGTGGAAACTTTTGTTTTGAATGGCAAGGATGTCGTCTATTTGACGAACGGCCATGAAATTAAGCTGTATCAAGATGGTCCGGATGATATTCTACTTAGCTCTTATCCTTTGGAGCAGAATATTAAGATATCCATCGGTGAATACCTTAGCGAAAAATATTTATTTGTGGTTAGTGATCGGAAAATTGTAGCCTATAAGGGTGATTTTCCGACCAAAGATGATTCCCTTGCGGAGATGGAAGTGGCACTTGATACGGAGCTACCATTTAGCCCAGAGATAATTCAGACTTATACTGGAAATGAGCTCTTTTTGATGAGCAGTGGCAAGAACATTGCAGTTTTTGATGCGGAATTAGCTAAATTATCACAATACGAGATAGAAGATGATAAATATTTTTTCCTGGATGGATATATGATTGCGACTATCGGTGACGGGAAAATGATTGTGCGTGATTTTGATGGCACTAATCGTCGAGAAATTACTGATGCAACTGGTGGTGGCACCATCTCAAGAGATGATAAATACCTTTATTATTACAAAACTGAGCGTGGCAATACTACTATATTAAGAGAAAAAATTATAGAATAATCTAGCCATTACCAGTGAGCCAGTTCCAAATTCGCTCAAAGAATGTCGGCTCGTTTTGTGGCATCATTTCTCCATCTTGATTCTCTGTATTGTCATCTACAATCTCGTCAGATTGAACTGCTCCAGATGGTACGGGATTGATTTGTTCGGCTGTCACGAGTAGACGGTAGCGTGAAGTGCCAAGTGGTGTACACGTAATCAGAGTAAGCATCGGTTTGGTGGTTTCGTAAACGAGTGCAGAAACATTATCTGGCTCCACGGTTTCCATTTTTACAACGGAGTAAGTGTATCGTACCCCTGCATAGTCAATATAAATCAAATCACCATTTCCTAGCCTCTCAAGCCCAGAGAAGATGAACTTGTATTGATTATTACTATAAATATCTCCAGCGGAATGACCAGTGATGACGAGGTTACCAATCTGGCCGGGGAGAGCAGATGCTCCAGGAATTGCGAATTGTGCAACACCATTTTCCATCGCAGCATTAACAGTATTAGTATCATTACTGATGCCGAAATGTACTGGTACATCTACATTGAGCTTTGGAATCATTAGGCGATTATCTGGGCCAACAGCTTTTGTGACGGTCGGGTCTATCTCTGTGATGCCAGTGTCAGAAGTGTTTCCCGGAGAAATATAAGCCATAATTGGTGCGAAAATCATGCGATTGTATTGTAAGAATAATATGAGTAATACCGCTGTAGCACCAGCAATGATTGGGATGAATTTCTTGTGACGGTGGACTTTCTTGGCCTCCTTGGATGCACGCTTTTGGACGCGCTCTTTCAGAGAAGAAATAATACTTTTTTCTTCTTCGTCGGTTGGATTGACTGGCTGATCGGAAATGATGACATCAGATTTTTTGCGAGCGTCTTTTAGGCGCTCGCCCTCAATGTATTGGTTAGCCGCTTTAGCATAATATTCGCTGTAATATTTTTGGTAGTAATATTGCCAAGCTGAATGATATTTCTGCCAAGCGATTTTGTCTGCCGTGTTGACTTTATTTTGGGCTGTGGCGTTGGTAGGAATAGGCGTCTGTTTATAAGATGACGGAATGTTGTCGGACATATCACTGGCCAAATGCCCAAAGTCACGCAAAACTTTCGCTCTGGCACTGATGGCGGCTTTTTCTGAGATGCTAGGAATAACACGCTTCATAGAAGAAGTTCCACTGACTTTTCCATCAGAAGAATAGGCCGCAAGTACTTTTTTGCGCGCCAATTCCATTGCAGCTTCTCTTTGTCGCTGGGTGGTATTTTGCCCACCAGTAGTTGGTTCCATGGGATTATTATAGCATAAAAATATTTGGTTTAAAAATGCTTATAGTTACAATTTTAGTGTAAATTAGTTGTGAAATTATTAAAAACGAAAAAAATATGCTATAATATACAAACAAGGGCGAGTGGCGGAACTGGTAGACGCGCTAGACTCAAAATCTGGTTCCAGCAATGGAGTGAGGGTTCGATTCCCTCCCCGCCCACCAGAAAAGAAAGACCGACGAGGTCTATTTTTATTTAGTATATTTGTAAAGTTTTTTAGAGATATCATATAGTTCTTGGATGTGATTCTCCAAGAAATAATAATGTTTGACATAGGCGATGCTCAAGGCCCAGAGAATAATTGTCACGATGGCGGCAGGAAGTAAACTAATCCAGTTGTTCCAGGCGATATCATTCGCCCACCAGATGCAAACACCAGTCATAATAAGTGTGATAAAGATGAAAAATAGCATAATCAGGAGGTGAACTAATCTTTCATGTTGGAAATTACTCACTGTGTTTTGATGATAAGAGATTAACTTATCATCGATATGACCTTGCTTGATTTTTTCAGTAATGAATCGTTCATATTCTCTGATTCGTTTTTCCATAAGCGTATTATATCACGAAAAAATCCATCATAAAACCCCGGAACATGACCGGGGCAAAACTCTACTCTACATTTTCATTATAGCATATTTTCTGATAATGCAAGTGGTTTTTAATAAATTTCCAAATTTTAAAAAAATAGTTTCGCGAATTGCCTAAAAGTAGTAAAATAAGATAATAAAGTAAAGAGAGGAGTTTTATGTTTGACTTAAAAGGACAAGTGGCTGTTGTGACAGGTGCATCTAGTGGTCTTGGAAAACAAATGGCGAGAGCTTTTGCTGGTCAGGGTGCGAAGTTGGCGATTCTAGCTCGTCGCTATGAAAGGTTAGAAGAATTCGCTAAAGAGCTAAAGAAAGAATATGGAGTAGAAGTCTTCCCTGTTAAGTGTGATGTTACTTCCACTGAGAGCATTAATGATGCCGCCAAGGCTGTAGAAAAGAAATACGGTAAGGTCGATATTTTGCTAAACTGTGCTGGTTCATCTAAAGACAAAGGTGTATTGGATATGGCGGATGATGAATGGGACTTTACAATTGCCACGGATGAGACGAGTGTGTTTAAGATGACTCGTGCTTTTGGTAATATCATGAAGAAGAAGAAATATGGCCGTATCATCAATATCGCTTCTATGTATGGCTTGGTTGGTAATACGGAGATTCCAACGATTGCCTATCACGCATCTAAGGGTGCAGTGGTGAACTTCACACGTGCAGTGGCGGCGGAGTTAGCAACTACTGGTATTACTTGCAACGCAATTTGTCCGGGTTATTTCTATACTGAGTTGACTCAGCCAGTACTGGATACAGAGAGATTCCAGCAATTTGCTAAGCAGACTGTACCAATGCAACGCTACGGCAAAGAAGGTGAGCTAAATGCTGCAGTAATCTTCCTCGCCAGCAAAGAAGCCAGCTATGTAACAGGTGCTATTTTGCCGGTTGACGGTGGCTATACTTGTGTCTAGATAATAGAAATTCTCCCCCACTGGTAGCCTTGGTGCAAGATCTTATCCATTGTCGTATGTATATTCTGGCAACTATTACTGGGTTACGGGTAGGCTTTACAACCAGACGGTGGCTGGCTACTACTGGTCATCTAGTATAGTTAGTAGCACCGTTAGTTACCGCCTGGATATGGGTAGTACACGCTTGATTAAGGCGGGTAGCGGTAATAAGCCCTACGGGTTTAATCTGCGTTGTATTTCAAAACTGGCATACTGAAATTATCACACAACGCAAGGCGAACCCACTGCGCTTATTATAGGTGCCGGCCTTAATCAGACGCGTACTACCTATACTCAAGTCGTAACTATAGGAACTATGATAAATAGTAGATGACCAGTAATAGCCACTTACCATCTGGTAGTAAAGGCGACCAGCACCCCAGTTGTAGCGGCCTGAATAGATATATGATAACGGATAGCTTCTAGCATTCTTATCCCCACTTTCATTATCCTCATACCCATAGGTAGTGAATAAGTAGGATTATGATTTGGGGAATCCAACCGATCCAAATGCTGGTACTAACCGTATTAATGCTGTGAGTAGGGATAATTTGATGAATGAAGTGTCGCTTGGGTATGATGGAAGCTATGGCTACTACTCACTATTTAATGTTGGAACAAATGGGATTTGGTGGACCTCGGACATCTATAATGATAGCTATTCACACTATTTAGGCTTATTTACAGATGGTCGTATTAATCCACAAGATAAGTACCATAAATACACGGGATATTCTGTGCGTTGTGCAACGCAGAACGAACCCGAAGCGCTTATTATAGCTACCCGCCTTAATCAAGCGAGTATTATACATATTCAGGTCGTAACTACTGGCGCTACTAACTATACTAGATGACCAGTAGTGGCCAATCACCGTCTGGCTGTAAAGCCTACCCGTATCCCAGTAATAGTGGCCAGAATATACATACGACAATGGATAAGATCCTGCACCAAGGCTACCAGTGGAG
>JAFWHE010000021.1 GCA_017512045.1 Candidatus Saccharimonadota bacterium
TACAATAGATATCAGCATCGTCATAGACACGAGCATCCCCATAAACTTCGGCATTACCATAAACTTCGGCATGACCATAGACTTTGGCTCCGTACCAGAAGAGTTTAGCATCGTCATAGATTTTGGCATCCCCATTAACTTCGGCATAACCATAAACTTTGGCATTACCATGAACTTTGGCATGATCATAGACTCTGGCGTTGTCACGGATTTTAGCATAATCATAGATTTTGGCATCCCCATAAACTTTGGCGCTACAATAGATATCAGCATCGTCATAGACACGAGCATCCCCATAAACTTCGGCATTACCATAAACTTCGGCATAACCATGAACTTCGGCATGACCATAGACTTTGGCTCCGTACCAGATTACGGCGTTGTCATAGACATGAACATAATCATAGACTCTGGCGTTGTCACGGACTTCAGCATGATCATAGACTTTGGCATGACCATAGACTTCGGCATAACCATAGACCTTAGCTTCATTATAGATTATAGCCCTGTCGTAGACTTTTGCATTGTCATAGATTTTGGCATCCCCATAAACTATAGCCTCGTCGTACACCCAGCAGGTGCCTTTTCTTGATAGGTTGGATTCATTCTCTATATACCCACCCAGGTCGCCTTTCTTTACATCATCAAAATCTTCAGTGGCAATTATGCGATGGAGGGTTCTGTCCATCCATTCTTTTGAGTCACCTTTTACAAATTCGTACTTCTTTTCCATTTGTCGACCTCCTTCTTAAAAAACTATCTAGTTTATAATTCTAGATCTAAACTATTTTATCATAGCATATTTTATTGATTTTGTCTATTCAGGCAAATCGGCTCGGGCTTCGTCCAGACACTTCCGTCAAATATGAAAGAAGGCCCAGAGGTCTTTTTATACTACCTGTTCTCGTGGTATAATATAGGTATTAATCATAAAGGAGGGTGGAAGATGATTAAGGAAGTGAGAGATTATAATGATGGGCCTGTCTATGAAGTGAAGACGTTCAGCTCCCCGCCAGTACATCGTGAACCAGAATGGTGGCAGGACGAAAATGGGAATTGGCATGATGAAGACAGAGGTTTTAGGGTCATAAAGCGTCCGCCTGTACCAGAATTGGATGGGTTCATAGAAAGGTATCTCTAGCACATTGGTTTTGAGCCTGGTAGGAATGCTGGGCTCGTTTGCTTATATACTCCGATAAGTATGTGCTTGGCTTGATATTGGATAAGAATTGGCCCTAACTTCGTTCAGACACTTCCGCCACAACATGAGAAAGACGGCTCGTAGCCGCCTTTATTATCTGAGTGGGTATAGATGTGCGTGGGCTGCGGACGATTCGTATATACTGATATTCGTTTTTATCTTTGCGTTTGCCATCTCAGAGGCTTTCTTTATTTTTTCTTCTTCCTCCTTAGTTAGTGGCCTGGAATTGAATTTATTGTACCGCCAAGAATCTGATAATTTTTTAGACATTCATTTACCCTCCTAATTTACTATCTGGTGTATGACGCCAAGATCTAACTTACTATATTATATCATGATGCCGTTTCTTCAATATAGTAAATTTGTTATAATATATTTGAAATTGTGAGAGTTAGTCGCAATTTGGTACTGGGGTAGTTTTGGACTGCAGAAAGGTGGTGATAATATGCTAATATCGCAAGAAACTTCTTCGGAAGAGCTGAAGGAGAAGATGCTTGAGGCTATAAACCATGTACCGGTGGTTAGAATGGAATATCCTGAAAATACGAACGGCTTCAAAGATGATGATGGGCAGTTTCAGTATTGGATAGACAAAGTTTGCGGTAACCATGAGTAATGTTGCAGGAACAATGGATGGGTTTGTAGAGATATCTCTAGCACATTGGTTTTGGGCCCAGCAGGAATGCTGGGCTCGTTTTTATGTTTGAATTGATATAGAATAAGAATCGTTTGAACTTCGTTTAGACGCTTCCGCCATTTTGCTGATAGTGTCTTTTGATTATTATAAAAAACCCAAGTAAATAAACCCCCGCTTTCGCGGGGGTTTGGCTGTTATGCTCCTTCGGGGAAGCCGTGCCACTCCTTGTATGAATAGTAGAGTCTTATACGAGATGTGTGGTATCCCTCATCAAAGAAGTAACTGGTCCACACGTCTTTCCTGAGGTCGTCTACCGTCTTGGGGAAGTCAATAATGCAAAACGCAACGAGGTGCATCCTGACTCCGCATTCAACACTTATTATGTCATGAGTGACCCTCTCGTAATCTACCTGAGAGAGAACTTCTGCTATGGTCGGCTTGAATAATCCAGGCGATCCCCATGTGTGCAGACAAGAGAAATCATAATCCTCCATAGCTTTAACTTCTTCGGGCTCGACATTTCTCAGGGGCTCGGGCTCCCAAGCATAGGCTATGTTGCGGAGCTCTTCGGCAGTGCTACGGCCTTTAATCCACTGCAGCTGCCCAGTAGCTTTGTCAAAGACTAAAGGTTTGAGACCTTTATATCTTTCCATTAACGTAAAATCCGTTAACTCAGGTATCTTTATTTCAAGCATATTTATCACCTCCTTTATTAAAGAACAATCAACAGCACACCACCTCAGCAGTAATTATATCATAAAAATGGTATTTTGAAAAGCCTAGCAGATAACTATTTCTTTTTCTTAAACACATTAAACGTCTCTGTATGTGCACGGAAGCCGTATTTTTTAGAAATCGGATCTTTAAAAATAAACATTTTTAGTGGCATTAGAGTAAGTGTGCAGTAACCACCAAAAATCACAAATGTACCAACACAGCCGAGGTATTGCAAGAAATACGGAACAGCACCTGCTTCCACGATAATCCAAAAAATAAATTGGCTGAGAAAAATCGTGAGATAAAAACTTAAAATATCTATGACGAGGATTGGCTTTTTGGAGATAGATTTATAGCCATAGAAGATGCAAGGAATAACAACAATTGGCGTAATCAAAGAAACTAGTTTTGCTAAGAAATAATTCGGATTATTTCCATAAACAAATCCATCGTATAGTCCGCACAGCAGAATCGGAGTGAGGGCAATCTTGATATGTTCCCAGGTGCTCTCATTCACAGCGGTAAACAGGCCGATGAATTTATTATGCTTGGTTATATCGTATAGGAAATGAGCCAGTGTACCTATTGCTGATATCACGATTGTGCTAATTATTACCTCTAACATACTTTAAATATACCACACTTAGAGTATAATACTAGGTATGATAGAGATTAGGGATGTTGTAAAAAAGTACGGCGACAAAACCGTGCTGAAAAATATTACTTTCACAGTGAATGATGGAGATATTTTTGCCTTCATTGGCCATAACGGTGCAGGTAAAACCACGCTAATAAAAGCAATTACTGGTATTCATGATTTTGATGGTGGAGAGATTTTGATTAATGGCAAATCTATTCAAAAAGAGCCGATTGCTTGCAAGGAAGAAATGGCTTATGTCCCTGATAATCCAGAGCTCTATGATAATATGCGCGCGATTGACTTCATCAATTTTATTTGTGATATGTATGGAGTATCACAGGAGAAGCGCGAGAAGAATATCAAGAAGTATGCTAAGGTTTTTGAGCTAGAGAATAATATGAATGATACAATTGATTCCTTTTCCCATGGCATGAAGCAAAAGGTTGCGTTGATGGCGGCGCTGGCTCATGACCCAAAGGTCCTCATCATGGATGAACCATTTGTTGGTTTGGACCCAAAGGCGGTCTTTGACATGAAAGAAATTATGCGACAGATGGTAAAAGACGGTAAGACAATTTTTTTCTCCACTCATATTCTAGATGTGGCAGAAAAATTATGTACCAGGGTGGCAATCATCAAGAAGGGTGAGCTAATCAAAGTTGGTAACATGAAGACCGTTAAGGGCGATAAGTCTCTAGAGAAAATCTTCCTGGAGCTGGAAAAATAGGAGGTCTAAGATGGGAAAGCTAACTTCACTCCTCAAGGCCAGCATAACTGATGGCATGCAAATCTTCCAGCTTGGCAAAAGGAATAAGAATGGTAAGAAGGCTGGGCCGGGTTTACCGATTCTGTTAGCTAGCATTGTCTGTCTTGCCACCTTTGGCTATGCTAATATGCTGCTTGATTCCCTGGCACCAGCTGGGGCGGGGTTCGTTGTGCTGACATTATTTGTCTTAATTACGTCTATCCTCACCCTAATAGAAGGTATTTATAAATCTGGCAGCCTACTCTTTAATTGTAAAGATGATAATCTGATGTTTTCCTTGCCAATCAAAAAGTCTACGGTACTATTCGTCAGGGTGTTTAAGTTTTATCTGTTTGAGGTAGTTTATAACGCTGTGATTCTGGTCCCGACCATGGTTGCTTATGCGATGAGAGTAGAAGTCGACTGGACATTTTATCTTTCGTCATTTTTGGCGGTTGTTCTCTTGCCAGTGGTTCCGGTCGTCATATCCTGTCTGATTGGTGGTCTGATATCTGGTTTCTCCGCCAGGTTTAAGATGAAAAATATTATCCAGATTGCCCTCACTATGATTTTTGCACTTGGTGTGGTGTTGGTGGCTGGTAGTCTGGACAAGATTATCGCAAATATTGCAGAGAATGCCACCAGCATTAACGATCTCATTACAAAGATATACTATCCAGCCGGAGCTTATGTCGGTATGGTGACAGAGTTTAATGTAGTGAATATGCTAATTTTCATTCTCATCAATGTTGCCTTGTTCGTAGTGATGATGGTAATACTGGGGCAAGTCTATTTCCGAATCAATTCCAGGGTGAAGGCTATTAAGGCACATAGCCACAAGACAGAATATTTAGTCAAGAGAAGAAGTATTACTAGTGCGATAGTAAGTAAAGAGCTCAAACGGTTTATCAGCTCACCGGTGTTTGTAATTAATGCTGCATTTGGCTTGGTGCTATTTCTGTTTGGCTGCGTGATGCTAAGTGCTAATTTTGAGGGGCTGATTTCGTTTATGGGCAATTATGGGTTATCAGATATTCCGAACTTTGGTGAGATTTTAACTCAAAATGCCCCAGCAGTGTTGTTTGGTATGGTCATCATGGCCTCCATGATGTCATCTATTACCAGCTCTATGATCTCCTTAGAGGGTAAAGCATTTAATATTCTAAAAACTATCCCTGTTAAGCCTTTGACTATCATAATGGGAAAAGTATTAACAGCGGTTTTGGTGATGTTGCCGTTCATTCTGGCGGGTGATATTATCATGTTCATGAATTTCCAGTTTGGCTGGTTGCAGATAGTGTTGATTCTGCTAGCGTCATTTATCATTCCTGTAGTCGCAGAATTGGTTGGCATTGTGGCCAACCTCAAATATCCAAAGATGAATGCTGAGAGCGATGCAGAGGTGGTGAAACAGAGTGCTAGTTCCCTAGTAGCAACATTTCTAGGATTAGGTGTAACAGGTCTTAGCGGACTTTTGATTGTCAATATGTTGAGTAATGGCTTGTCGATGGATTTGATGCTAGGCGGTGGTGTGATGTTTTTTGTATTGATTTGTGGCGGCTTGATTTTCTATATCCATAAGGTTGGAACTAGGCAATTTCGCGATATTGAAGCATGAAAAACCCGCGGATTAATCCGCGGGCGACATATTTTTTAGCGCTATTCTATATGTTTCGTTGGGCGAAACATACGGCGTATCAGCATCTACTAGAGATGCCTCTACGGCGCGAGTGCCATAGTACTCCGCCACAAGCCCATTGTCTACGATCCGGTTGCCGGAGTTCAGGATTAAACTAGTGTTAATCCACCCCCGTCTTCTGGCATTAGACCTAATTTCCCAGAGTTGGTCTGCTAGGAGCGCGATAGAATACATCTTTCTCCTTGGCATTCGCCAGCCCTTGGATGG
This sequence comes from Candidatus Saccharimonadota bacterium, assembly GCA_017512045.1. Classification (GTDB taxonomy): domain Bacteria; phylum Patescibacteriota; class Saccharimonadia; order Saccharimonadales; family Saccharimonadaceae; genus Nanosyncoccus. The sequence goes on from JAFWHE010000021.1 coordinate 5,847, forward strand.
AATGAGCGGTAATACCGCAATCCAGCCCAGAAGCAATGTTGCAATTTCCATCAGCCACGCTAGTGAGAAAAACACTGGTTGCCAGCCCCTTTTCAGTACCTTGATAGAAGGTATAGGGTTGATGGCGTACACATATTCGCCGATTAACAAGTCTCTGGCAATTTTGTCGCCGATGTCAATTGCGAATATATCAATTTCGCAATTGGCATATCTCGACAGATGCTCATTAATTTGCTTTGCGGCATTATGGGCATCCCACCCCATTAAGGAGTAGTTCGCATAGACCATACGGTCGGCTCCTACTCCCAGCCGGTAGAATGCATGTTTCGGCTGGTCTAGGAATCCAGCCAATAATATACTGACCGTTTTGGGCACCATGAATTTGCTGGTTTCTATAATTCTCAGCGTCATCTTTCCCTGGTGCACGCATTTTCTCACAATCAAGCAAGATAATGCGTTTATGACGAAAACGAGTATTAAAATAATTCTAGACATTTCTCCACCTCCCTTTTATGGTTGTCTAGCGGGTTCTGGGTTCTCCCCTGTTTTTAAGTTACAAAATACTTAACCTCTGACAGGCTATCTTTTAATTATAGCATACTAATTATGGTTTTGTCAAGATGCAGCCAGATAACAGGGGTGATAACAGAGGTAGCTACCGATATTCGCCCACAAACACAGTTTTATGGTAGAATAGAAAAAAGGGTAATTGGAGATTTTTGATGAAATTTGCGAGTTCTTATGAGCCAGGGGAATATGAGCCAGATATTTATGCTGCGTGGGAAGCGGCAGATGAGTTCTTGCCAGGCGGTAAGGTGGGTGGTGATAATAAGCTCTATGACGATAATCCTAATAATGATCCAAAGACTTACTCTATCGTGATGCCCCCACCTAATGCTAATGGTAATCTCCACATTGGCCATGGGTTGACTATCGCCATAGAGGACAGCCTCACTCGTTATCATCGTCTGCGCGGAGAGAAGACTTGGTATATCCCTGGTGCTGACCATGCTGGATTTGAGACCTGGGTGGTTTATGAGCGCACTTTGGAAGCTAATGGCCATACGCGTTTTGAATATTCTCGTGACGAGTTGTATGCTAAGGTGTGGGATTTCGTACAGGAGCAAAGAGGCAACATGGAGCTTCAAGTACGAGCATTGGGTGCTAGTTGTTCATGGAAAGACCTGACTTTTACTCTGGATGAAAATGTTGTTCGTCGTGTCTATGCTACATTCGAGAAGATGTGGCAGGATGGGATGATTTATAGAGGTGAAAAATTGGTCAACTTTTGTCCGAAGCATCAGACTGCGTTTGCTGATATTGAGGTGGTGCACAAGGATGAGAAAGGTAAGCTTTGGGATATTGCCTACCCGGTCGTTGACAGTGATAAAGAAATTATTGTTTCTACTACTCGTCCAGAGACATTATTTGGCGATGTGGCAGTGGCGGTCAACCCAGAGGACAAGAGATATAAGGATTTAGTTGGCAAGTCTGTACAGTTACCTTTAACGGATAGAGAGATTCCAATTATCGCTGATGAACACGCCGATCCAGAATATGGCACTGGTGCAGTAAAGATTACCCCTGCTCATGATTACGATGATTATGAAGTTGGAGAACGACATGAGTTGCCAAGAATACAGGTGATTGGTCTGGATGGGAGAATGCTAGAAAATTGCGGTTCAGAATATGCAGGATTGACCACTGCCGAATGTCGCAAAAAAGCCCTGAAGGATTTGGAAGAAGCTGGCTTACTCAGAGGAGAAAAAGACCTTGTTCACTCTGTAGCACATTGCTATAAGTGTGATACGGTGATAGAGCCTACCCTCAAGGAGCAGTGGTTTGTAGATGTAAAGAGGCTGGCCAAGACTGCCATAGAACATCTAGAAGCTGATGAGATTAAGTTCTACCCTGCTTCTAGAAAACAAGTACTCATCAATTACCTAGAGGGACTGAAAGATTGGAATATTAGCCGTCAGATTCCGTGGGGTATTGCTATTCCGATGTTTAGAAATATGGAGACGGGCGAATGGATATTTGATACACGCACTAACTTATCAGAGATAGAGATTCATGGTGAGAGGTATGTGCGCGATGAGGACACCTTTGACACTTGGTTCTCATCTTCTCATTGGCCGATTGTTTGCACTAACTGGGAAGAGGGCGAAATCAATCCATATTATCCTCTCAATGTGATGGAAACGGGCGCGGATATTCTCTTCGCCTGGGTGGCAAGGATGATTATGATGGGGCTTTATGTGACTGGTGAAGTGCCATTCAAGGAAGTATATTTGCATGGTTTGGTATTGGATGCACATGGCCAGAAGATGAGCAAGAGCAAAGGTAACGTATTGAATCCATTAGATATGGTTACTAAGTATGGCTCTGATGCTTTCCGAATGGGTATTCTCAGAGGTCGTTCTGCTGGTATGAACCAAGCTTTTTCCGAACAATCAGTGGTATCTGGCAGGAATCTTTGCAATAAACTATGGAATGTAGCGCGTTTTATCCAATCTATTGTAGATGAGAATAATGGGCCAGAAGAGATTACAGAGGCGACTAAAGATGTAATATCTGATATTGTGCCAGATGAACCACCTACGGAAAATATGGGTGAGGACTGGATTTGTAGAGAAATCAACGAGGCGCGTTGGCAGATAGAGAGCCAGATGGAACATTATCGTTTTGCAGAGTCAGTAGAAACGCTTTATTCCCTGGTCTGGGACAAATATGCAGACTGGTTTGTAGAAACAGAAAAGATTTATAAGAATATTCCCCTGCTCCAGGCAACTTTGGAAGCGATTCTGAAAATGTTGCATCCTTTTGCTCCATTTGTGACGGAAGCGATTTGGCAGAATTTGTCATGGACGGAGGGCCTATTGATTGCGCAAAAATGGCCTTCAGACTTCAAATATGACCCGATAAGCGCCGAGAACTATGAAATGCTTATGAATATCGTCTCACACACCAGAAGCACCTTGCAGGGCCTCTCAGAGGCTAATAAAGGCTTTTCTAAAGCGGATACCACCTTGCTTTATGGTGATGATTCCCTGGTGGATGATAATTCCCTACTCGTTCAGCATTTAGCAAGGGTAAAATCTGTTATTCCGACAGATGGACAGCCAAGAGGTCTCAGATTGGCTTTGGCCAATCACGAGCTATATTTGGATGTTCCAGAAAAGATTGTATCTAATTATGCCAAGGCTCTGGAAGAAAAAATCCTCTCTGTTGGTAGAGAGTTAGATAGCCTCAATATGCGCATGATGAACCCTAACTATGTTGATAAGGCACCAGCAGCATTGGTAGAAGAAACCCGCAAGCTAATTGCAGAAAAAGAAAGCCTGATAGAGAGGCTAAAACAAGAACGCGAAGCGATATAGGGTACTCTTCTCCACTGGTAGCCTTGGTGCAAGATCTTATCCATTGTCGTATGTATATTCTGGTAGTTATTATTGGTATTCAGGTAAACTGTATGAACAGACTAAGAACACACGGTCTTGGTCATCTAGTATAACTAGCAACACGAATGTTTATCATTTACTGATAGGACCATCTCGCCCAAATGTTGCGTCATCACTTAGTAAAGCCCATGGGGCATCGCTGCGTTGTGCTGCTCTAATTACGCAACGCAAAGCATATCCGTCTGGAATACCTGTACTATGATTTTTAATGAGTCTGCTGCCATACATCCGTAACATATAGCCAGTTGATATGCTCGATTTGGTAGATGACCAGTAATACCCATATATCGTTTGGTTATAAAACATCCCCTTCTGCCAGCTAAAATGACCATTATGGATATGGCTCAATGGGTAGCTTCTAGCTTTTTGATTCCCACTCTCATTATCCCCATACCCATAGGTAGTGAATAAGTAGGACCAGGATTTGGATAGTATAGCGCACAGTCCGGCCAAAATATTTACTACTGTAATCGTTAGGGTATATTTTATTATCACTTCGTACACTTGCAACATAGGAATAATTGGTGCTGTTAATAGTATAAGACCACCATACACCATACGCACCAACATCTCCTAACGAGGCGCCAGCATAGTATCCGTCATACTTTAATCCTGCTCCATTCATCAAATTATCCCTACTTACAGCATTAGTACGGTTAGCACCAGCATTTGGATCGGTTGGATTAGGCAAAAACGCAACGCAGAACGTACCCGATACGCTTATTATCGCCAAGCGCCTTAATCAAGCTGGTATTATTCATATACAGGCCGTAACTATAGACGCTACTATCTATACTAGATGACCAGTAGTAGCCAGTCACCGTCTGGCGGTAA
>JAFWHE010000022.1 GCA_017512045.1 Candidatus Saccharimonadota bacterium
TGCAGTAGCATTGGTGCGGTATCCTGGTCCTACTTATTCACTACCTATGGGTATGGGGACAATGAGAGTGGGAGTAAGAATGCTAGAAGCTATCCGTTATCATATGTCTATTCAGGCCTCTACCACTGGGGTACTGGTCGGTTTTACTACCAGACGTTGAATGTCCACTACTGGTCGTCTACTATTTATCATGGTTCCACTAGTTACGACCTGTATATGTATGGCTCGCGTCTGCTTAAGGCAGGCACCGATAATAAGCGCAGCGGATACGCCCTGCGTTGCGTCGCCAAATTGATATACTAAGTTTGGTTGGCGCAGCGCACGGCACGACCTGGATATTTGTTATTGTCGTCACGAGGGTTTATAATGCCAGTGTCGTGTACTTTCATAAAAATTGATCCTCTGGAGGTGTTGATAGCAGATGACCACCAAAATCCAGATCTGCCGACAGCATCCAGTAATGTTGCAACATAAGCCCCATCATACCCAAGCGATGCACCATTCATCAAATTATCCCTACTCACAGCATTAGTACGGTTAGTACCAGCATCTGGATCGGTTGGATTAGGCAAAAACGCAACGCAGATTGCACCCGATGCGCTTATTATTGTTATCCGTCTTAGTCAAGCGCGTACCACCCATACCCAGGTTGTAACTATTGATGCTACGAACTATACTAGATGACCAGTAGTTGCCAAACATCGTCTGGAAGTAAAGCCTACCTAATTCCCAGTAATAGCGACCCGAATACACATACGACAATGGATAAGATCTTGCACCAAGGCTACCAGTGGAGTCGTCATTGTAGCCATACTTACTAAAGAGCATGGACCAGGATTCAGCGGTCTACGATTTATGATGCTTGCAGATTTTCTCAAAGAAAATGGTTTACTTTTAGGTATTTTTATGATAAAATGTAATAGTAATTTATGGCTAGTCAAAAGGAAGTGATTGAACTCACCGGCAAGGTCGTTGAGGCGTTGCCTAATACCCAATTTCGGGTTGAACTCGAGAATGGTCATATTATTATTGCCCATATGAGCGGAAAAATGCGCAAAAATTATATCCGTCTCGTACCGGGTGATAAGGTGAAAGTTGAACTTACCCCCTATGATCTCACGAAGGGGCGGATCAGTTTTCGCCTGAAAGATTAATAGCAAGTGTTGTAAAAATTACAACGATTCTAAGTTGCGATTCATCTTTTAAACCATTCAATCTGCGAGGTTAGTTTTGTTATATCCACAAAAATATCTCTGTAGATTGGAAGATTTAAGTGATTTCTGCGAGGAATTGTAAAAAATCTTTATAGCACATAACAAGGAAAGGATTTTGACACTTTATGAAAGTACGTGCAAGTGTTAAAAAAATCTCCCCAGATGACATCATCGTTCGCCGCAAAGGTGTACTACGTGTCATCAATAAGAAGAAACCTAAGAACAAGCAAAGGCAGGGTTAAGTATGGCAAGAATTGCAAGTGTTGTCATCCCTAACGAAAAACAGGTCTGGATTGCATTGACCTATGTTTACGGTATCGGGCGCACAACATCTAAGGCCATCCTTGCGGAGGCTAAAATAGAGCCTACCACTCGGGTGAAAGATCTCACCGAGGCTGAGGAACAGAAAATCAACGATATTATTGCTAATAAATATCACGTTGAGGGCGATCTCAGACGTTTGGTGACCAATAATATTAAGCGTATCAAGGATATCAATTCCTACAAGGGCTTACGCCACAAGGCAAAGCTCCCAGTCAATGGACAGCGTACTCGTACGAACGCACGAACTCGTAAGGGTAAAGCTATCGCAGTTGGCGGTACGCAACCAAAGGCAGCAAGTAAGACTTAAAGAAAGGAGTAGAAAATGGCAGAAGAAGAAATTAAGAAAACTGAAGCTACGGATGCTCCTACTGAGGTTAAGGCTGAGGAAGCTCCAAAAGCTGCAAGTAAGAAAGCTAAAAAAGGTAAACGGATTGTTACTGCTGGTCAGATGCACATCCAAGCAACCTTTAACAATACAATTATTAATTTTTCCGACAAAAATGGTGAAGTTCTATCTTCATCTTCCGCTGGAGCCAATGGTTTTCGCGGTAGCAAGAAGGGTACAGCTTACGCAGCGCAGGTTGCTGCAGAAAAAGCAGCCGAAATTGCCAAGAAAGATCACGGCATGAATAGCGTAGATGTTTATGTCAAGGGTATCGGTCTTGGTCGCGATAGCGCAATCCGCGCTGTCTCATCTGTTGGAATGAGAATTGACAGTATCACCGATTTGACTCCAATTGCTCACGGTGGTGTCCGTCCTAAGGGAGAAAGGAAACCGTAATGGCAAGAGATAAATCACCTATTGTAAAACAGAGCCGTCGTGAAGGTTACGCTCTTGCGCCAAAAGCCCAAAAGGTGATGGCGAAGAAAACTGGTATTCCAGGTCAGCATTCTGACATGAGAATACGCGGTGGTAGCCTTTATCTGACACAGCTTCGCGAAAAGCAAAAAGTTCGCCGTTTATACGGTGTGCTAGAGAAGCAATTCGCCAAACTGATGAAAGAAGCTACTCGTGCAGACGGCCTAGCCGGCGAAAACCTATTGCAATTCCTAGAGAGGAGAGCTGATAATGTCGTTTATCGTGCAGGCTTTGCTCTGACTCGTCGTCAAGCACGCCAGCTCGTCTCTCATGGCCACTTCTTATTGAACGGTCGTAGAATTGACATTCCATCCATCAGATTAAAACCTGGAGATATTCTAGAAGTTCGTCCAAAATCCCAGAAATCTGAGTATTTCAAGAACCTAAATCAGATTATTGGCGCTGCTGGACAGAATAGTCTTTCCTGGATGAAAGCAGACGGAAAGAAAATGAAAATTGAAATCACTGGTTTGCCAAAGCGCGAAGAAGCAGAGGCGGGCATTAACGAACAATTAATCGTTGAGTACTACTCACGCTAAGGAGGAAGAATATAATATGACAACTAAAGTTATTCACGAAGCAAACCTTGCAGAGGTGAATGATCTCGGCGAAAACAGTGCTGAGTTTGTCGTACGTCCACTTTATTATGGCTATGGCAACACGCTCGGTAATTCTTTACGCCGTGTTCTCCTCTCAAGTATTAAAGGTGCCGCGATTACTTCATTTAGTATTGAAGGCACTACTCATGAGTTCACTGCTATTCCAGGAATTCGCGAAGATGTCGTAGACATTATGCTTAATCTAAAGAATGTCAGGGTAAAGTCTCACTCTGATGCGCCAGTAGAACTTTATCTTGAGATTAAAGGCTCTGATCAATCAGAGAAAGATGGCGATAAGCGTGTAGTTGCAGGGGACATCAAATTACCTGCAGAGATTGAAATCGCCAATCCAAATCAGGTAATCTGTCACATCGACGATCCGAAATATGTACTAAAAATGCATTTGATTGTCGATACTGGCCGTGGTTACTTGACTATTGAAAAATCAGGTGAAGATCGTGTCCGTTCTGATATGATTGCACTTGATGCGGTATTCTCCCCAGTACTACGTGTTCGTTATAAAGTAGAGAACACTCGCGTTGGACAGGATACCAATCTGCAACAGCTAACTCTCACTATCGACACGGATGGTACGATGACTCCGCGTGAGGCATTCGAAGAAGCTGCTGCTATCCTCGTCAATCAATATACTGCTCTTGCTGGCGGTACTACCGTAGAAAGTGCTCCAGCCCCAGGCAATAATGAGGAAGAGGAAGACACTGGACTAATGTTGCCAATCGAGGAGCTTGGTCTATCAGCTCGTACAGCTAATGCATTGACCAATAACGACATTAAAACTGTTCGTGATCTCGTCATGCTATCTGATTCTGACCTGAAAGACCTCAAAGGTTTTGGTGCAAAGGCCCTAGACGAAGTAAAAGAAAAGATAACGGAGTTAAATATTTAATATGCATCGCCACGGATATAAAGGCCGTAAGTTTGGCCGTGAGACCGATCAGAGACGCGCACTGACTCGTGGGCTGATGTGCTCCCTGATCACTCATCAATCAATCACAACGACAACTGCCAGAGCAAAAGAGATTCGTCGTGAAACAGAGAAACTTATCACTATTGCGAAAAAAGGTGGCTTAGCTAATCGCCGTCTACTAATTTCACGCCTGAATAGTATTGAGACTGCTGATCTGCTAATTGACAAAATTGCTCCACAGATTAAGCGTGATTCTGGCTATCTCAGAATTGAAAGAGCTGGATATCGCAAAGGTGACAATACTGAGCTTTCTGAAATCTCTTTTGTCGATGACATTGAAATAAAGGAGGACAAGTAATGAAAACTTATTCTCAAAAATCCTCAGAAATCAAGAGGGAATGGTACATAATTGACGCTAGTACTATGCCACTAGGTAAACTTGCGGTAATTATTGCCGATAAATTAATGGGGAAATCCAAAGTGACTTATACCCCACATACCGATAACGGTGATTATGTAATCGTTATTAATGCCAAAGACATACAGGTTACTGGCAATAAAATGACAGATAAATCTTATTACCGTCATAGTGGTTTTCCGGGTGGCATTAAGGAACTTTCTCTTGCAGAAGTAATCGAGAAAGATCCTGCACATGCTATCAGAGAAGCTGTCAAGGGTATGCTCCCAAAGAACAAATTAGCTGCAGATCGCATGGCACGCCTCCGCATTTTTGCAGGCAACGAACATACTCATGCTGCACAAAATCCAAAGGAGATTAAATAATGGCAAAAGATACCTATAAATACGGACTTGGTCGCCGCAAGGCTGCTACTGCACGTGCTCGCCTTTACAAGGGTAAGGGAAACATCACGATTAATGACAAGCCTGCACTAGAATATCTCTCTGGAGATAAGTCTAAATTAGCAGAAATTACCGATCCACTAGCACTCACTCAGAAACAAAAGGATTATGATATCACAATCCGCGTTTCTGGTGGTGGCTTAGCTGGCCAGGTAGACGCTATCAAACTAGCCATTTCTAAGGCACTCACTACAGATGCCCCAGATTTGCGCCCAGTTTTGAAGAAAGCTGGCTTTGTCAAACGTGATCCAAGAGAGAAGGAACGCAAAAAATACGGTCTTCGCTCTGCACGTAAGAAAGAGCAGTTTAGTAAGCGTTAAAATAGACAAAAAGGAACGTGTGTCTACACGTTCTTTTTTTGGACCGACGCTGCGCTCCGTCGGGCGAAGCCCGACCAGCGTTAGGAGAGATAAAAAAGGACCTCTTTGCGGGGTCCTTTTTGGTGTGTAGAAAACAGTTTATTAGATACTGAGGCCAACTGCCTCATCGTATATGTTACCTTGCGCATCGCGGAAGTAGTTCCGTTTGCCATCCCCACTGAAATATAGTGCCTCACTGGGGAGTATTTGATATGATGTACCACTTTGCCAGAGATACATGGCGCGCTCGGCGGCCAAAACACTCTGTTCCGATGCTACCGTACTGGGCTCAGCATATTGCCCAGGTTTGTTGATATTCTCTTCCACCGTGCCCGGAAAAGCCGGATTATCACAGCGATGGAGAACCGTCAACCCCACCTTGACCTTATCGTCAAATGGGATGAAGTCCGAACCAGCCTCTGTCTCTATGAGACAAGCCAGGGAATTGACATCCCTATTCCTTTGCAATAACTGCTCAGGATAGATGTTGATTACGGTAGCCGCTTTAACTCTATGCGGCAGGAATATTAGAGATAATACTAAAATAATAGAAATTGCAACAAATAACACGGATAATATCTTCTTACTCATTTTCACACTCCTTATCAAAGAACTCCCACACACCATCTCATATTATAGCACAGATTTGTGAAAAAGTCAATACGTAAGACATACAACAGAGGTAGAAACCATTCAAAATCTGCCGTATATATGCTATAATAAGAGAAGTTGGGCCCATAGCTCATCTGGTAGAGCGCAGCATTCGCATTGCTGAGGTGGTCGGTTCGAGTCCGATTGGGTCCACCATTTTTTATGTTCTTTTAATAATGCGCGCAACTTGTCACGCCATTTGTGTTAATCGTACAACCTACACCGTCTTTTGTATTAGTGCCGACTTGCAATTTGTTCTCTGCCGGGAGATTTCCCAGAGTATAGTGATATGTCTTGGCTAGCCAAAAGCTATTGTTATTAATCATATTAGAAGCTGTTTCTGCGATGGCATAGATACCACTACTACGATTAAGGTTGAGTTTCCAGAGCGCTTTTTCGCTATTATTGATACCATGATGAGATTCTTGATAAATCGCGATATTATCAAGCAAATTGTTTACAGGCACACCTAGCGCCGCGGCATCAGTGGCAAGTTTATTATAAATCGCAGTCGCAGTATCATCTTCAGATGGAATTGCAAATGGGGTGGTATTGTTAGTAAAATCACTACCATTAAAGTTTAGCTCGCTATAAAGCTGTGCAGAGTTTGCCCCACTAGATAGAACGCTATATCCAGCATTTTCTATATCACCTGGGAAATACATATATTTGTTTAATCCAGTAGTAGTTACTTCCGCCAAGATACCAAATGCGTTTGGATTTGAGGCGCAGATATTATGATTACCGCCGTTATAAGCATAGAAATATCTATTCATGCCACTTCCGCCTTCTTTCTGGACAGGGGTAGTGGTAGTATGGAACGTAACCTTGGAATTTGGGAATCTGCTACTCGAAATATCATATCCGCCATCATCAAACTGATATTCGCTACCGTCAAAGTAAACATACTCCCCAGCAGCATTTCGATACAAACTGCTAGTAGTAGTGCTGGCAGTCCAGGCGAGTTTCAGGCCAGTAGCACAAGTTTTACCATCATAAACACTAGAGGTATTGTAGAAATCCAATTTCAGATAGTCACCAACATTTATCACCATGCCTTCGCTCAGTCTCGTATAATCTGTCACGCCAAGTGTTGCCAGATATCCCACTGCACCCTCATCGCCACTAGTGATAATATTGATATGATTGTTGGCGGCAGTCTGAGCTAGAGATCTGAAGACACTCTCTTTAGAGTCATTAGAATAGATTTCATGCTTAAAAACGATATTCTTAATAGTGATATTTGGGTCATTCATAAAGGCATTTGCATTACCATAGTGGTCCCCGTCAAGGTGAGAAATAATCAGATAATCAAGTATCACATTATCTACCCCTTGTAATCCCTTGAGCGAATCATAGATAACCGTCCTGATATTAGCAGTACTTGGACCAGTATCCATCAATGCATATTTATTATCCATAGTCTTTAGGATAATTGCATTACCTGGAGCTTGTCCATCACGATCTGTCACCTTATTATTATAAATATTCGGAAATGTCACCGATACGACCTCTTGTGGGTCGGAGGTGTCTGGTCTAGCAGAAATATTATTACCAACAACCGTCATACCTAGAGCCTGCACCTCGGCACTGGCATTCAATGACAACACGCCGCCAGAAACAAAGACGAATGTAACTACACTAATTGCGCCAAAGGAAACACGCCGCCTCAAAGAGCTAGGCAGAACCATAATGATAGTAGTCAAGGCAATTATGCAAATGATGGCTTGCGGTAGTACACTTTGCTTCTGAGACGATGTCTCTATGACCACCGTATTGCCACCACCAGTATTTGGCACTAATACATCAGGGGAATCCGCATCATCCGTTGAGCCACCTGGCTGGACTTCTCCACCATCGTCATATTCTTCGACGGTAGCTGTAATATGAATATCTTCCAGATCAAGATTACTACCAAAAGGTATGTAATTAGTATAAGTTAGTGTGAAACGGATCGGTTTTTCTTCTGCGCTGATGGTATCATCATAATCATATGACGTTGTAATATAGGCGTTAGTATTATCATCAGTCACATTTCTAATCTGGAATGCGACACCATTAGTACTTCTCAGTATTACCTCATAGGTGATAGAATCTCCTGTTTCATTAAATACGAGCGCCGGGGTGACAGTAAGACCATCAACATTATTACCTTTGACCTCTATATTTCCGGTAGTACCTGTAACCGTAATAATATCATGTTGAATTGCTCGTACAATATCCACTCCACAGATAACCAGCGCTATCAATGCCACAAAACCAGCGATAATCCTGGCTTTTAACATAGTGTTTCTCTTCAAAATCATAAATCACCTCTGTTTATTTGATATTTTTGTGTATGACCTATTCTCTCTCGCATTTTACTATACTATTCCAGAAAAAGCAATACCATTTTTGTATATATTCCATAATTGACAGATTTATAGAGGTGGGTTATACTTTATGCGTAACTTATAGTTAGCTCTTTGAGGAGGTATATTATGGAAGCTTGTTGCAATTTCCAAGAAAACCCCAAACTGCGGAGATATTACAAATTGCCGATAAATAATCCGGATTCTAGAGTGGTAGAAGTTGAGTTTCTAACAGAAGACGATTTCAAAAACACTGATAATCGTCCAAAAATCACTCAATTTCGCCAAAGAAATACCACGCCAAACTTCGTGGTAGACGGCATCCGCAACCGAATCAGACTCAGTCTATTCATGCGACTGGTACTAGTCATCGGGACGTCCATCACCACTCTAATCTGTTTGCTGATTTTCGGCAAGTTCAAAACCTAGACAGGTAATATCTCCAAAAGACCTGCGTCAATCTAACACAGGTCTTTTTTCCTCGGTATCTTATCTAGCTATTTCCCAGTGGCTGGCAAAGGGAAATCTAGCGCCAAAGCACGCACCTCTTCTCTGATTGGCTGGAGCTGTTTCTGGCAGACCTTATCTTCTAGTTTTTCCTCATCATCACCAATCTTCACACAAATATCGGCCACACGTTTCATCCAATCAGCAATCTTCACCATTTCTTTTTCTCCTAAACCTCTGGTAGTAATAGCAGGAGTGCCAAGCCTCACACCAGATGGACGAAAAGCAGCCGCCTTATCTGTCGGCAGGGCATTAGCATTGAGTGTTAAGCCGACCAAATCTAATGCTTTTTCATACATTTTACCAGAAAATCCAAAGCTTTCCTTAACGTTGACTAAGATTAAATGATTTTCTGTACCGCCACCTTGGAGGATGAAACCACGTTCCTTTAGTGCAGAGGCAAGTTTCTTTGCATTTTTGACAATGTTTTCTGCATACTCTCTAAACTCTGGTTGTAAAGCCTCGCCAAAAGATACTGCCTTGGCCGCAATCACGTGCTCTAGCGGGCCACCCTGAGTGCCAGGGAAGACTGCGCGGTCAATCAGGATAGGGATATTCTTTAGTGTCTTTTCTGGCTTCTTCAGAGGTGAGGCAACATTACCCTTGGATAGAATCAAGCCACCACGCGGACCACGCAAAGTTTTGTGCGTAGTAGTCGTCATCACATTAAAGCCATGATCTAGTGGATTCGGATGCACACCACCAGCGATAAGGCCAGCCACGTGCGCCATATCCGCCATCAATAACACTTCTTGTCCAGATTTTTTCTTTACTTTCTTCGCTATCTCTGTTACACGGTCGAAGTCTGGAATTTTCATAAAAGCAGAATAGCCGACCAAAATAATCTTTGGCAGCTCCTCCAAAGCCTTTTTTTCCATATCATCGTAATCTATATCGCCATTTTCTGTTGTGCCATAAGCGATGAAGTTATAAATCTTCGCACTGCGGGTTACAGGAGCGCCGTGGGTCAGATGGCCACCGTGAGCCAAGTTCATAGCCAAAATCTTATCACCCGGCTCACACCAGGCGAAATATACCGCCTCATTAGCATTAGCACCAGAGTGTGGCTGGACATTGGCGTGATCAGCGTGAAATAGTCTCATCGCACGGGAAATCGCCAGTCTCTCTATCCTGTCAACATTAGTTTGACCACCATAATAGCGATAATTGCCGTAAATTTCGCTGGAAATGGCCTTCTCAGCCTCTACAAGACCCTCAGAAGCCGCACCAGTGTCCTTGCCCACTTTACCAGAAACCACCTCAGAGAGGCTGGAAATGCCCTGAAAACTAGGATATCCCTCTGAATACTTATTAGTCAGGACGGACCCCATAGCCTGCAAAACCCCCTCAGATACATAATTTTCGCTTGGAATCAGTTCTAATCCTTCCTCCTGGCGCTTAATTTCCTCGTCAATTAGCCCAAAAACTGGGTCAATATTAGCATTTTCTTCCATAAAACCTCCTTACTTTTTCAACTTATAGCAAACTATGGTGTATTTTAAACCATTTTCCTCTCCTTGCGCTAAAATCTCTTTATCATATTTTTCCTTATCAAAATCTGGGAAATAAGCATCCGCCTCTGTGTCATTAGCTTCTATCTCTGTCAAATATAGCTTATCCGCATAGAGAAGTAGCTGTTCATAAATTTTCGCACCACCGATGACAAAAATCTCCTCTGGAGAAGCATTATGCCGATTGATAAACTGTTTTAAATCAGAAACGTGTATTATCCGTTCGCCAGAAGGAGAAATTCCTTCCTTTTTGCTAACCACATAATGCTTCCTGCCAGGTAATAGCCCAGGCAATGACTCAAAAGTTTTCCTTCCCATCAGAATAGGGTGTCCCATCGTCGTTTTTTTGAAAAACTTCAAGTCCCCAGGCAAATGCCAGATTAGCTGGTTATTCTTGCCAAGTTCTCTGTTTTTTCCGATTGCCGCGATGATAGAAAAGCTCAATTTTACTCCTTTGCTAATGAATTAAGCCGACACTGGCATAGAAATCTTTCCTAGATGATTATAATTCATCAGACGGATATCTTTTAGCTCTTTGGAATTGTCAAATTCAAAGAAATCTTTTATGTCCGGATTAATCCAAAGAGTAGGCGCAGGTGGCAAATCTAAACCAACACTGCGCAAATCATCACGACGCTTCAACTGTTCACGGATGCCAGGGAGCTGATTCTCATAAATGTGAGCGTCATTCGTAACAAATGTCATCTTGCCAGGTTTCACGTCTAGACAATGCGCAATCAGATAACAAAGCGTGGCATATTGAGTAATATTGAATGGTAAACCTAGCGGAATATCAGATGAACGAGAATTAACTAACACATTTAGTCTACCATCCGTAATATTCCATTCACTATTCCAAACACAGCTAGGTAATGCTGCTGTTTCTAGGAATTCATTCTGCCAGAGAGACATCACCATACGACGATTATGAGGATCTTCTTTCAAAGTTTCTATCAAACTCTGCGTCAATTGATATCTATTCGTAATCCAGCCATAAGCAGTGCCAATAGTATGAGCAAAATCCTCTTTCAACCCCTTTTCTTTGTATAATTTCTTGAAGTCCTTGCCCATATACTTACCATCCTCTGGCAGCTCCCATTCATCCCAAATCTTAATGCCTCTATCATGAAGCCAGCGAACATCATTACTCTGCACTTGATAAATCCAGAGCATTTCTAGCACCGCAGTCTTGAACGCGACCAATTTTGACGTCAGAATCGGAAACTCCTCTTCCAGATCAAAGGTCAGCACCTGGTGCGGCAAACGAATAGTCGTAACAGGCTTAATAGTCTGTGCATAATGATTTGGCATATTGGTTCCGGTCTTTTTTGCTATTTTTTTCTGCAAAACAGTCGGATCGTTGCTCACCCTTTCTCCATAGATCAATACTCTCTCGCAGAGATCAAGATATTGATCGTCAAATTTAGTCATAATTAACCTCCATTTTCTCTATTATAACAGATAAAATAGCTTTGCAAGAAAAATCCCCCAGTATTTACAACTGGGGGAAAGTGGTGAGTATTACGTGCGTGGCCAAAATGTAAACCATGGCCTACCGACAGATTTCGTACCTGCATAAAGGAAATCTTCAGCAATCTTAGTGACCGACGGGTCAAAATGATATTTTTCATGGAAGAGCCAGTAAAGATGTCTCGCCCAGACATCGGTACAATTGCCAGTACCAATCTCTTTGGCAAAACGAATGTCCTGTTCTGATGGCGGTTCTTTATCATAAATATTTCCATAAATATCATACCGCTCGAACATGATCAATCTGGCGATAGCGTCTATCTTATCCACCATCTTAATCATCTGCCCCAAAAAAGTATCCAAATTCTCAAACTGACGATGATAGGACACAATTATACTACGCATCGGATCAGATATAGCGGAATAATACTTGCTAACCGCCTTCATCTCTGCTATTTCTTTTAATGCATGTTCCTCTGAACCGTCATCTGGTATATCGTGTACCGTAGCTTCTCCTATATCATGGCACAAAGCCACCTTCATGATAGCCGTCTGACTATATTTCTGGAATAAATCCGGATATGCAAACATCATCTCTGACATAGTATTGGCTACTCTGGCAGAATGATCCATAACAGATTCTGGATGACGCAAAATAATCTTCTGCTTACGCTTGATATTACGTTCCTCATCAGGAATAGAAGCATCATTCTTTACGTCAAAAGCTAACATATGTGCAGAAATATCTCTCTCAGTCTCCTCATCCCGATAGACATTAGTTATCCTATATCCACTGCGGATTTCATAGCTGAGATCTGTGAATTTTTCTGCATTGTCCCACAATTTCTGAGGAATATTGTATTTTTCATTCACAAGTTTCACATAATTGAACCTTGCAGCGATTTCTTCTGACACATTTCTCACCTCCCTATAAAGATACTCACCACCAATGAATATTTTATCATAATAAAAAGATAAGAAAAGACTAGACATCTGAGAAGATATTTGTTACAATGTACTTGACAATCTCGTAAGAGATTATTTTTTATAGAGAGGAGTAATTGCGATAATGGCAAAAATTACCAGAATTAAAGCCACAGACCCAGGGAAGCCAAAGGATAAAACCCCTAAAGAACCTGCGGAGGCACATTCTGAGGCCCCAGAGAAGACCACAAAGGTCAAGGCAGTATCAAATAAGGCTGTAGCAGAAAAGCCTGTCAAAAAGGCTGAAAAAGCCCCAAAAGTGGCAAAAAACAGCAAAAATGAGAAAAAACCATTCATCTTAATACGCCCAATTGTCTATCTGGGGCGTTATATTAGAGATTCCTGGCGTGAAATCCGTCAAGTTCGCTGGCCGAGCCGCAAAGCCACCTGGAAATTAGTGCTCGCAATTTTCGTTTATACAGGTATTTTTATCGCAATTATTATGCTTCTAGACGCCCTCTTTACTTGGGTATTTGGACTATTAATTAAGTAATTTATAAGGAGAAAATATGGCAGTAAACAGATATGATGATACGAGAGCGTGGTATGCTATCTCTACCTACTCTGGCTATGAGGATAAAGTTGCAGAATCCATCAAGCAACGTGTCGGCGGAATAGAGATGAAAGGGAAGATCTTTGACGCCCTCGTGCCAAAGGAAAAACAGATTGAAATTAAGAATGGTAAGCGCAAAGTAGTAGACCGCAAAATTTTCCAAGGCTATGTACTAGTAGAAATGAAGTTATCTGATGAAACCTGGTATATCGTTCGTAATACTCCTGGCGTAACCGGCTTTATCGGTACTGGTACTCAACCTACCCCTGTTTCTGAAAAAGAAATTGCTAAGATTAAGAAACGTATGGGCGTAGAAGATCCAAAGTTCTCCGTCAATTACGCCATTGACGAAGTAGTCTCCATCACAGATGGCCCATTCAAAGGCTTTGATGGTACGATTTCTGAGATTGACTCTGATAAGGGCAAGCTCAAGGTAATGGTGTCAATGTTCGGCCGCGAAACACCAGTAGAGCTGGATGCGCTACAAGTACAAAAGATTTAGTCAGTTCAAACGGAAAGCTACCGATACACATTTTGTGGGTCCTGTCGCGACATTGGTGTTTGAGGTCTGGACTTGAATAGCTAAAATGTCATACGTTGGCAAGCGTCAAGAATATACATTTTAGCTATTCAAATCCACCAGCTTCAAGACCTCAAAACCAATTGTCGCGCCACCCACAAAACCACTATCATCAGTTTCGCTTCCAAATCCTGGTCCTATTTATTCACTACCTATGGGTATGAGGATAATGAGAGTGGGGCAAAAGGCACTGGAAGTTATCCATTCTCGTATGTGCGATCAGGCTACTACCACTGGTCTACTGGTAGACTTTACAACCAGACGGTGGGTGGACTCTATTGGTCGTCTAGCATAGTTAGTAGCACCGATAGTCACGGCCTATATGTAAGCAGCAGACGCTTAGTTAAGGCGGATAGCGATAATAAGCGCCGCGGGCACGCTCTGCGTTGTACTATTAGGTTATCGCGCTAACTTAGTATCAGCGCACTGGGCGACCTAAATATTTACTACTGGTATACTGTGGGTACATAGTATCATCAATGTTGACTCCTAAATAGTACGATTGACCACTACTCCGAATCGTAGATGACCACCAAACCCCATAGTTACCAACATTATTTAGCGACGTGTATGAATAATTCCCACTATACCCAAGCGATGCACCAGTCATTAAATTATCCCGTGCGGTAGCGTTGGTGCGGTACCCTGGCCCTATTTATTCACTACCTATGGGTATGGGGATAATGAGAGTGGGAATCAAGAAGCCAGAAGTTATCCAACGTCATATATATATTCTGGCCATTACAATTGGGCTAGAGGCAAGCTATATTTTCAGACACTATATGGTATTAATTGGGCATCTAGTGTCTCTGACAATAATGGTTATGATTTGCATATCTATACTGCGCACCTCGTTAAAAATAAGCGCAACGGCAAACTCAATGGTTTCTCTTTGCGTTGTGCTTCTCATCTCCACTGGTAGCCTTGGTGCAAGATCTTATCCATTGTCGTATGTCTATTCAGGCTACTACTACTGGGACACTGGTCGGCTTTACTACCAGTCGTTGCTTAGCTACTACTGGTCCTCTACTATTTATAGTAGCACCAATAGTTACTACCTGCATGTGTATGGCTCACGCCTGATTAAGGCGACCACCAATAATAAGCGCTTCGGGCTCACTCTGCGTTGCACTATTAGGCTAACATACTAACTTTGGCACACAACGCAGAGTGCCGCCATTACGTCTATTATTTAGATTATTTGCCGGTACGAGACGACGATTTTCAACGATGTCCAAGTTGTAACTAACAGTATAGCTAGATGCAGCATTTGACCAGTAACGGCCGTATACTCCTTGTTGGACAAATACACCACCCGCCCAATAATAAGAGCCTGCCAGAATATAGCTTAAAGGATAACTTCTAGCACCTCTACTCCCACTCTCATTATCCCCATACCCATAGGTAGTGAATAAGTAGGACCAGGGTACCGTACCAATGCTACCGCACGGGATAATTTAATGACTGGTGCATCGCTTGGGTATGATGGGTATTATGGTAACGCGTCATTAGATATTATCGGCATTGGTGGAGTCTGGTGGTCATCCATTATCCGCGATACTAATCGTGCGTATTTCTTGAGTATGAACGTCGACAACGGTATATACCCTTCAAACTATAATAGCAAGTCTGTTGGTCGTTCAGTGCGCTGTGTATCCTTTGACAGTATCACCAAAATATGCTACAATGTGTCTGTTGTAGGTGTTTTTCTACGAAGAAAATTACAAATGTGGTGCATTCACGAAAGGGGGAAATTATGCTTGGTTATATTTTATTTTTAACAACAGCAGCTGCTATTGCTGACGGTCATGACAATTATCATGAACCAACAGAAGATGAGCGCATGGAGGCCTTTAGGTCGTATGCGAAAATCAATAAAATGGAGAGCCATCTTCTAATGGCAGTACTCGTATTAATTGTAATCCTGGACTTAATTCAAGTTAAGTTATAAGGAGGTGAAAATATGACAACTGGTCAGATTGGGTTTGATGATGAATTTATCAAGAAATGCGAAAAACTACTTCCAGAAGCCAGAGAAGATAGGCTGAAAGAACTAACTCGAGAAATTGAGGACAAAGCCAAGAAAGATGGTGAAATCTGGATTATCAAGATGATAATCTATACACTAGTCATTAATGGAATCTTTTGGGCGGAGGATAAAGGTATACTCAGTACAAACATTAAGCCATTTGCCCTGGTGCTCATATTTTTCCTATTCCTCAATTTGTATAGGACATTTGACATATGGTATCGGCGTGCTTCTTTCTTTAAAGATAAAAAGATGCTTACGGAAGAAGCGGAAAGCATTCTTAATGCTGAATTGGTTGAGTTATACGACAATATCATTACTATTGAAATAGATACGGGAGATGCGAAACAAGAGCACAAATTTGATTATTAACACTACAACTTTAGAGCGCCGATTGGCGCTCTTTTTCTTTACTTTCTCTACAAAATATGCTACAATGAGGGTGTTACGCACTAATATATTAGTAAATCTATTTTAGAGGAAATGTTTTTATGGCAGAAGCAAAAAAATGCATCGGCAATCTTAAACTTCGTGTTCCTGGTGGTAAGGCCACTGCTGGTCCTCCAGTAGGTAGCACCCTTGGTCAATGGGGTCTTAATATGATGGATTTCATCAACCCATTTAATGAAGCTACTAAGGATTTCATGGGTAAGAATGTTATTGTTCATATTAAAGTTTACGAAGATCGTTCTTTTGACTGGGTATGTCTCGGTCAACCAGTGGATGATCTCATCCGTGAAGCCATCAAGATTCAAAAAGGCTCTGGCAAACCAAATATTGACAAGGTTGGCAAGATTACCCGTGCTCAGCTGGAAGAGATCGCTCAGAAGAAGATGGACCAGCTCAACGCTGTTGACCTAGACGGCGCAGTGAAAGTTGTCGCTGGCACCGCTCGTTCTATGGGTGTTGTCGTAGAAGGCTAATTTTACAACTACTCTGGAAATCGTCCAAAAATAGAGAGATACCAGAGTAGTTTTTTGTTTCGTTAGAAAAATTCCACCAACTCACCATTCCGTATGCTATAATAAAAGTGGATGTGGGAGGTCTTTTAGAGGAGGTGAGGTTTTTGAGTGAAAGAAAAGAAGGAATTGACCAGAAAGTTATTAAACAACTAATCAGGAAAATCCCTAATTCTCATCAATCTGGCACAGTTTATCATGACATTACACCTATCTGGAAAGATTATCAGTATTTTGATACGTCTATCAAGACTATGGTGGCGCTACTTTCTGCACCTAAGACTAAATTTGATGTAGTAGTAGCAATAGAGGCGGCTGGCTGGATTTATGGCTCTGCAATCGCCTATGCTCTCATGAAACCGTTCGTACCAGTAGTAGAAGTCGGTACAAGCATGGCAGATGTCAAGCGTTCCAATGCCTTATTGCCATCAGCAGTAGAGACCGAAAACTATGAGATGCTGAACGAAGATGACGGCAAGATGCATCTCCAGTCAATGGTAATACATAAGGATGCATTGGAGCCAGGGCAGAAAGTAGTCATCGTTGATGAGATGATTGCCACCGGCAAGAGTGCCGAAGCTACAGCTCATCTAATAGAAAAGATGGGTGGCTCCGTAGAAAAGATTATTGCGCTGTTTGATATTGAAGAATTGGGTGGATGCCAGTATCTAAAAGCAGTGGGCTACAAAGTCGGGACTTGCGTCACATATTAATTATCTCCCTCTCCAGAGGTTGCCTAAGGCAGCCTCTTTTCTTTTTTCATGAAATATGTTATAATCGGGAGAGAGATGGGGACTTGTTCTTTTAATTTTTTGGAGGTGAGAGTTTATGACTAGAAAAGCCAAAAAAGTCGCAGATGATCAATATTTCAAGATCGTAAAGAGGGTGTTAAGGGACATCTTCAATGAAAAGAAAATTGACGTAGATAGACTCTGTGACTACATCAAAGACAGCAAAAATGCCTTTGACAGCAACTTCACATTAAGCGAAAACACACTATTTATGAATGAGCTATCCGCCTATAGTGAAGCCGCATTGGATAATAAGATGTTCTTCTTATTCCAGTGCGATAAACAAATACGGCCACGCGAGGCAGTAGACCTGCAATTCTTACGTGTAAGAAAGCAGCACACTTTTTATCTCGCATATATCGGTTTTAATCAGAACTGGTATAACGTAGAAGAAAACTGCGAGATATTTATAGAAGAAGTTATACCGTTGCTTAGGGGAATGCAGGTAGTCAAGGATGGCATCATGAACTATAAGTTCTATGCCTGGAAAGATTGCAGCCGTTGCATCTAAACTAATCCACCGGCTTATTCCGGTGTTAACTTATAAACCCCTCCATCTCAAAAAGCCACCCATTTTTACCGGGTGGCTTTCTTTTTTCTATTAATCTTGTTAGTTATAAAGATTCTCTACCTTGATAGATGGGCCCATAGAAGTAGTGATGAAGATAGACTTCACATATTGACCTTTAATAGAAGCTGGTCTCTGAGACTTGAGAGAATCAAAGAACGCATTAGCATTCTCTAGTAACTTGTCTGCACCGAATGACACCTTACCCAAGCCAATATGGACGATAGACTGCTTATCTACGCGGTATTCCACCTTACCAGCCTTAGCTTCTTTTACAGCCTTTTCTACATCTGTAGTGACAGTACCAGCCTTTGGATTTGGCATTAGACCCTTCGGACCGAGAGTGCGAGCATATTTACCGAGCTTTGGCATAAACTGTGGGGTAGAAATCAAAACATCAAAGTCAATTTCTCCCTTATCCAAGCGCTTTAGGAATGCATCATCCTCCGCAATATCAGCACCAGCCGCCTCAGCCTTTTTAGCCTCATCTAGTGGGGCAAATACTGCTACCCGAACTGTCTTACCATTGCCGTTTGGCAATACAATAGTAGCACGGATATTTTGATCGGCTTGACGTGGATCAACGCCAAGACGAATATGCGCTTCCATAGTAGCATCAAATTTAGCTGGATTAGTCTTCACCGCCAATTCTACGGCATCTTTCAGGGAATAAGCCTTATTTTTGTCGACTAGCTTGTATACTTCCTGGTATTTCTTGCCGCGACGCTCAATCAGAGGACGGACTTTTGGCGCAGCACCTTTTGGCTTGCTTTCTGCCTCGGCATCGGACTTTGCTTTTTCTATCTTGCGAGCCTGACGCTCTTCTTCCGCCTTGACTTCTTCTATGTGTTTCTTGGATTTTTTGCCAGACTTGGCAAATTTTTCTTCTTTAGCTTCTTCTGCAGGAGCCTCTGATTTTTCTGCTACATCCGTTGCTGGAGCTTCTGCTTTCTCTTCTGCTGGAGCCTCAGCGCTTTTAAGATTTTTGGCTTCTTTTTCTGCCATATTTTCCTTCCTGTGGTAATAACGACCAATTGGTCTCCCAACGATTAAATTGTATTAATTTATATTATATCATATTTTTTGGATTTGTGGATAATTTAAGAGATTTTTTCCCAAATCCTGGTCCTACTTATTCACTACCTATGGGTATGGGGATAATGAGAGTGGGAGTAGAGGGGTAAGGAGTTATCCGTTGGCATACATTTATCCTGGGTTTTATGCTGCATCAACTGGAATGCTTTATAGACAAACAGTAAA
>JAFWHE010000023.1 GCA_017512045.1 Candidatus Saccharimonadota bacterium
CATCCTGAGCCAGGATCAAACTCTCCATTAAAGATCCTTGAAGTGGATTCCTGTCACACTTCCCTCTCTTGAGGGATTGCCGGCATCCCAGATCATATAAAAAGTTTAAAAACTCATAAAATAAACTGACGATGATTATTGTATAACAATAAATTGCACAACTGAATTGTTAAACTCCGCTAACCAACATTAACAATAATAAGTGTCTCGCAGTTGTTAGACTAATTCCCATCTTACATCAATAAGATAGTAAAGTCAAGACTTTTTTCGAAGATTTTTTAGATTTTTTGAAAAATCTTAGCCAAAATGCCCTCCTGCCAGCAAAAATACACAAAATCCCACTATTATACCTATGAAAGCACCAACTATTACCTGTGGTACAGTGTGCCCTTCTACGATTTTCTGTGGCTTTGTCAACGGATTTCCATCACTCTCTGCTATCTCATTCAGTAATTTGCCATGCTCACCAACCGCATAGCGCACATTAGTCGCATCATAAATGAAGATTATCGTTGTGCAAGCGGACAACGCAAATACTGGCTGATCAAAACCATACAATAATCCAATCGCCGTAGTCAGAGAGACAAAGCTCGCCGTGTGACCAGATGGCATACCACCAGATTTTCCAAGAAAATAAACCACCTCTGAAAAAGTTAATAATTTTCCCTTTTGGACTATACCGGTAATTAACTTTGCAAATTGAGCAATAAACCAGCCGATCAAAAAGGCTAGAAAGAGAAACCAAACTGATCTATTTTCTACCATCCCAATCATAGTCTCATTATACCATATTCTTTTTAGGAAAGTATAAGGAATCCAGTCATCATATTTTGCCAAGTAGCACAGCGAGGTGAAATAACCTCGCTACGCCAACAACTTTATGATTTATTTAAGTGTATTTGAAAAAATAATTATCTTTACTTTTTATCTCCTTTCTTCATCGTCTGTTAATTTTCTTTTACCAAAGAACAAAAGCCACCACCCAGCCGCCGCTATTAATAGCCCTGTTATAATCAGCACCGGTGCGAGCCAATCATGCGACTGCTCTGGTTCTTTGCCCAAATCTGGTATTTCCACCTCATCATTAGCGGTATTACCTGCTTTCCAGCTACTATTTCTGCCATCATCCTCTGCGGCGTCTTCACCGATTGTATCCCCATGCATATTTTCATCATTACCACCATACCAAACCACAAAGTCATCTGTACTAGTACTGTTTGCGTAAACGGCATCAACAGTCCCATTATTAGATGTGGCATCCGTTCCAGTCGCTACGATAGTAACATAGTTAGCCAACGTTACAGGTGTGGTCTGTATCGGGGAGGATTCTGAGTCAGTCACCGGTGTACTATCAGTGGTATCATCAATAGTATTATTCCACTTATCGGCATTGATATCGCCACCGCCCGTATCATCCCCACCAGTGGTATCATCTCCGCTAGTATTCTCATCTTCGTTCTCACTATCATCACTGGTGATGTACCACTCTGACCCCCATTCTCCTGGTTCGGCACGCCAATTTTTCGTCTCTGCCGTCAGCAATTCATCTTCCTCTGGTGACAATTCTAATCTGTTGCCACTGGCATCATAAGGCTGATACTGGAGTGTGCCATTACTGAGTTTCTCTGCACGACAGATAGTAGCCGCGCCACTCTTAAATACCTCTGATTTTATACATCTATTATAATCCGCTCGCCCAATCACAGCATTGTTCTTAGTGTCGAGAAAAATATACTCTATCCGCCCATAGCCATTATTCAGCAGATCTGCTGCCGCTCTCAACCAGGGACGTCTTAGAGTAGTAGTCTTCCCTTTATCAAAATGTGAGCCAAAGTTCGTTGGCGTACCAGCATAGATTACTACATTATCATCACCGATTTTATCAGAGCTCCAGTGATGTAACTGATAATCTGTCATCGGACCATATTGTAGAGAAATCTGCTGAATGCGCAGAGCTAGATTCTCCGCATCCGCATCATAAGTCATATCTATCGTGTCATTGGCAAAATCAATTGCCGAGATATAAACTTCGCTTGTGGTATTGCTCATATATACCGGTGGCTCTGCATATACTGTGACCGACGGCAACATAGCCATAGTTATAGTTGATATTGTAGCTATCTTTAGCTTAGTTTGCTTTCGCATAAAAACTCCTAATTAACAATTTTGCAAAAAGCATAACATTAAACACCTCTTAAACAAAAGCATAAGCCTTATCTTATTTTTCTTTCTTGCTTATGCTTGTATTAAAGAATTTTCTGTGCTGATGAGTAATATTTTAACTACTCACCCACTTAAAAAATTTAACCAAAAGACAGTCATCCCTGTAAGTAACACCAAAAAATGCAAAATGTCATGCTTATGCTTGTAAACAAGGCTATTTAGTGCTACATTCTCTATTTTTTCGGACAAATGTCCAAAAAATTATTTTTAGCAAAATTTGACATGAGCGATTTATCTCGCACAAAAAATCCGGCGATGTAGACATGTCGCCGGATTTTTCATTTTAGACTTAGCTCTGTTGCTCTCCATCCTCCTCTGGCAACACAATACCGATGCTTGCCACAGTATCTCCCTCGCCCATCTTCATAATGCGTACACCCTGAGTCGCACGACCAAGAGTCGGAATTTCTTTCATCGCCACTCTGATAGCCTGCCCCTTAGTGGACATCATAATGACTTCTTTCGCAGCTGGGTCTAAAGTGTGAACTGCCACAATCGGACCAGTCTTCTGAGTGACAGATGCTACTTTAATACCAACGCCACCACGTTTATGTACTGGGAAGTTCTGTACTAAGGTGGCCTTACCGTAGCCATTTGCAGAGATAGCAAGCAGCTTCTGGGCTGGGTCGGTTACGATATCCATACCAACAATCTCATCTTTTGGACGAAGGCGCATACCTCTAACACCTCTAGCTGCACGACCCATCGCACGCACCTGGCTTTCATTAAATCTCACTGCTTGACCAGCAGAGGTAGAAATAATCACATCATTCTTCCCTGTGGTCCCCTTGACCCACTTCAGCTCATCACCGTCATCCAGCTTAATAGTAATCAGACCATTAGTGCGGATATTCTCGTAATCTTTAATAGATGTCTTTTTAATCGTACCTTTCTTGGTCGCCATAAATAGATATCCGTCTTTACCTAATTCATTACCCTGTTTGATAATAGCGGTAACCTTCTCCTCTGGATGAAGATTGAGCATATTCACTGCAGCCGTGCCTTTCGCAGCTAATGTTGCTTGTGGCACTTCATAAGCCTTCAGGCGGAAAATCCTACCCTGAGAGGTAAAGAATAGTAGATTATCATGTGAACTGGCAGTAATAATCTGATCTATCACATCTTCTTCTTTCGTGGTCATACCGCGTTTACCCTTACCACCCCTGTTCTGCTTACGGAAATCATTCTGAGATACACGCTTCATGTAATTCTCTGCTGTCAGTAAAATCACACTCTCTTCCTCTGGAATCAACTCTTCTTCAGAGAATTTACCAACCTCATGATTAATCATCTTGGAACGACGTTCATCACTATATTTTTCTTTCATCGCCAATAATTCTTCCTTGATGACACGAAGAATTTCTTTCTCGTCTGCCAGGATAGCTTCTAACTTCTTAATCAACTCTTGTAATTCCTTCAGCTCAGCCTCAATTTTATCACGTTCTAGACCTTGCAGACGGCGCAGCTGCATTGCTAGAATAGCTGCTGCCTGTATCTCTGAAAGACCGAATTTTTTCATGAGTTGCTGGTCTGCATCATCATAAGAAGCGCGAATAGTCGCAATTACCTCATCGATATTATCAAGCGCAATTTTCAATCCCTCTAAGATATGGGCGCGCTCTTTTGCTTTCTTTAACTCGTACTCCGTCCGACGGCGCACTACTGACTGACGATGTTTGATAAATTCGCCTAGAATCTCTTTTAATCCCAAAATACGTGGCTGGATACCGTCCACTAAGGCCAACATATTGTAGTGGAATGATGTCTGTAAATTCGTCAATTTGAACAATTGGTTCAGAATCTTCTTCGGGAAAGCATCTTTCTTTAGCTCAATTACTAATCTCGTTATTCCACGCGCCGATTCATTCCTAACATCTGCAATATGGCTCAATTTTTTCTCACTAGCTAGCTCCACAATCCGTTTCTTCAAATCTTCTTTCGAAACTCCATATGGCATCTCTGTTACTACGATGTTATAACGTCCATTTTTACGTTCCTCAATATTCGTAACAGCTCTAATCGTAACAGACCCTTTACCGGTGGCATAAGCTTGCTTCATAGGTGCACCACCATATACTTCGCCACCAGTTGGAAAATCTGGGCCTTTGACATGTTTCATTAGTTCTTCAAGAGTAATATCTGGATTATCGATCTGGGCCACGGCTGCATCAACTAGCTCTCCGAGATTATGTGGCGGAATATTAGTCGCCATACCAACTGCAATACCCATCTGACCATTCAAGAGAATATTAGGTAGTGCTGCCGGTAGAACCACTGGTTCCTTCTCTGTCCCATCAAAGTTATCACGGAAGTCAACTGTTTCTTTTTCAATATCAGAGAGAAGTTCCGCGCCAACCTTGTCCATTCTAGCTTCTGTATAACGGGAAGCAGCTGGCTCATCACCATCGGCGGAGCCAAAGTTACCTTGCCCCTCTACCAGAGTGTAACGCATTTTCCATGGCTGAGCTAGGTTCACCATCGCATCATAAATAGATGAGTCGCCGTGAGGGTGATATTTACCCATAACCTCACCAACGATGCGGGCAGACTTAACGGTGGCATGTGGTGCTTTCCAGCCATTCTTATTCATTGCATAAAGAATACGGCGGTTTACTGGCTTTAGACCATCACGCACATCTGGCAGTGCACGGTCAATAATCACGGACATAGAATACTTAAGGAAGTATTCTTCCATTGTATGCTCTACCTGGCGCTTCTCAATACCGTCAATTACTTCGCCTTCTACAATTTTATTATCTCTGTTGTCTTCTTCCATATCTTATCCTTTCCCCTGTTAGAAGTCCAAATCATCCAGATTAACACTTGCCGCGCCAGCCTGAATAAAGTTTTTACGGAGGTCGACCTGGTCTCCCATTAGCTTCGTAAATACCGCATCTGCTTTTTCTGCATCATCAATATGCACCTGAATCAAGATACGATTTTCTGGATCCATTGTAGTTTCCCAGAGCTGTTTGGCATCCATCTCGCCCAAACCCTTAAACCTCTGCTGCGCAGTGTAGCCAGCTTGCTTGAAACGCTCTTGATGTTCGTCTACCTTAGTACCATTTTTCTTCTTTTCTTCTATCGCCTCAGTTAGCTTTTTCTCTAGGGCCACCTCATCATATAGATAATCAATCTTTCTAGTATTGCCAGTACCCTTAATCAAACCAAACAGAGGTGGCTTTGCTAGATAAACATGCCCCTCTTCTATTACCTGTGGCATATAGCGGAAGAAGAATGTCATCAGAAGTGTCGCAATATGAAGACCATCCACATCTGCATCTGTCATAAAGATAATCTTGTCATATCTGAGACCATTGATATCAAACTGTTCTCCGATGCCTACACCAAGACCTTTTATCAGGGATACGAGCTCTTGGTTAGCTAACATCTTATCCAATCTGGCACGCTCAGTGTTGAGTACCTTACCTCTGAGCGGTAGAATCGCTTGAATTTGTGGGTTACGTCCTTCTTTGGCAGAACCAGCCGCCGAATTACCCTCTACGATAAAGAGTTCACATTCATTCCTATCTCTGGAAGAACAATCGGCCAACTTAGACGGAAGATTCATTCCCTCAAATGCGCCTTTGCGGATAACATTATCGCGTGCCGCACGAGCAGCTTTCCTCGCCCTAGCAGCCAGAGTAGCCTTACTAATAATCTTCTTTGCCACCTGCGGATTCTCATCTAGGTAATAACCAAAATATTCACTCATTACCTTATCTACATAACCACGTGCCTCTGGATTACCGAGTTTATTCTTAGTCTGCCCTTCAAACTCCGGATTTGGCAACTTTACAGATACAACTGCGGTCAGACCTTCCTTAATATCATCGCCAGTTAGATTCTCTTCTTTTTCTTTTAGTAAGCCGTTCTTGCGAGCATAATCATTAATTACTCTGTTCAGCGCTGTACGAAAACCCACTACA
Source organism: Candidatus Saccharimonadota bacterium (assembly GCA_017512045.1). Classification (GTDB taxonomy): domain Bacteria; phylum Patescibacteriota; class Saccharimonadia; order Saccharimonadales; family Saccharimonadaceae; genus Nanosyncoccus. The sequence continues at coordinate 6,153 of JAFWHE010000023.1, forward strand.
TGCGTACCACCATCAGGGGTGAGAACGTTATTAGCAAAAGGCTTCATCGTCTCTGCGAAGCTGTCATTATATTGAAGCGCAATTTCCACTCCCGCATCTTCTATCTTCTTATCAACGTAAAAAATCTCATCAGAGAGGACTTCCTTACCATTATTCAGCCTCTTAACATAAGAAGTGATTCCACCCTCAAAATAGAATGATTCCTCTGCCCCAGTCCTTTCATCTTTGGCGGAGATAAGAATACCTTTTGTCAGATAAGCCTGGTGGCGAGCATAGCGCAATACCCAATCAAAGTCTATATCCACGCCATTCTTAAAGATAGTAATATCTGGGTAAAATGTAATACTGGTTCCTCGTTTGTCGGTATTCCCTGTAATTTGTAAATCAGAGGTCGGCTTACCAGTATCAAACTCTATGTGGTGTATCTTACCATCTCTGTAGACTTCTGCTATCATCTTCGTAGAAAGAGCATTCACTACAGACGAACCGACACCATGCAAACCAGAGGATACCTTATATCCACCGCCACCAAACTTACCACCGGCGTGCAGGACTGTTAGAACAGTTTCTAGAGTAGATTTCTTCGTCTTTGGATGAATATCAACAGGGATACCACGCCCATTATCCTCTATCCTCACTCCACCGTCTGCCAATACTGTAATATTAATTTTTGTACAATATCCAGCTATCGCCTCATCAATAGAGTTGTCAGCGATTTCCTTGACTAGATGGTGCAAACCGTCATATCCAGTAGAACCGATATACATACCAGGACGGACGCGAACCGCTTCCAAGCCCTCAAGCACCCGAATTTCAGAGCTATCATAATTCTCAGCTTTATCAGCCATCAGATTACCTCATCTTTAATGTTATCTACTCTATTCTATACCTTATGGCTTATTTTTTCAAGCGTTAACGCAACTTTATTACTTGATCGTCCTCTAAGTTGGTATTTTGAGCTGCAAAATGGCTAATAACTGAAGCTTTCTGGTCTGGAAGACTCATCTGCTCCGCACTTTCGCCACCTTTTTGTTCCACCTCTTCATCTGGCACTACATTATCAAACACTGGCCCATCCTTTACAATAGCCGTATCTACCCCTGATACACCCTGCATCTGTGCCAAGGTTTGCTCTGGAGTCAGAGTACTAGCGGGGGCAGGGTTGGAAGTAACGGTAGATTGTTCCGATGTTTCTTTTCTCTTTTCTAGCCATGCCTCTATGAATGATTTCCCGCCGTCACTACTACCTTTGCTATCTTCTACTGCTTCTTGCATCTTCTCGCCCAATCGTTCATTTATTTCTGTATCCACCTCTGCACGCGTCCTTCCATATTTCATTGCGGTATATGATTTCATAGACTCTAACACCTCTGGATTGCCGTTGGATAGTGGTGGCAAGAGCGACATTGTAAATGGCTTGGATGGCATGTCAAACATCATCACAGTAGAAATTGCATGGAAGTTAGGCTGATTATGCAAATCCTCTGCATTGAAGGTTGGCGTGAATACCTTTTCCATGATTTCCGCATCTGTTACACCAATGCGGCCACAGATAACTGTACCTACATTGCCCAATAACCCCTCTCTGATTTTATCTGTCAGCTGCGTCATAAACTGATTTGCTACAATTAAATTCAAGCGGAACTTCCTAGCCTCAGATAGAATACTCTCAAAACTCTCTGTAGCAAAGTTCTGAAACTCATCCACGAAGAGACAAAAATCATTACGCTCATCCTCTGGTGTATCCACTCTGGACATTGCCGCTGTCTGGAATTTCATCACAAAAATCATACCCAGAAGCTTACTATTAATCTCACCCATTTTACCCTTAGAGAGGTTGACTAAGAGAATTTTTTTATTGTCCATAATATCTCTAATGTTGAAACCAGAGTGTACCTGACCAAGGATGTTTTTCATCATGGTATTAGAGAGGAACGGACCCCATTTGGAAGCGAACCACGTAATCACTTCACCAGCATCATTGCTCTTTTGGCTAGCCGGAAACTCCTTCGTCCAATAGTCATAGACACTCTTATCAGTTACGTATTGTAATTTACTCTTGACGAACTCTGGATCAATGAAGCACCTCGGTATATCGATAAAGGTTGCCCCATTCGGATCGCTCATCAGCAGTAAAGCAGCATTACGGAACATATGTTGTCCCCTTGGCCCAAAGAACCCCTGATTGTTCGGGTCATACAGGCTCTGGAGCATATTAATTCCCTCTTGGACAATGAAATCTTTCTGATCTTCCGTTTCCCACTCGAACATATTCATTCCAATCGGATGTTCTATATCACCTGGATCGAAATAGATTACGTCATCTATCCTGTCTTCTGGCACCATAGAAAGAAGCTCCTCTGTCACATCTCCGTGCGGATCTATGAAAGCAAATCCCCTTCCTGCTATCATGTCTTGGTAAGCGATATTCTTCAGTAACACAGATTTGCCCATGCCGGTGGCACCAATGATGTAAGTGTGACGCCTGCGGTCTTTCTCTGAGAGGCGAATTTCTTTCCTCTGTCCACGGAACTCATTTACGCCAAGTAATATGCCTTCTGTCACCAATTTCGCCGGTCCGTCCACCTGTTTGGTCGCCTGTCTCTCCACCTGGCTATTAGGGATAGAACTCTGGCTTGGTAGATGAAAGATAGAAGCCAATTCCACCGCATTTAGAATCATATTCTTTCTATTTTGTGGGAAAATTCGGAAGATAAAATCTTTAGCTATTTTTTCTTGGCTCTTCAGACTATCATATTTAAACCCGTTAAGTGATGGGGAGTTGAACTGCGAAAAAGCACTCACCAGGCCGCCTAGGAGCGCTTCTGAGCGCGGTTGGGAGGCGGAGCTGGCTACGAACCTAATTAACGTCTCATAACCCGGAAAACGCGTTTTAGCCTCAATTGCGGAGATTTCTTCCTGGACCACATTGTTTAATTGGCTTTCTTCCTTAGAGTGATCATGTGCTTCTGGTGGTTCAAATGGTGCCCGAATCACATCACGTGCCCAATCCACCACCCAAATGCCAGTACCACTTTTTTTACCATTCCTTAAATTTTGTGTTCGCTCAAATGATTTTTTTGTCCAATGCTTCTGATCGGTCGGTCTAAACAATAATTGTAGAGCCATCCCCTCACCCTCTTTAGCCGCAGAGAAAGCATTTAACAACGCACTAGAGGCATCCCACTTCGTCTCCTCATAGGTAGCAATCGGATAAATAAACTCTTTCTGGAGTGTCAATTCCCCACCTGCTACACCTGCTATTCCTACCTCCTTAGAGAAAATATTATCTTCAAAGACTTCTTCCAGACGAGCTGTCGGATAGGCAGATACTATCGCCTGTTTCACCGTCTCTGTAATCACCGCCGGCACCACAGCATAATACTTTACTGTACCATTAGTTGCAATAATCTCAAAAGAGATATGCCTCTGGCCATATAGCTTGGATTTAATGCCTTTTTTCAGAGTGGAAGAGATGATAGAATACATCACCTGCGCCTGAGAGAGGGCCTCATTGGTTACATCTCTTTCATCCCTTCCCCCACCCTGAATATCATCTGTCTGTGGTGGCAAGTGGATAAGCATTGGCACCATCTTGATGCCACGCTCTAAGTTCTTCGTCTCTCTCTTACTCCTGATTTTCATCATCATGAAGAAAGTTAGTACTCCTAGAGCTAATAATACTATCAGTATAATGATTATCGTAGGCAATACCTCTGTACCAGCGTCCTTAACCGTCTCATCTATCATGCCGCTTTTCTCCCACCCTGGTTGGTACTAAACTGAATAACATTAGCGCTATTATCGCCTTGGCTCTTGCCATAAATCCTGCCGAAGCTAGATTTGAGTGATTTTGCCATCGCTTCATCTCTGTAATTTTCTAGTTCATATGGGGATTTCTTATACTCATCTATTTTCTTCTTGAGCTCTTTTTCTGTTTCCTTGTCTATCATCTCCCCGGTCAAAGATAATGCCTTTATCTGTTCATCTTTTTTGTCGATATTATTCTTTACTATTGGTTGCACCTCTACTGTATCCGTATTCCCAGTTTTCTCTATCTGTTCCGCTGAAAAATCACCATCTTCACCTGCCTGTTCACCAGAGATATTACCCTGATTTTCTGGATTATTAGCTACTTCCGGCATTGGGAGTATATCTCCCATACCAACTGCTGTCTCACCGATATTACGGAAATTATCATCATTCGCTTCTCCCCATAACATATCTTCCGGCATACTAGTCGGCACCTCTGGTGCGTCGCTCTGAACATTGCCTGAAGTATCAAAAACACCCGCATTAAAATCCACTCTTTCACCTCCGGGTCGTGATTGATCCATAAGCTTATTTTAGCACACTTTTTGCTTTTTATGCTAAAAACTTATGCTTAAATTAAAATCTTTTTCCAATGATAAAGCACCCCAAGAAGACAAAAGCAATCACCATAGCAACAGTAACTATACTCAAACTGCCAAAAGACTGAACTAAGAGTAGCATAATCGGACCGAAGGCTATCGTCGCGGCGTAGTAATGCCCTTTACTAACACCCTGTTTCTTCTCTGCGGCCTTCATAAAAGCTGACACTATCAGATTAACCACGCCAAACACCACCACATAAACCATCACAAAAAATACTAAAACTCCTAGCGGACCAACACCGGTAGGAGTAGTAAGATTTATCATCGCGAGAATAACAATCATGGCGATCAAGCTAAAGAGTATTGACAGACGGTTAAACATAAGAATATTGTACCATGTTTTCTGTTTACTGGGAATACTTATCTATCACAGATTATATCTGGCAACCAACTGCGAAAAACCGCCAGATTATTCCCTTTTACTATTTGTTATTCTCCCAAAGACAAGATTTTCATAGACTAAAGAGTGGAAGTCATCCGGCATCCAATAAACTACTTATGGCCGCGACTTTTAACCCACTCTCTAGCTTTTTGACCGCCTCGTCTTACGAGGCATAGTCCTTACTGTCTCTCTGATTATTCTATTAATGATAAGGTACTAATAATCACAAGATTCAGCGCGCTCTACGCTTTTGGCGGAGCTATAGGTAATTCCTATTTGTAATTCATGGCTAGAAATTACCTATTCGCCCGCCAAACAGGCTTATTTATACTTCATATCTTCCCTTTTTTAATTTGCTATTTTTGTTTTGTCTTTTTGATGTTTTTGTTCATCATTTGGACTACTTTCAGCATAGCACATATGCTTATTTTTTTCAATGGTTTTGGCCGGGTTTTTCTGTTGTATTTTTTACAACGACACACTTTTTTGTTCAATTTCGTATCTGTTTTTATGACTTTATACTTGTGTTGTGTTTTTTACAACGATATGCTAATTATTTCTTGTTTTAGCTGAACAAATCTTTTGATTTCCTACCATCCTCAACACAGCCATGCAATTGACTCGACCATGCGTGCTGGCTGGATCATGTTGTTTATTTGCTGCTTATTCAAATTATTTTAAGCCAGAAAAAACCCGCTTATAAAAACAAGCTTTTAATGTATATTTAAAAAAACCATGTGCGATTTTGCTATGCTAGGCGCTCATTCTGCTTGTGGAAAACTTTCAAAAATTGTTAAAAAATTTATGCAAAAAGTCCTTGACATAAGCATTTTCCTGCGATATTATAGAGGTAGCTTTTGAATAAAAAAATTATTCACAAAGCCAAAAACAAAAATCTAGCCAAAAAAACTCCACACTCTACAAAAACCCAGCTTCCTCGCAGTACGCTGGGTTTTTTCTTTGTTTAGCTAGTCAAAATAACCACAAAAAAGGCCCTCTCGTGGGCTTATTTTGGTGGAGCTGCCGGATACTGCCTCCGGGTCCGAACTATCTCTGGATACCATTCTACATGCATAGTCTATCTGTTCATCTCAGCTTTTCCCAGTAGAACAGAGAAACAGAAACTACTGAGCGCCATGACTAGATCTCGGACAGAGGTACGTCACACAACTATCCTATCCTCATGAATCTGATAACTCTACCTGTTATGAGAACTCGCAGTAGAGTCAGCCTATCTTAAACTAGGCAAAAGCAGGCATGTATGCAACATGCTTGCTGGAAGAAGTATCTTCACTTATTCTGTACTTACGGTACAAATCGTCATGCTTGGTATCTGTTAATAATCCGTCTAAGCTTTGTCAGCCCCAACTACCCCTATTATACTACTGTTTATTATTTTTTACAACAATTTTATCACCTCCTTCTCATTTTTTATATTTTCTACCTCTTATTTTTTACCCATTTGTCCGATTTTTTATTCCGCTTCCCCTTATCCCCTTATAGCGCTCGTGCTTTACATCTGATACGTCATAGTGTTACGGTGGTGGTATGATTGCAAAAACTTTTTCCATAATTCCCTTTGGCTACTCTGGTATAGTCATAGAAATCGAAGGCATAAAATCGCAAGGACTACCCGTGTTTAATATCGTCGGAATGGCCTCTAAAACGGTCTCTGAGGCCCGTGAGAGAGTGAAGTCGGCAATTAGGTCGTCTGGGTTCATTTTCCCCGACCAGAAGCTTACTGTGAACCTTGCCCCGGCCGATCTAGAGAAGAGTGGTACCCAGTTAGACTTACCTATAGCTATCAATACCCTCATTATATCCCAGCAACTACTACAACAAGATATAGAGAATACCGTCTTCATCGGTGAACTTTCCTTGGACGGCAGCTTACGCCCAGTCCCTGGCATTATCAACGTTGTAGAGAAGGCGAGAGAAGCAGGATTCCAGAGGATATTTCTCCCGTCTAAAAATTTTACTCAGGCTAGTCTTATCTCTGGGATAGAGATTATCCCTGCCAAAACTCTGTTAGAAATCTACCTTCATCTGAAACATCAGCAACTTATACCTATTCCAAAGGCTGTTGTAAAAAATACTGGAACAGATTCAGAAAAGTCCGATTTCTCCACTATTTGTGGTCAAGAATTAGCTAAACGTGCACTCACTATCGCAGTTGCTGGACGACACAATATTATCCTTTCTGGCCCACCCGGTACTGGCAAAACCGCTCTCGCAAAGAGTGCTCTTTCTCTATTACCGCCACTATCTATCGCCGAACAAATTTCTATCACAAAGATTCACTCCCTTTCTCATGATACAACGGAGATTATCGCCGAACGGCCTTTCCGTAGCCCACACCACTCTTGCAGTATGGCGTCGCTGATTGGTGGCGGAGCAAAAGCGAAACCCGGAGAAATATCCTTGGCTCATCTGGGCGTACTATTCCTAGACGAACTCCTAGAATACCCTCGCGCCAGCTTAGAAGCACTCAGGCAACCACTAGAAGACCATCAGATTAGTATTTCTAGGGCTGATCGGAAAATTACCTATCCAGCCAATTTCATGTTAATAGCTACCATGAACCCCTGTCCTTGTGGTTATCTAGGCGATCCAGTACATCCCTGCACCTGTACAGAAACTCAAATCCGCAACTATCAAAAAAAGTTATCCGGTCCTCTGCTTGATAGAATTGATCTCTTCGTAGATGTGAGTCGCATTGATCCTTCGTGTATCATTGATTTATCATGGACACACAATCAAGTCAGCGAGAAAGTTGAGCAACCAAACAACCACATATCAGATGTTGTAAAAAATACTGTAACAGAGACATTGGAGCTACAAAAGCATCGTTACGGGGATAGTAACGTTACTAACGCTTCCCTCTCAGCAACCCAAATCAATACGTTTGCAAACCTCAGCATCAGTGCGAAGAAATTCCTAGACAAAACTGCTAATTCCCTCAATCTATCAGCCAGAAGCTACTTAAAAGTCATTCGCGTAGCAAGGACTGTTGCAGACTTGGAGCAATCGTTAGAAATAAAACCAGGACATCTGGCAGAAGCCCTTACATTCAGAAAGAAAACCCCTAAAACCCCTTGAAATATCTGGTGTAGTTTGATATAATTAGAAAGATTAAGGTTAAGAGAAAGGATTCCCATAGTCAACAATAATTCGCATACTCGTATTAACGGAGAAATTCGCTATGAGAAAGTGCGTGTAATTGGATCAAATGGGGAGCAGCTCGGCATCATGAGTAGCCGAGATGCACAGCTTCTCGCCAGAGACCAAGGCGTAGACCTTGTGGAGATTGCAGCAAATGCTAATCCGCCTGTAGTGAAAGTCATTGACTGGGGTAAATACCAGTATCAAAAAATGAAAGAGCAGGCGAAGAATCGCAAGAAAGCCCGCGAAAAGCAATCTGAACTAAAACAGATGAAGATTGGTCTCAAGATTAGCGATAATGACCTTAACATTAAAATCCGTAAGATTCGTGGCTTCCTAGAAGATGGCGACCACGTAAAGATAATGATTGTCTTTCGTGGACGCGAGATGGCACATAAGGAACTCGGTCAAGAATTACTTGATAGAGTACTTGGAGAGATTTCTGATGTTGCTATCGCTGATGGAAAAGCGAATTTTGCTGGACGTAATTTATCCATCGGAGTTCGGAAGAAGTAACTTTAGACTTCCACGGCTCAGGATATGTTCTTTCCCTGTTCACATCTGTGAATACACTTATTAACTAAACTAAAGGAGTAATTATGCCGAAACTAAAAACGCATAAAGGTACCGCCAAGCGTATCAAAATTACCGGTTCTGGCAAACTCGTAAGAGAGCGCGCTTATAAGAACCACATCTTAGCCAAAAAGTCGAAAGCTAGGAAACGCAATATGAAGACCGCTGCTACAATCAACGGTAAGATTGCAAAAAACATTAAGACTGCATTAGGAGCTTAAAGATGAGAGTAAAAAGAGGCGTACCTGCACACGCAAAACATAAGAAGATTTTAACCGCAGCTAAGGGCATGCAACACTACCGCACCCGTAGCTATCGTTTAGCAAAGCAAGGTGTTATCAAGTCCCTACGTTATGCATATCGTGATCGTCGTAACAAGAAACGCGACCTCCGTGCTCTCTGGATTACCCGTATCAACAATGCATCTCGCGAGCTTGATCTTTCCTACTCCCAGCTAATTGCTGGCATGAAGGCAAAGAATATCACCATCGATCGCAAGATTCTTGCTGACCTCGCAGTTAATCAACCAGAGGCTTTCAAAGCCATTGTTAACACAGTAAAGGAGAAATAAGATGGCAGTTTGTGAAATTTCCGGCAAAGGCAAAATGTACGGCCACAACGTATCTTTCTCCCAGAGAAAGACTCGCAAGGTCTTCAAGCCAAACATTCAGAAACGCACCCTGACCGTCAACGGCCAGAAGGTTCGTGTAAACGTTGCAACTAGCACCCTTCGCACTCTGAAGAAAAAAGGCTTGCTGAAATAACAAAAGACCGCCGAAAGGCGGTTTTTTGATGCTCTCAATAAGCCGGGTTCTGTATCTCTGTAAAACAGAGATGGTAATCATCTATCTAGACACTAGATTGCTCCAGTGTTCGAGCGGTGAACGTGCATCCTCGGGTAGAGGTGAATAGCACTCCTTGCAGCCAGTAGGGTTTGCCTCCGATGCGCATCGCTACACACCGCTGTGGGCTCTTACCCCACTCTTTTCACCCTTGCTATAAAAGCGGTTTTGTTTCTGTGGTACTTTCCCTATCCTTGCGGACGGTCGCCGTTAGCGACTACCGTACCCTGTGCTGCCCGGACTTTCCTCTGTAAAAATACAGCGATTACCTTTTGAGCTTTTTATATTATAGCATATCCAGTGTAAATATACTAAAATTCCTTTTTCTTGCGCTTGAAATGCCCTTCTAAGGCTTTGTTTGCCTCCATATCCGCTTCGATGTTTTGTGCTCTCTTTACATGGACGAATACCACAGAGTCAAAGCTACTGAGTAACTTTTTTATATCATTATAAATTGGTATCAGATCCTGGTTCTTGACCTGATAAATTCCTCTCAATTGATTAATCATCATCAAGTTATCACCTACGAAGCGTACTCTCCTTAGACCTAATTCTCTCGCCTGTAACATTCCCTCCTTCATAGCATAATATTCCGCCACTCTGGAGGTAGCAAAGCCGATAAACTCCCCACCTCTTTTTATCTCCTTGCCATCCTCGCTCACGATATAATACCCAATCGCAGATGGCCCTGGATTGCCTTTACTACCGCCGTCCACATAAACTGTAGCACCATTTAATGCATTCCTATTCTGTGCGGCACGAATGCTACTCTCCAAATCATTAGATGGAGGATACAACTCCTTTAGGTATTGTGACGTCGGAGCAAGAGTATACCTAGTCTTACCTTCTAATATTTCTATTACAGAAATCGTTGCATCGTCTAGTCTCAGGGAAGGCATTTCCTCTGTTTTTAGATATTTAAATGCCGTGTAGCGATCCATCGGAGCAATCTTTGCCTCTGGTAGTGCCACTTCATAAACAATATACAGATTGGCGAGTTGAGAGCTACCAGCAATATTAACAAAAGTAATCACATCCTTTAGAGTTACCTTCGCTACCTCTATACCAAGATATTCATAGAATGATCGTGCTAAAGCTTCCTCTGGCTGCTCACCAAAGCGAATTTTCCCAGTCGGCAATTCCCAGGTCGGAAGATCCTCTGAACGGCCAATTGTTCTCTTGAGTAACAAAATTTTCTCCCCCGACCTCACAATTCCGATTACTCTAATTCTTTGTTTCATGCCACCCTTATAAATAACTACTTCAGGATAGCCCTAGGATTTTTGTTTTCCCTGTGATATAGACAAGGTGGGTAAAATCTTATGCACATTTCCACGGAAATGGTGCCGCGAAATCCCTAAAACATGATTATTCAGGAAAATCATGCTATCGCTAGGGCTGATTCTATTATACCACGATAGAGACGAAGAACTTGTAAATCTCGTTAATAGCGCCTGTCATAAAGCTAGATAACGTAGAACCAAATATAAATATCAGAATAAAGATTAGCCAGATACCTAACGTTCCTTCAAGTTTTTCCATTACTTCCCTGGCACCATCTGGAGCAATTGCATAAAGTATCCTAGACCCATCCAGAGGTGGTATAGGGATAATATTAAAGACGAAAAATCCCAAATTCGCCACTACAAATTGCCTAAAAATCAGCCCTAGCATGCCAGTGTCATACCAGCCACCACTAATATGACCAATGAAAAACGCCAAAAATGCTAGGATAAAATTAGTCAGAGGTCCAGCAATAGCCACTAATGCCATACCCCAAGCCCCACCTTTTAATCTGCGAGAATCCACTGGGACAGGCTTCGCCCCGCCAAAGATAGGCCCACCCGTCATATACATAAAAAGTGGCACCAAGATGGAGATGATCGGATCCAGATGTTTAAATGGATTTAGCGTCAATCTACCCTCATCTTTAGCCGTAGTGTCACCTAGCAAATATGCTACCACGCCGTGTGCTAACTCATGCAAAACCATGGAAATCAGAATAATCACTAGCATTATTAGTAATACTCTGAAATCGATATTCATTTCCTATTCCTAATTAAGCGCTACAACCTCTAATGAAACAGGCAAAGCATCAGCATTCTTGATCTTTAACTTCTTTTCCGTGCGAGCAGAAAGTTTTAGTTCTGTGACCATACCGTCAATATTACCCATAGCAATCACCATCTTTGGCTCTATTTCCCTGATAGCGCGTACAGAAGAAGTACAAAGTATATCAGCAACGCCCAAATCATCTAATCCCTGTTCTATATCACCAATAATTCCAATATGGACACCGCCAACCTCTACATCATAAATAGTTTTACCAGACAGCGCTGGACCCTTGCCATCTGCTTCGCCATCGGCAATATCGTCCGCAGAAGATCCACTGACAGGCGTAGCAATACCACGGATAGCGATATCACCGATTTCATATTCGCCTGGGCCGTGAATAGGGCCAATTTCCAATCCAGCATCAACAGTAAATTGTGCGACATTGATAGTAACGGTTCTTTTCTTAGTAATTATCGTGATTTCTTCTGGTTTTTTGCTCTCTATTTCAAACATTTGCCTCCTTTTTTTCAATATCTGTTATGGTTTGATGATTTTCTCTGGATCGTAGATTTCACTAATATTCATTTCCATCAGCTCCACGAGGAAACGATCTCTCACACTCTTACGATAGGTATAATCATCTTCACTCATGATGACATAGTTTAGTGGCTTCCCCTTCTTCTTCTCTACCACTTCTGCCCAGTGGGTAAGCTTTTTTGTCTTATCATCACCAATAATTAGCATATCTATGCCCTCTTCGCCAGGAACACGGTTAGTCACAATAAGACCGACTAAGTAGTTCTTCACTGGCTTGATATAATCTGCCCAAGTACTTTTTCCCACTTCTACTTTTATTGACTCTGGAGTCTTCGCAGAAAACATTTCCGAAAGTGCATGGCTGAATGGATGTTTTAAGTTAGCTGAATAATAAATTTTATTGTCAAAAGTCTCATTTTTAACAATACCTATACCCTCGAGGTTAATTAATTCCCTCCTGACGGAGTTAATCTGCTCCTCAATCACCCTGGTAATCTCTCTAACGTAAAAAGATTTGTCCGTATTTTCAAAAAATAGTGCAAGCAACTTCGTCCGAGTCTTTGAGCCGAACAATTTTTCTAGTGGAGTTGCGTTTTCTTTAACCATCTTGTATACATTTTAGCACGTTTTCAGGAATTTTATCAAGTGGAAGCCAGACAATTTTATCATTTCTTTTGAACCAAGTGATTTGGCGTTTAGCTAGATGCCAATCATCATAGATAAACCGCTTTTTTGCCTCTTCTAGAGAGATTTTTCCTTGCATATATTCCCAGGCGAACTGGTAGATATTGCTTTTCATGGCTTGGCTACCCCAACCATATTTTTTTACTAGAAAATCAGTTTCATCATACAAACTTTGAACAAATAATTTGTTCGCTCTTTCCGTAAGCCTCGTTCTCAGCTCATCCGGCTTCCAAAGAATACCAAAAATTTTGTATTCGGACAACATTTTCTCGCGGTCTGAACACTTTTTTTGTTCAGGTAGTGCACTTGGGTCATCATTTACTTTCTCTCCAGTCTTACCTATGAAATTATACCCATATACTAGTGCATCTATGTATAACCCCGTACCGCCTACCACCATAGGCACACGCCCCTTTTCCCTAATTGAACTAATTTCTTGTTCAGTATAGTATTTCCAATCGGCTACAGTGAATCTTTCTCCTGGTTCTACTAAGTCTATCCCGTGATGAGGGATGCCATTTTGCTCTTCTGGTAATGGCTTGGCAGTACCAATATCCATATATTTATAAATTGCACGCGAATCTGCTGAAATAATTTCCGCAGCAGGACCATCTTGATTGCAAAAAGGTGAAAAATCCTTTAGTTTCTTAGCAATCTCAATAGAAACTCCTGTCTTCCCTGACCCCGTAGGCCCAACAATCACTACCACTGGGCCATCGTAGTGATTGCTATGTTGTTTTTCTGCCATGGATTATAACTTCTTTAGATATTTTGCGAGTGTAGAAAGCTTTACCTTCTCTTCCGCAACGCCATTATCAGATTTTTCATCATGGATACGCACACTCACTTCTTTAGATTCTGCGTCTTTTGGTCCAACAATCATGATACAAGGGATTTTCATAGCCGTTGCACGCTTAATTTTCTTACCCAATGACTCACTAGAATCATCCACGCTATAACGGAGCGGGTTATTATCAATCGGCTCGTCTAGGATGACTTTGTCTAACTGCATGCGGATGTCTGTAACATAATCTGCCACCTGGTCATTAACAGTCAAGATTCTGATTTGTTCTGGTGCACACCAGAATGGGAACCAGCCAGCCGTATGCTCAATAAATACACTCATAAAGCGTTCAATGGACCCAATCAAGGCGCAGTGCACCATAGCTGGGCGCTTTTTGCTACCATCTTCGGCGATATATTCTAGGCCAAATCTCTCTGGCTGTGCATAATCCAGCTGTACAGTAGCAAGCTGCCATTCACGATCTAGCGCATCTACCGCCATGAAGTCCATCTTTGGACCATACATTGCCGCCTCACCAATACCAATAAAATAATCCATCTCGTATTTATCGGCCATTTTCTTGATAGAATCCTCTGCTTTCTTCCACATCTCCTGTGTGCCAATATAGCCATCACCATCATCGCGGAAAGATAGACGCAAACGTAATTTCATGCCAACCTTCGCATATAAATCCTTGGCACTTTCAATTAGCTCGCCAAAGATGTCACCAATCTGGTCTTCTGTACAGAACACGTGACTATCATCCTGAGTAATCGCGCGCACACGAGAAAGTCCACCTAACTCACCCTTGCGTTCATCGCGATAAACCATGGTAGTCTCCAAATATTTGACTGGCAATTCTTTATAAGAACGTGGCTGTGAAGCAAAAATCTGTGCATGGTGTGGGCAGTTGACTGGCTTTAGAGCTAGCTCATCACCAGATTCAGAGCTGGTAAACTTCAGAAGTTCTGGGAATTTAGCATAATGACCAGAAGTTTTATAGAGATCTACTAATGCAATATGTGGAATACAAACTTTTTGATATCCCCTATCCTCACGATAGCTCTGAGCAAAACGATTCAAAAGATCGCGCAAAACTGTGCCACGCGGAGTAAATAATGGCAGGCCAGACCCAACTAATGGCGAATTACAGAACAAATCTAGCTCCTTACCCAATTTACGGTGGTCGCGTGACTTCGCTTCTTCCTGACGTTTGAGATAAGCCTCCAACTCCGCCTCCGTCTCAAATGCTACACCATAAATACGAGTGAGCATTTCACGCTTTTCATCGCCCTTCCAATAAGCACCTGCGACACGAGTTAGCTTGAATGGACCGCATTCGCTAGTGTTATTGACGTGTGGACCTTTGCAAAGATCGGAAAATAGATCGCCAAGGTCATAAAAAGTGATTTTTTCGTCTTCTGGAAGTTCTTCAATTAGTTCTTTTTTGAAATCTTGACCTTCTTCAATCGCCCAATTTAATGCTTCTTCACGAGAAACTTCGCGTTTTGCCATCTCCAATTTACACTGAATAATACCACGCATTTTTTTCTCAATACGATTTAAATCTGCCTCAGAAATTTTGGTCTTGCCAAAGTCAATATCGTAATAAAACCCATTTTCTATTGCTGGGCCAATACCAAATTTAGCATCCGGATATAGGTTTTTTACTGCTGCCGCCATTACGTGCGACAGAGTATGTCTCATTTTTTCAACAAAATCTGCCTTATCAGCATTTTCCTCTTTCTTGCTCATTAAAAAACTTCCTTTCTTTTCTATATTTTATCACAAAATCCGCACAAAACTTGGTTTTACCCTGAAAAAATAACGGTTTTTATGAGATAGAATTTAAAAACTCGCGCGAACCTGGATGTGGAGTAATTCCACGTTTCTTCAGATCTTTTTCTTGTTCCGTCAAGAAATATTTCATTGCCTGGTTCAGATTCTGATATGCTAATTCCTTTAGTGGTATCCACTCATCTGGTAAATCGTTCCGCCCGAGTTTATCCGATAAGAAGATAATCTTGTCAAAATCCGTCATCTCTTTCCTCGGGATGGTATGATAAGCAATAGCCTGGCAAATTTCATCATCTAAATCAAACCATTCTTTAGCTACTGCACCACCGATTTCAGAATGACGGTAGTTCTTTGCATCATCATCCAGTAATTCTGATGGTAAATGATACTTTTCTACAAAATATTTCTCCTGCTCTGGAGATAATCTCTTTGCAATATCATGTGCAAGGCCTGCTGTATAGGCCTTTTCATAATCTAAACCATAGTTAACCGCCAGATCTTTAGCCTGATTTGCCACAAGCAAACTATGAATATAGCGTTCTTCGTCCACTACCTCATGTAATTTTTCCCTAATCTTTTCATCCAAATCGCTTGCAAACATCGACTCTTTTAATGTTATCTTTTTCTGTGCTACGTCCAGCTCTGCAACCTGCCCAATTGGCAAAATCATACGTGGAAGGCTATGTCCAAAGTTCAAATTAAATGCCACTGGCACTTGATATTGCTTCGCAACTTCCGTTACAATTTCTTTATACTCAGTATAGTATTTTTCATCCATTGGCTTACCAACTAATATACCGTTAATCTCGGAAAATACGCCTTGTTTTTCTAAAATATCTATCATTTGGCGGTATTTCTCTGGGGATGGTTGCTCTTCACTAGTCTCAATGAATAATATTTTCCCTGCCCACTCATTTTTTGCTGGGAAAATCGGAAATTTCGCAAAAATTTCTCTCTGTTCTTCTGGAAAACGGCTACAAGCCACCGCTTCTGTAAGAATTTCGATACAACCACCTAGTAATTCTCCGGACACGACAGTTTTTCCCTGCTCTGGAACGAAAAATTCAATACCTTTTTCTTCTTGTACTTCCGTAGCTGGCACACCGACCTGCTCCGGACCGAAATCCGAGCGAGATTTATACCAAATTGGGCTACTTTCTAACTCTATACCTCTGTTATTGCTGAACAAATTTTTTATACAATCTTTCGTATACGGTAACATTTCTGGACTAAACTCTGCTAGGTCTGTCAGTAACGCTGGGCCATAATAAGTATTCAACCCAAGTTTATACAGCATCAAATGGTGAGTTGTAGTGTCAGAAAAGCCCATAAAAATCTTTGGGTGAGACAAAATAAGTGCCTGAAAATCTTCATTCATTAGGTGTGATAGCGTACGAAAAGCATCTTCCCCGCCAATTGCGCACCAAATCATACTAATACTATCGTCCTGGAAAGCTTTTTTCAAATCTTCTGCGCGCGCCTCAGGATGCTTTTCTAGATATTCCATACCTTTGAGAGAGTTTGGCATATATTCATACTCTAGACCTAGCTCTTTTAGTCTTTTTTCTAGCAATTCCACCTCGTGTTTGATGAAAGACTCGCCTAAAATCCCTCGCGACAATGATACGATTGCGACTTTATCTCCTTTTTTCAGCATTTTTGGCTTTACCATATTGTTCCTCTCTCCTATGTTACCTCTATTATAACATTTTTAATTTTCAAATTTCGAAGAAAATATGATATAATAAAGATATATTCATCGTATATGGGTCGCTAGCTCAGTTGGCTAGAGCGTCTCGTTTACACCGAGAAGGTCGGGGGTTCGAGCCCCTCGCGACCCACCAGCAATAGAAAATATGCCCAAAGGGCTTATTTTTTTACTCTTGATTTGGACTACAAAGGTAGGTATACAACCAAAAAACCTAATTTGTATTATAATAAGCTTATGACGAAGGGCAATTCTACCAAGAAATCAGAGGCTGAGAGAATTCCTTTTAAGAAGTTATTCTTTATCTTTATTATTGGTAGCGTCTTTGGCTGTCTATATGAGACTATTCTGACCTTCTTTATGTATCTATTCCAGGATGGCTCTATCGTCCTAGTTAGCCGTAGTGGCCTGCTCTACGGGCCATTTAATCCAATCTACGGCGTAGGCGCGGCATTGATGATCTATTTCCTTGCTCGCAAAGATTATAAATGGTGGCAAATCATCATCTTTGGCGGACTAATTGGCGGCATTTTTGAGTGCCTGATGGGATTTGGTCAGGAATTTTTCACCGGCACTAGTTCGTGGGATTATAGTGGACATTTCCTCAATATCGGTGGTAAAACTTCACTTTATATTATGACTATCTGGGGACTAATTTGCTACGTCTTAGTCAAGCTAATTTATCCTTTGTTCAATAGAATATACAACAAAATACCAGCCCAGACTAGCGATATGCTATTCTGGATATTACTGGTATTTATGATCGTTAATTGCGTGCTCTCTTTCTCTGCAGTTGTGCGAATGAATTTACGCCATCATAATGTGCCAACTTTTACCCCATACGGCACATTTCTAGACAGTACATATACTGATGAGCGCATACATCAGTCTTATACTAACATGACAGAACTCTAGCCTTTTACAACCAATTCACTACCATCAGGCTTGCAGTCATCCAAGGCAACCTTCTGAACGCCTGGATTTTCATAAGTGTTGTAGTAATAAGTCTTTGTAGCAGCAGAATAGCAACTAGTATAGACAGTCTTCTCAAACTTGCCATCAGCCATCGCCGCTGCGCCATCTATCATTGCTACACCAGTGAGAGTATGGAATAGCCTAGACACATTGTCATCCTCATTATCCTGAGTAGGATAATTAGCGTTGAGATATGACACCCTAACAAAACGAGATGGAGAATAATAATCACCAGGGAGACCACGCATGAAAGAGCCGGAACCAAAGGCTTTTAACTCTGCCTTATCCCACTTCACGCTAGTTGGCATGAGACTATTAAGATTCATATAATTGCGTAGATTCTCTTGATGCCAAGCATATCCAGGTTGGTTAGTTAATACATCTACATTATTCTGGAAAATTTCCATACCATTTGGGGTATATTCTACTACAATACTTTTCTTGCCATCGCCAATAATCCAGTGCAACATCGAGGATGGTGTATTCTCATTAAACGGCTTATCGACAATTGCGACATCTTTCAGTGCTTTTTCTGCCTCATCTACGCTGGAGAAATTCATTGCTACCCAGAATGGAAATTCATAAGCAGCGACATTAGTCTTGCCATCTACTGGAGCTTTCTCATATTGCGCATAGCCTGGAAAATTCAATCCAGCAATAGCCAAGCCTGCCTCGTTACCACAGTCAAAATATAGAGGCACGTTATCTATCACAATAGCCATGCCAATCAGTGCGTATTTGACTGGCATTTCACCCAGAAAAGCCGCCGTATAATGATATTTGCGAGGAGTAGCTACTACTTTCTGGCCATACCCTTCTGACCAATCTAGATTACGACCAAAATACATATTACCTTTGTTGTCACTAAAACGCACACCTGTGCACATTTTTCTTTTCCTCGTTTAGTTCTAATAAGATTTTACCACAAGCGTGATAAAAAATCAGTAGTTATTTCTTTTTTGATAGTTCCTTGCGCTTCAAATTCACCGCATTTACCATGACCACTATCATTGTAATGATTACGAATAGATAGAAATTAATTCCACGGTTAAGTAGCATTGCAGATGATACTAATCTCTCGCCAAAAGCTGCCCCATAAAGTGTCAAGAACACACTCTCGCTCGCGCCAATTGCACCTGGTAAAGGTAGGCCAGAGGTGGCCAAGAATAGGACGGATTGAATATTGAAAATCTGGATTATAGTCATGTCATGCAAGCCAAATGCCTTATAGACACAAAACGGAACTAGATAATACAGAGAAACTTGTATTAACGCCCTGCCAATAGATAACAAAAACTCTTTCCTATGAGTACGAATAAACTTCGCTCCCTCCTGATAGCTATCCAGAGATTTCTCGATAGAGGCGCGTTTCTCTTCTATATTCTTGATGCCAATTTTTTTCAGGAACTTCAATGCCCAGTTCACTATCATCTTTGTCATTCTGTTGGAAAAAATACAGAATGCCAGAATAATTAATGCCACACCATTTATAATCATACCCACTCTCAATAGCCAAGATACCGTGCCGGTGAGAAGGCTGGGGTCGGTAAACCACATTACCGCCTGAGAGATAATTCCTATCGCCATCACCGCGATTTGGAAATCCAAAATCTGCACTAATACCGCCAGTGTCGCCTTTGGAGTAGGGATACCATCTTTATTCATATAATATATTTCTACTGGCTGGCCACCACTAGCACCTGGTGTAAGCGCACAAAAGAAGAACTCTATCATTGTATATTTCAGAGATTTCAGCAAAGAAATTTTTTCATTAAAACAGGCTAGAATTTTGCGCACGTTTTGCGCTTGAACTGTCAAATAGCCAAACATTATCGCAATACCCAGCAAAATATACCAGTAGTTTACGCCTTTTAGCGCATCAAAAACTCCATTGATATCCTGATCCTTAAATATCAGCCAAAAAGTCAAAACAATCAGAGCGATAAAAACGATTACGTATCGCACCATACTCTTGAAAAGATTTTTTTCTGACTGCTTCTTTCCCATTACTTCTTCACCACTTTCCTTGTCACATCGAAGTTCTCCATATAGTTCCCGAGGAGTAGTCTACCCTGCGCATAAAATGCTGCGGCACTCTGATACAAGATGGCTACTAGCGGACTCAAAACCCACTGTGCCACCATGCCGATAGACTTGATGCGGTTATATTTCTTTGGTCGCGGTGGCAACATCCTGAGCGACATAAAAATCGTAATCATCAAGCCGATTGTTGCAAATAGCTGAATCCAAGACACTGTAATTGGTAAGTTATGTGCTAATAATTCCCTGCTCTGAGAATTTACCAAAAGTGGCACCCAACCACCAAAGGCTACAATCGGAGAAATTGCCGCCAATGTAACGTGCCCATCTAATAATCGCCAGAACTTCGGGAAGAGATACCAAAGTGGCATCCTGCGACGTTTCTTATCTAGCATCCTCACTCCGACATAGGCCACATCACTTGCGCCATAATCCCAACGTCTCAATTGCACAAATTGCGCTTTTACCGTCTTCAGAAACGTTTCTTCTATCACAGCATCCTGATAAATCGGCACTTTGACTGATAAGACCTCGTATTTCCCGCGAAAATGGAATAAACTGCGCCAATACTGGTGGCCATCTTCTACAATAGTGCGCTTACTCCAAAAATCCATTTCTTCTAGCGCATCTAGCGGCTGAGAATGAGAGGCAAAATTACGTAATAGATGCGGCCTCTTGACATTAATTACATTAAAGAATGAATTAGACACCGCTATCACACGCATTGGCGCACTAGCATCCCAAATATTATTAGTAAAGATAGAGACTGGCTGGAAAGACATCCGTTTACGGTCTTCATGTACGATGAACTCATAAGCCACATAGTCCAAATACCACTTGCTCATTCTATTATCAGAATCTAGCGAGGTAACCACGATATTTTCTTTCTTCAAATGTTTCTTTTCTGCATATTGTGCCAGGTGCTCACCAGCATATGTTAAATTCGGGCCTTTGCCTTTAATCTCCTTCGGCAAATTAGCCGGGTGTTTGATTGGCACAAAATCATAAAACCTATCCTTATAACGACGCTTCAGTTCCTTGGCGCATTCCTCTATCTCTGGACCACCACGTTCCTCATACCCCATAAAGAAAATAATCCTCTCATTTGGGAAAGAGGTATTAAGCACTGCTTCTACTGTCGGCACAAGGGTTTCCATTCCCTCATTATATGCCACCATAATCACTGCATGGTAAATTTTGTCTGGGTGTGGGAAATCATCTGGAGCTACCGAGATCGCCCGCAAGTTCTCTACGTGTTCATCAAAGTTAAACTCCTCACTATCTCTTCCTCTTAGTTGCTCAAACTTATGATGTGGTTCCTTCAAATCTTCTACTCGCTGGTGCCAGTTCACCTTCATCGCTTTCTGGATTTCTTGATAACCCTGAATTGTCCTCACCGCCACGCCAATAGCTTTGACTAAGGTAATCGCAATCACTATCAAAAGATAAATCGCGCCCAATGTTGGTGAGATAATAGAAAAAATAAACAGTGCCGCAATCATAGAAAAAGACAGTGCACCAGGCAAAATCTCTAGAAACCTGTATAACTTCGTTCGTTTGCCAAGTGGTATTTCTAAATCATCATCACGATTCATAGCTACCTAGTTCTCCCCTAGCAGCCGTAATAGCACAATAAAGGCTCCCACCAGGATGACCATACTAAGTATAATAAAGGCCTTTGCCGTATTCGCGCCACGCCTCTCGTATAGTCGCACTGCTATCAGATTATGCATCAAGCCAACAATCACTGCTAATATCGGGAAAGTCAGCATTGCACTCCAGCTACCATCGCGATAGCCACCAGCAGTTCGCATTTCTGTCAATCCCTCTCCGGCAAAACTACCAATATCGCCATAGCCGACTTTGACTACGGCCGATGATGGAGACATAGTGACCAAAGAAAATGTCAAAAAAATCAATGATAATATCGCTAGTAAAATCATTAACAAAAACAAACCTTTTTGCTCTGTGACGATTTTTTGCAAATCTTGCCTCAAATTCTTCATAATTATACCTTGATATTATACCACGAACGAAATCGCCAGACAAGATTACAAGCACATAGGATACCTTGTATTTTTTAATAATTATGATATAATAGAGGTATGTACCATTTGGTCAAACGTACTACAGACATAGCTTTCTCAACGGTAGGCTTAGTTTTTCTTGTTCCGACATATCTGGTGGTAAAAATTGCCTATCTTTGCACTGGTGATTTCCATAAAGTGATTTATTCTCAGACTAGAATTGGTAAGAATGGTAAAAAATTCCAGATGTACAAGTTCCGTACTATGGTGCCAGATGCGAGCGAAAAATTAAAAGAAGTTCTGAAAGACCCAGAACGCAAAGACGAATGGGAAAAGTACCACAAAATAGACAAAGATCCTCGTATTACAAAAGTTGGAAAATTTATTCGTCGTGGTTCCATAGATGAATTACCACAGATTATCAATGTGTTGGCCGGACATTTATCCATTATTGGCCCACGTCCACTCGTACCTGGCGAAATTGAAGAATATCACGGCGAGAAAGAAATCTATGAAAGCATCCGCCCAGGCATTACTGGGTGGTGGG
Source organism: Candidatus Saccharimonadota bacterium (assembly GCA_017512045.1). GTDB lineage: Bacteria > Patescibacteriota > Saccharimonadia > Saccharimonadales > Saccharimonadaceae > Nanosyncoccus. The sequence goes on from JAFWHE010000023.1 coordinate 28,681, forward strand.
CAGTGAATGGTCGTAGTGATATGGAATATGATGATAGATTGGCATTAGAATATTACTATATCAATAATTCTAGCGCCAAACTAGACACACAAATCTTCTTCAAAACCATCGGCGCAGTCTTTTCTCGCCGTGGCGCAAAATAACACGTTTATTTCCCTAGCAAAATCTTCTTTGGATTTGCAACCAGTAGCTGGTTGATTTTTTTCTGATCTTTCTTTAGGATTTTTTGTAGCTTCTTTTCAGTTAATTCCAGATCGTAATCATCTCTCGCATGATGAATATCAGAAGCTAGACAAAATATCTTATCCATTTTTAGTAATTTCTTTAAAGTCTTTTCTTCCTTTTTGCCATATTTTCCAGTTAGAGCTAAATAATCTCCTTGGAGTAGACAACCTATCCGCACTAATTCTTCTGCGTATTTCAGATTATTCTGAATGTAGACATAGCGCTCCGGATGAGCAATCATTGGCACATAGCCACGCGTAATTAACTCAAATAGCGTCTGTGGCGCGCTCAAATCTTCATATTGGACTGGTAGTTCTATCAAGATATATTTTTTACTATTAAGTGTAGATACCTCGTAGATATCCTTGGTTTTTCTCTTTGACTTAGCAGGATTTTTGGAACTACTTTTTGTGGTATTCTTCACATTATATCCGTCCAACATTTCTGGTAATTCTTGGTCGATATAGATCTCATTACCAAGAAAAATATTAATTTTGATATTGGATTTTTTCATCTCAGAGCTAAGAGCTTTGAACAGCTCCCATTTCTCAGTGTTATTAGCATCGTATTTAGTACCACGAATATAGTGTGGCGTCAAAATAATATCCGTGATTCCGGCTTTTTCAGCTTTTCTTAAGATGGTTAAGCTTTCTTTGAAATCTTTCGCACCATCATCAATACCAGGTAGAATATGGCAGTGAACATCTATCATTATTTTTCTAGCCTAGAATAGTACTCTTTCGTGTAGTAGGAAGAATATGTACTATTCTTAGACTTTACCCTATTAATCACTACGCCAGAAATCTTAGAATTGACTTTTTCGAAGTTTTTCTTCACGCTCTCTAACTGGTCAACCTTAGTCTTGTCACTAGAAATAGTGATAATATTCACATCAGAATATTGTGACATCACAAGTGCATCAGAAAGACCAAGTGCCGGAGGACAATCTATTAAAATAATGTCATAATCCTTACGCAAGTCGTCAATTAATTTACGGTTATTCTCCGAAGAAACTAGCTCCAAAGGATTCGGTGGAGTAGGTCCAGTTGGCAGTAGGCTCACGCCAGAAATCTTTGTCCCACAAATAAATTCTTTCTTCTTTTTACTAGCCTCTTCGTAATTCAAAATGTAGTTAGAGTACCCCTGGCTAGCACGGTTTGGAATATGAAAAATCTCATGTTGGCGACCACGACGCATATCGCCGTCAATAATAAGCACTTTTTTATCGTCTTGTGCAAAAGCCGTAGCTAGATTCGCAATTAAGAAACTTTTGCCATCACCAGGCTCCGGAGAAGTAACTAGAATTACTTTTAACTCTTTGCCGATAGAAGAAAACACTAGGTTAGTTTTAATAGACTTGACTGATTCTGCAAAAGATGACTTTGGATTAGTCGCAATAACCAAGTCATTATTTTCTGTCATCTTAGACTTCGCATTCTTCGTATCCTTACTCATTAGCCCTCTCCTTATTTCTTCCCTACTGTCGGCACTACACCTAGTACTACTAGGCCAACTCTGTCTTCCACAGTGGAAGCGTTTTTGATAGTGTTGTCCAGATAAAATTTAATCGCCACCGTTGCTAGACCAAAGGCTAGGCCAACGGCAAAGAATGTAAATATTTCTTTAATTTTATTGACGTTGTATGGTGCTGCCGCCAGTGAAGCCTGATCAACAATTTGAACGTTATCTATCTTGTATAGACGAATAATCTCATTCTTGAATACCAGGCTCAGCTCGTTTGCGATTTTCTGCGCCGTGAAATTATCTTTATCAGATACTGCTACGGTAATCAGCTGAGTGCTACTAGTAGAGCTAACAGAAATCTTCCCTGCTAGTTGATCAACAGACATATTAAGACCTAGATTTTCTATCACATGCTCAAGCACGTCATGACTTTTGATAATCTCCGAATAGGTCTTCACCAGATTATTAGAAAGTGTAACATCAGAAGTGGTAATCTTAGTAGTAGAAGTGGCCTCAGAAGTTAGAACCAGCTTCGTCGTGGAGCGATAGAGCGGTGTCTTAATGTAATTGGAATAAACAAAGCCACCAGCAACCACAGCAATAGTTATTGCTAGCACAATATATATCTTAGAAATAATGTATTGAAATAATTCTTTTAGATTAAAATCTTCCATTTTTTACTCTATTTTTTTCCAAACTAACATATAATCCCACCTCTGGTGGATATACCTCCATTTTATCACAAAATGCTCATAATGTCAATAGGGAGAATATATTTATAATCATATTAGGATGGATATTGTGGTATTGTATTTTTTTATTATAATGTTATAATATTAATATGAAAACAAAACCTCGAGATGTAACAATCGTTGTGGCAGCCCATAAAGATTATCCGATGCCAAGCGATTCAATCTATTTGCCTTTGCAAGTCGGATCATACGACAAAGAAAAAATAGAAGCATTTGCCCAAGATTCATCTGGCGACAATATATCGCAAAAAAATAGCTACTACTGTGAACTTACAGGATTGTATTGGGCATGGAAAAACTGCGATTCCAACTACATTGGTTTGGTGCATTATCGACGCCATTTTTCATCATCTACAAAGATAAAAAGTAATCACAATAGAGAGCAAAAACTAAAAAATGTAATTTCCGAAAAAGAAGTGCGGGATTGCTTGAAGAACACTGACATTATTTTACCAAAGAAAAGAAACTATTATATCGAAAATCTATACTCTCATTACAAAAATACCATGCATATCGAGCCACTTGATTTGACAAGGACAATAATTGCTGAAAAATACCCAGACTATCTCAAAGAATTTGATAACTTGAAAAAGCGTTCATCAGCCCATATGTTCAATATGGTTATAATGAAAAAAGAAATACTCGACGAATATTGTGAGTGGCTTTTTGACATCTTATTCTCTCTTGAGGCAAAAATACCAGATTATATAGACGTCACCAAATATAGCGTTTTTCATAAACGTTTTTATGGTAGAATTTCCGAATTGTTACTAGACGTATGGCTTAATACGAAAGGCTATAATTACCGCGAACTGCCAGTTATAAATATAGAAAATGTCAACTGGGTCAAAAAAGGATCGCGCTTTTTAGAAGCAAAATTTTTAGGGAGAAAATATGATAAGTCCTTCTAGCGAGCCACTTGTTACTGCAGTAGTTGTAACATATAATCGCAAAGAGCTCTTGGCAGAGGCAATACAGGCACTGCTAAGTCAAGATTATACTAATTGTAATATCCTAATAATTGACAACGCATCAACAGATGGCACAGACAGGCTAGTCAAAAAACAATTTGCACAAGAGCTAAAATCAAACAAGATAATATACTATAAATCTGAGAGAAACCTGGGTGGAGCTGGTGGATTTAACATTGGTCTAAAGAAAGCTGTCCAGCTAAAAACTGATTTTGTCTGGGTTATGGATGACGACTGTATCGTCCACAAAGATAGCCTTATAGAATTATTAAAGGCAGACAAAAAATTCCACGGAAACTATGGCTTTCTATCTAGTAAAGTTCTATGGAAGGATGGGACAGTATGTAAAATGAATATTCCGAAGAAAACGTTTGCTACTTGGCTAAAAGATTTCGATACAAACTACCAAAAAATTGCCATGGCATCTTTTGTTTCCCTTTTTATTCCATGTCAGAATATTAAGGAATATGGTCTTCCTATAGCAGATTTTTTCATCTGGACAGATGACTGGGAGTATACCAGAAGGCTGTCTAGAGCAAAAAAGTGTTACTATGTTTCTTCAAGCGTAGTTACACATAAATCATCTTCTAATCTAGGGGCCAATATAGATACTGCGGAAGACGACAGGATTGATAGATTCAAATATCTATACAGGAATGATGCAGTATTATACAGAAGAGAAGGAATTCGTGGCGCTATTTTGTCTAAACTGCGCATTTTTATCCATAAACGTAGACTAAAGAAGTCAAACTTATCCAAAACCGAAAAGCAAAAGCGACTAACAATAATTAATGATGCAATTAAAACTGGGCGAAAATTTCGACCAAGCATAGAATATCCGCAGACTAATTTGCTTCTCGCACTCGGTGAAACATTCTATCGCGGCGGGCAAGAATCATTTCTACTTAATGTCTACAATTATCTCGACCATGAAAAATATAATTGTGACTTTTTTACAGCCTTCAAGCTTGATAATGATGCAGCACAAGATTGTCTAAATGAAAACAAAAATGTAATTTATCACTACGATATGCCATTCAAAAGATTCACAAAAAATATTACTTTCTTAATAAAGTTTTCTAAACACCTTTCTAAGCATCATTATGATATTGTTCATATTAATTCTTGTAGTACTTTCTGTTTGGCCATGGGTGCAATATGTTGTAAAAAACATAAGGTAGAAAAGGTACTCGTTGAATCACATAGCTCTGGCCTACCATCCTTTAGGCATTCTGTAGTCATAAAACTATTTGGTCCTTTTTGGAAAAAAGCAGATTATGTTTTAGGTTGCTCTGATTCTGCAGCAAAATACAGATATCCTACTGGGCAGAAATATGACATCATCAATAACGGTATACAAGTGCAAAAATATAGTTTTAACACGGCTACTAGAAAAAAATGTAGGAAGCAATTAGGCATAAAGCCAGATGAATATGTTATAGGGAATATTGGTAGATTTGAAACGCAAAAAAATCATGGTTTCATATTGGAAGTTTTCTCAGAAATCCTAAAGAATAATCCGAACTCAAAATTATTGCTAATAGGTGAGGGGAGTTTAAAGAACAATATCATAGAGAAAGCACAGCAGCTCAACATTTGGGATAAGGTAATTCTCTTAGAAAAACGTAACGACATCCCAGAGCTGTTACAAGCAATGGATGTATTCTTCTTCCCTTCTTTATATGAAGGATTCAGCATTGCCGCGATTGAAGCGCAAGCATCTGGACTACCTATAGTTTTCTCTAGCACACTTGGCAAAGAAGTCGGCATTATAAGCCAAAGTACCATGGTCAACCTAAAGGCAGATAAGAAAAAGTGGGCAAAAGAAGTAATGAAATACTACGGATGTAGTCGCTCCGATCAATCAGAAACAGTTGCAAAAGCAGGCTACGGACTAAACTTCGAAAAATTAGTTACTCTTTACGAGAAATAATTTCTTTAAATAATCCTTCAAATATTTACATTCTTTTCTATAAAAGATAGTACTGTCAATAATTATCAAAGTAGCAAGGATGACAAAGTACAATAGCCCAGTATAAATTAGCTCTCCTAGAGTGTGCCCACTGATGGGAAAACAGAAATGACAGATTGTAATTCCTAGCAGGCTTACGAGAGAAAAATTAACTAGCTTTTTCATAAAAATTTTTATAGGTCTAAATAATATTTCTTTTCGTAAGAAAATTATATGGAATGCCGTTCTATATGTCATAGCAGCCAAAGTGCCTAATGCAATTCCGATAAGTCCTAATCTCTGTACAAGCACAATAGACAAAACAATGTTAATAATTGCTTCAATATATGCATGGACTTTTATCTTCTTAAATTCTCCTGACGCATAAGCTAGATTCACGAAAGGCTCTTTCAAACAAAATATTACTTCAGACATCAACAATATTATTCCAAAAATTGGCTCATTATAATTTGCATCTTGGACACCAGTAGTGTAATAAGCGACAAAAGGAACCAGCAATAATCCGCCAAGCGTAAACAGTAAAGTCGTCAGACAGAAAACAATATATTCATAGAGGGAGAATACTTTGTTCAGCTCCTCTCTATTTTCCTTAGCATGTAAATGTCCAATTGTGGGAATAATACCGGCAGAAACCGATGTAATAATAGTCTTAATACCTTCGACTATCATCGCATAAACACTGTATATAGAGACATTAATTAATCCGGAAAAACATGTCAACACTACAATATCTGTATTCTTATGTATGAATGTTGCAATGCTAATACCCAGACCATCCCATCGATTTTTAATTTTATAATTATCCCCTTTTTCTATTTCTACTAAACCAATATATTTCTTTACAGCCTTCTTATAAATAAATGGCTGGACAATAAAGACTACACCTGAAATAAATTTTAGAAGATGAATATCTGGAAATACTTTTGCACCGATGAAAAACAGAACGGTACTAACAATTAGCATCAATGACTGCGTGAATGCTACTACGTACACTTTTTTGTCTGCGTTTAGTAAAATCCTCCATGAAATCTTAAAAATATTCTGCGCCAAAATATACAACGCGATAATTAGTGTCAGCGAGAAAATATATCCAAAAGAAAAAGGTGTATTAATTAATATTGGATAAATAACGCCTAGCGCAATCGCGTAAATAACAAATATTACAGATAAACGATCATAGAAGCGATTCGCAGCATGTAATATTTTGCTGACCTTTTTTGAATCATTCTTTGCCAATGGAGCATATAAACTAGCTAGCAGTACCGGGACTAATCCGCCTTCAAAAAGTGTAATATAATTCAAAAATTGCGTTAGGGATGAAATCAATCCATTAACATCAGAGCCGAAATAATCCAAGGTAATTTTCCGGATTACGAAATTACTAATAATCGTTATCGCCTGCAAAAACAAGCTAGCAAACATATTTAATAATGTTACTGATTTGTTATCTTTATGCTTCATTATTGGCACCTCTCAGCACATTGCCATGATAGCCAGTCAAAATTATCACAAATAGAAATAGAATTAGGTTCTGAGTGACTAAAAATAGGTGCGGTTCGATAAAAGCATGAACATATCTCAAACATAGTAAGGCAAGTAAATAATAATCTTTTGACATAAATGCGTACTTGTTTAATTTCATATATCCAACTAATATGATGGCACATGTTATAACACCGTATTTAATTGAAACTAGCAAATATGAATTGTCTATCGTATTAAAAGACTCATTATCGGCCGTGCCCTCATAAATATCAGCTTGGCCAACCCATTCAACACTCTGGCCAATCAGAGAAACTCCGTATTCGGTTATACCTTCGTGACTCAACTCTAATCTACCAGACGAATAATCATTAATCTGTTTTAGGACTGGAATTTCTGGGTTATAAGAATACGCAAAGAATACTGACCCAGCTAAAAGAATCGCAGGCAATCCATAGGCAAAAATATTTAAGAGTTTTGAAATTTTTGCCAATAATCCATACTTATACATAATGGAAAAAATGATACAGATAATGGAGAAGATGAATTCCAATCTAGTGTCAGTTGCTAGAAATATAATAATATTGACGGCGGCCAGTATTACCCATTCAAATAATTTAACATTTTTTTGCCTTAGGAATAAATACGTCCCGGTTAACGACCATCCGAATATCGCGGGAGCGGTGCACCACCTAAACCCAAGGCTGTGTCTTTCAATGCCATTCACCCTAACGAAAATCCTATCTGGAATTACCCCCAAAAGCGACAAAGCTACAATTATTACGAAAACAGTAGCTATCGAGATAATAGACCATTTGAGTAACTTTTTGATATTTACTCTGTACATACTAAGTATTAATATATACGACTGAAGAAGAAGTCTGTCGTCTGTGATGAAGGACGAAACTAATAGAAGTAAAAAAAATCCAGTGCATATCAGGAACGATTTTTTTGAATAATATTTCACATCAAATGCTATTATCTTAAATAACAAAAAACCAAGCAACGCATATCTCACTATGCTAAAAATAGTTTTGTCCATAGTGCCGGCATAGACAAAGTACATTGTCATTATATTAATGAGAAGGACTGATATTGCACAGAAAATACAAAATCCTTCAAACTTCTTAGATATTTTTTTCTCATTAGCTTTCATTTCGTAACTTCCTGACTAGGATATTCACAATGTTGCTAGTCGCTTCTTTTGATTCATACAGTCCAACCATCTTATAATACTCGCTGAGCTTCTTGCGATAACTATTGTCATCAAAATCAATAATCTCATTATATAAATCATGATTGGTATTTGCTACTGGAAAAGGCAAATCTCTAATACTAACATACAGGCCTCGTTCTTTTTCATAATCTTTTTCATCTGGAATATAGCAAATAATTCTCTTTCGCAATAACGCAGCATCGAAAATTGAACCAGAATAATCACTAATATAAAAATCTGCAGCGGAAATTAATTCTTGCATATCTGTATATTTTCTCCCATCCAGGACATCGTCATTCATATGTAATTTGTCCTGAAACTCTTCATTATATGGATGGAGTTTTACTATTATTTCCCATTCTTTTCCAAACTTTTTTGTTAGAGCCTTTTTTATTTCTTCAATATCCAAATTAAACTGCCCTTCCCTTGGGTTTTCCCTTAACGTTGGCGCATATAATGCAATTTGCGTGTTGTCTTTAATATGATAAAACGATCTGACCCTCTTCTTGGATATCGTTTGGTTCGAGAGCAATGCAGAACTTTTTGGAAGCCCAGTTTTTAATACCTTCCCATCACACAAAAATGCACTACCAAATATTTTTGTTGTCCAATCACTATTTGATATAACCATATCAATCATTTTAGAATTATGCTTTAAACGTCTAATTGATTCCTTTGGTAGCTTATCAGCCACATCCGCTTCAATTTTTTTAAATCCTAATCCGCCATGCCACGTCTGTAAATAAAATTGGCCTTTTCTTTTAAACACCCAGACCGGTTTCATAAAAGAGTCTACCCATATCTTCGATGTAGCCATTTCCTTTATCATATCCAATGTCCCCCATTTCACTTGCTGAACATAATTCGGAGCATTGGCAAAACGATTCTTTTTATAAAACCAAACTAATTTGATATCCGGATAAGCCTTATGAAATTCTTCCGAAATATACTTTGGGTTATCACTATATTTTTCCCCATTAAAGCTCGCAAAGGAAACTTTATCCTCTAATGGCCTAAGCCAGTACAAATGAAAGAAGACCCATCCAAAAACAATTTTTAAAAAATCTTTCATTATCCTATTGCCTCTCCAATAATGATCTGTATAATCTATCAATAGCATCATTAAATTGGTATTTTGGTTTCCAGCCGATTTTTTTAATCTTTTTATTGTCCATTATCATACCGTTCACTGGGGCAAAACACGTGTCACCCACTGTATCAATTCTGACATTTACATCGCCAAGATTTGCAATATACTGTGCCATATCTTTTATGGTGCAGTTTGGATTATCCGCTGCAACATTATACATTTCGCCATCTTTGCCATCGCGTAAAATAGAGAAGATTGCACATATCGCATCAACTGAGTAAATGAAGTTGATTCTCGTCTCCCCGTTCGACCTAAGAACTATATCATTTCCAGCGATTGCAGACTCACAAAATGATTTATGTGCCCTATTGTCGTCGCTCGGAAGTCCAGCACCAAAACACATAGCCAATCTTGCTATTGAAGTAGGCACACCATATTCTTTATAGTATAAATATGAATACAATTCAGCAGCCCTTTTACCAAACGAGTATGAGCTTCTCGAGGACATTAGGTCAATATATCCTTGGTCGTTCTCATCAACGTCTGTTTTCATTAATGTTCCATATGCTTCCATAGAAGAAACTAGGAGAAATTTACGGATGTCTTTAGTTTTTGCAAATTCTAACATCGTCTTTGCGCCATTAGCAATTATATCTAAGGTTTCAACTGGGTTAGAAACGAAAAATTCAGACCGCGTAGGAGAAGCTGCATGGATAATATAATCTATTTCATCGTCAATTACTAGCTGAGAGGACAAATCAGACTCAATCCACTTTACATTTTTAAGATTTTTTAAATCTTCTGGGATTTTTTTCCTTGTTCTGTATATCAATATCAACCTTGTATCGTAGTGATAATTATTATTAAGAAACACTATTGTTCTCGCAATAATTGAGCCAAGAAAACCAGTTGCACCAGATATTAAAACTGTTCTATTGCGAAGAAAATCATAATTATCCCTGTTGGTAATTTCGACAATATCATCAGCTAGTGTCTTATTCATGTTGATATTCTCCACTATTTCCAGCTAAAAGCCCTTTTGCTACATAGTAGTCCTCTGGGGTTGTGATTTTTAAATTTTGCGCAAAAGTCTCAACCACATGAAGCTGATAACCAGCTTTTTTCATCATTGTACAAGAATCTATCATATTTTTCTCCCCCATTTCAAAAAAACCCTCATGAGCTGTAAGGATATCTTTTAGGAAAAAGCTCTGTGGAGCTCTTGCTAGCCATACCTTTGATCTGTCAACGACATTGCTTATCATACCGTCTTCTGTGATATTGACAATCGTCTCCTTACTAGGAGCGCAAGAAATAGCAGAACCATACTTTCGCACGGAAAGGACATTTTTTTCTATCAAGTCATCATCAATAATAGGCCGTACGCCATCATGTATAAGAACGACCGTATCATCATCTGAATATTTTTTTGCTGCTTTCAAACCATGATAAATTGATTCTTGCCCAGTTGTTCCTCCTTCCACGATTGCTAGCACTTTGTTGATACCACCCTTCGCACAAATATCTTGTGTTTTCTTAATATAATCCTTCAACATAACAACCACTATTCCATCAACATAATCACTATTCTGGAAATTCAGAAGAGTATGTTCAAGAATCGTCTTATTACCTATCATCAAAAATTGCTTCGGCGTGCCGTCAAATGTTTTCATTCTGCTCCCCACCCCACCAGCAAATATCACTGCTATATTTTTGCAACTCATTAACTATAATTATACCACAATTATGGAAATATTTAAACCATAATTTACATACAATAATATTTATGGTATAATATTAATATGACAGCATTCAAGTACGATTTTATAGTAGTAGGCGCCGGAATATTCGGTACTGTTGTTGCAGAACAATTAGCTAGAAACGGTAAAAAGATATTAGCACTGGAAAAAAGAAATCATATTGCAGGAAACATATACAGTTACACTGATAAATCAACTGGAATTGAAATTCACAAATACGGTTCTCATATCTTCCATACAGAATCTGATGTAGTCTGGAATTATATCACAAATTTTGGCAAATTTAACGACTATATTCACACAGTTGACACTCGCTACAATGGTAAGCTCTATCCAATGCCAATAAACGTAGACACCATCAATATGTTGTATGGAACAGATATGACGGGCGAGGAAGCGGAGAAATTTTTAAAATCCGAGGCGAAAAAGACTGGCATAACTGACCCTAAAAATTTCGAAGAAAAAGGCTTGTCATTAGTTGGAGAAAAATTATACACTGCCTTTCTTAAGAATTATACAAAAAAGCAATGGGATACAAATCCAAAAAATCTTCCAGCAGACATCTTAAGCCGTATACCAGTAAGATTTTCTCACAATAACCGCTATTTCATCACAGCAAAACACCAGGGCATTCCAGAAAACGGATATACAAAACTTGTTGGGAATATGCTCTCTTCTGATTTAATAGATATCAAATTAAACACTAATTTTTGCGATGTAGCACAGGAGATACCAAAAACAGCTACTATAATTTATTGTGGTCAGATAGATGAACTATTCGATTATAAATTCGGGGTGCTACCGTATAGAAGCTTACGATTTGAGATGAAAAAAACTAATAACTCTCAAGGTCAAGCCGTAATTAATGAAGCTGATTACGACATAAAATACACACGTACTCACGATTATAAATACTATCAAATTCACCAGCCGGATATAGTAAAACAACATGGTTCAATTCTCTGCCGCGAGTATCCGGCCACCTACGAGAAAGGCGGTGAAGCATATTATCCTATCAATACGCCAGAGTCGGAACAACTTTACCAAAAATATATAAAATTCGCTCAGAAAAATTATCCTAACATGATTTTTGGTGGCAGGTTGGGTGCATATCGTTATTGGGATATGGACAAGGCAATCGAAGCCGCGCTAAAACTAAGTGGGCAATTACTGTCGCATGCCCATTGAGGTATCTTTTACAAAAACGCTAGCAGTTTTATTTACTTAATCATTTTCATTCTCCACCGTTCTATGCTATAATAATTACATTAAATTGGAGAATTCATGGCAGATCAGAAATCAGCCAACAAAAAAGATGATAATTTAGTGAACGAAGCTTTTATTGCTGATGAAAAGGAATCAGCCGATGAAAGCCAGCTTTCTATCGCTCCAAACAAAGGAAAATCTGCCAAAAAGAAAAAATCCAATACCAATAAGACATCAACAAAATCTAACAGAAAAAAATCGTCTACCAAAAAACCTGGCAAAAAAATTACTGTCAAGGATGCCTCTACTAATGATGAAAAACCAGTTGTCAGGCGCACTAAGAAGAAAACCACTAGCTCCAAGAAGGCAGCAGAGGAAAAGATAAAAAAAGAAGCTAAATCTATAAAAATAGTCGAACCAGAGATTTCTGCGCATGACATTACTATTGCAGTTTCATCACCTGTTACCGAAAACTATTCTGCAGAAGTTGCAGATGAGGACATAGAAAAACTAGTTGCTGAAGCAGAAAAAGAAGTAAATGAAGAGAATATCAAAGCAGAGGCAAAAAAGTCAGAAAGCCAGACTGCCAGAAAAGATAATGTGCAGACTCCAGCAGAAACCAAAGCAGAAACTAATTCCAAGTCTAGAAAATCCAGAAGTAGAGCTTTGCCATACAGAATCATCAGCAGAATAATTGCCATTTCTACATTTGGCGCCATTGCGGCGCTACTAGTACGCGTTGCTATGACCAACATTCTTCCTGCCAAATTCTTTTGGCCAGCAGTAGGAGCAGCTTCACTCTTTAGTATTTTCTTCTTGTTCAAATCATTCCGCAGAAAGACCCACCTCTTAGTCCTTACATTACTTAACTTGGTTGGAATAGCTATTATTGTCGGTAGTATCTTTGGTTTCCTAAAAATCAACGAAACCATGTCATTCTTGGACGATAACCTCGGAGAAAAAACTGAATACACTATTTATAATGTATTCGTCAAAAAAGATTCATCCTATAATTCCCTGTCAGATGTAAAAGGCAAAGTCTTCCATAGTGTTTCCGACTTCGTCGACACTAGTAAACTAGAAAAAGCTGTCAAGGAGCAAGCTGGCGGTACAGTAGAATACGCCGAAAATACCAGCACCATCATGAAATCCGTAATGGAAGATGATAGTTATATTGGGCTACTCAATTCTGGCACTTATGAAATGGCGCTGGAATATTCTACTCAGACAGCAGGCGACCCAGAGTCTCATAATAAGAAGCAGGGAGACTCTTACGAAGGAAAGGTGAAAATTATCGGGGAGATAAAAGTCCCTGTAGAAAAAACTGACCTCACTAGTGATTCCGATATTACAAAAGAAAGTTTCATCGTGTATATATCTGGTATTGACACTCGCTCTGGGCAAATGGTTAGTACTAGTTTGAGTGACGTTAATATCGTTATGGTAGTGAATCCAATTACTCGTGATATCTTACTCGTAGCTATTCCGCGTGATTACTACGTCCAACTTCATGGTACCGCCGACCTGCCAGACAAGCTTACTCACGCTGGCTCTCTTGGTGGTGTTGCGCTTTCTATGAGTACCATAGAGGATTTGCTCGGATTCAAGTTTAATCACTATATACGTGTTAACTTTAATGCGGTAATCAATTTAGTCAATGCAATCGGTGGAATTACAGTCAACTCCGATGTTAACTATGATATTACAGCTTGGACTAACAAGTCCTGTGTATTCCATCCTGGCGACAACCAAGTTAATGGCGATTGTGCCCTAGCATTTGCTCGCGAACGCTATGCTTATGAATCTGGCGATCGTCACCGTGGTGAAAATCAAGAACAAGTCATTCAGAAAATTTTCGATAAAGTTTCTAGTAGTAATACGCTCGTCTCAAAATATTCCGATATTCTCAATGCGCTCGCCGGTTCATTTGAAACTACCCTTACAACTAATGACATTACAAGCTTTGCTAATATGCAACTAGATAATATGTCTCCATGGACTATCACGACCTATAATCTAGATGGCACTACTGGTAGTGCACTCACACATAGCTATCCTTATCAATATCTCTCTGTAATGTATCCAGATTTAACCACTGTAGAGACCGCCAAAAATAAAATCCAAGAGATTCTATCTGGACAGAGATTAATCAACGGTGGTGGCTCCGCCAAATCTAGTACGACATCCAACTCTACTGAAAATACTTCTACTACACCGAAGCCAACAAGGATTGACGGGTCTAATTAACGTATGAATATCTTACATCTTCTTATCGTATTTCTAGTCTCAATGGTACCACTAATTGAATTACGTGGTGCAGTTCCAATCGGTGTGGGACTTGGATTACCAGAATGGCTAACTTTGATTATTGCCGTATTGGGAAATATGCTTCCAGTACCATTTATTTACAAATTCTCTCGCAGATTTTTGGAATGGGGCGCACAGAAAAAATGGAAGCCACTCCGCCAATTTTGCAAATGGTGCCTAAAAAAAGGCGAAAAGGCTGGTCATAAACTACTAGATAAGAAAAACAAGCGCGACACAAAAAAAGAGACTCGCATTGGAATCTATGTAGCTCTTTTCCTATTCGTTGGTATTCCTTTACCCGGCACTGGCGCCTGGACTGGCACGCTTGCAGCATCATTCCTAAACCTAGATTTTAAGAAAACAGTCGCCGCTGTAATGTGTGGAGTACTCCTGGCAGGTCTCATTATGCTAGCCATCTCTCTTGGCTTATTCAGTTTTATTTTCCACTAATCTATGGTAGAATATTGTAAGTGCCGTTGTAGCTCAGTTGGTAGAGCAGCTCATTCGTAACGAGCAGGTCACAGGTTCGATCCCTGCCAACGGCTCCATTTTTTATATATTATTTACTTTTGCCTTATTTGCGGCTAAATCCGCCGCCTCTTTCAAATATCTTCCATAGTCCGGATCTTCAAAATAAATTTTCTTAGTTACATATCCACCTTTACCAAATTTTTCAGCTAAATGCTTTCAGATGATTCAATTGTCTTTTCCGATGAACACCCTGGATAGTGAGCTAGCCTGTAAGAATATTTAATATGTCGTCTGTCGATGTGTTCCTGTCTGCAAACGAAACAATCTTACCATAGACACTTCTCGGCTCACTTCCCTTGCTTGCTCTATGATCGCCAACCGCCTCGGCCATAGTTTTAATTTCTTCGTTCTTACGTACCAACCCCTTCATCACAAATACCAAGATTATGACTCGACAAATATGACCGACTCTTTATTTTCTATTTGTAGTTTTCTCTCTGTGAAAAGTTGCAACAAGAAGTGTGACTGCCGTAGTTAGACTTATTACTGGCGCAATGTAGAGTCCAACTAGTACAGGCATAAGGGTGCTAAACGACCCATTGACGTCGATGACGCCAACGCTATAGAGGAAACATATTGCAAAAGGCAACATCGTCATCGTTAAACCGCAGAGTGAGATAATGGTGAAGAGATTTTTTTGCATCAATTTCTTATTACAGACCATCATCGCGATAGTCAGAACTATCGAAATTAGAGATAAAATAAAAATTATGATCATTTTTGTCTTAAAATCGTTCCCCGCTGGAAATATAGACCGCAAACAAAAAATACTCAAAACAAAGATAGCCATCACCAACAAAGTTGCAACTACCCCAAAGGCTATTTTTAACATTTTGTATTTTTTATTCATTATATCTCACTTCGCTACTATTATAGTATAGAGTACCACTTCCATTTAGTCAAGCAGCATATACAACTAACTCGAAATCAGTAGGGCTTCGCATTATACAAAAAACAGTCCTCTCGGACTTATTTTTTATACAATGGCGGATCCGACGAGACTCGAACTCGCGACCTCTGCCGTGACAGGGCAGCGCTCTAACCAACTGAGCTACGAATCCATTTTTGTGTCTTTATTATACACTACCCTGAGACTTTTAGCAATACCTAAGAATTGTCCATTTCCTGGACAGCCATAGTTGCCGCAATGGCACCATCACTAATTGCAGTAGTTAATTGTCTTAAATCTTTTGCCCTAGTATCACCAGCCACATAAACACCATTTATATTAGTATGGACACCATCATTAGTTTTAATATAGCCTACATCGTCCAATTCTATCACATCCTGGAAAATTTGATTATGCGGCTGATTACCGACCGCCACAAACATCCCATCGAGTTTTATTTCCCTATCGCCAGAGATGCCAATGCTTTCTAGCTTATCTACTCCGTTCAATCCAGTCACGACAGTGTTCAATAAAATCTCTACGTTTTCCTTTCTCCTTGCCTCGTCCACATAAATTTTCTCTCCTCTAAATTCATCTCTACGGTGGATTAGATAGACTTTCTTTGCAATCCCAGATAAATATATAGCGTCCATCAGAGCAGTGTTGCCACCGCCAACAACTGCAACGTCTTTATCTTGGTAAAAATTACCGTCGCAAGTAGCACAATACGATATGCCCTTACCAACCAACTCATCTTCTTTTGGTAATCCTAATTTCCGGTACCTCGTGCCAGTGGAGATGACAACGGTTTTTGTTTGGTATTCCTCATCCATGTCAGTCATAATAATCTTTTCACTACCATCGACCTTTAGAGAAACTACCTTTTCCAGCTTTGTTTCTCCACCAAAGTTTTTTACCTGTTGGAATAATGTCATCGCCCAATCCTTGCCAGAAACCTCTATGATCCCTGGATAATTTTTTACCTTTTGGGCATTAATAATCTGTCCACCATAGGCTTTTTCTTCTAGTACTAGTACTTTCTTCCCGGCCCGCAGTGCATATAGTGCTGCGGTTAATCCAGCTGGTCCAGCACCAATAATAATCAAATCATACATATTTATATTCTATCATAATTATCCAATGCTGCTGACAAGAGAGTAAATCGGCATCAAAACAGCGAGAACGATAAAACCAATCAAGAGTGCCATTATCACCATTAAAACTGGTTCAATCATTGTAGAGATAGCTGCAATCTGCTCATCCAGCTCATCCTCATAGACCTGCGCTGCTTTGCCTAGCATTTCATCAATCTTACCAGATTCTTCACCAATGGATGACATCTGTGGCACTAGTGGCATGATATATAGTTTATCCTTGAGTGAAGTTGAAAGTGGTTTACCGCCTTGGACCTTCTCTTCTGCCATCTTAATTTGCTCAAAGAATACCACATTGTTTGCAGCTTCACCTGCCATATCCATAGAATCAAGCAATGATACACCAGTAGAAAGCAGCATCTGCATTGTCCTAGCAAAACGTGCATTGTAAAGTCTGAGGAAGAGATTCTTAAAAATCGGCACATGCAGTTTAAATGACGCTATCCACCGGATACCAGTCTCCGTCTTTCTGAACTGTATAAAAATCCAGACGAAAACACCGAGAAATATCAAGATAATATACCATTGATTGACCACAAAATTAGATATCGCTACCAACACCTGCGTAGCAGTCGGTAATTCCTTGTCCATATCGGCATACAAATTAGCAACCTGTGGCACTACCATCACCATCATGAATACTACTACCGCGATAATCACAAAGAGAATGATGCCTGGATACACCATAGCGCCACGAATTTTAGAGATCATACTCTCATCTTTTTCCTGCTGGTCAGCAAGACGTTTCAAGGCTAAGTCCAAAGTACCACTAGATTCACCTGCTTGAATTAAAGAGAGATACACTTGGTTAAACACGTCTGGATGTTTAGAACAGGCCTCATGCAAAGATTTACCTGCTTCTACCTGAGATAAAACCTCATCTATCACCATCTTCATACCCTTGCTCTCTGTTTGTTCAGAAAGCGTCCTGAGAGCATTAGATAGTGGTAAACCCGCACCAATCAAAGTAGCAAATTGCCGAGTAAAGACAATTCTATCCTTAGCAGATATCCTAGTCTTGATCTTTCCTATCCATCCATTAGTATCCTCTTCTATAATGGAATCTGGGACATAACCTTGTTCCAACAAAAGCTTACCAGCTGACATCTCATTTTCAGCCTGAATAGCACCCTTAACAGCCTTGCCAGTCTTGCTATCCCTCGCTTTGTAGTTAAAACGGCGCATTTATTAGCCTTTCGCTAATCTCTTAAATTCATTCGGATCGACTGCATATTCCAGAGCATTATCATAAGTGATAGTTCCAGCATGTACAAGCTTCGCTAAAGTTCTATCCATAGTCTGCATACCCTCATTCACACCAGTCTGAATGGCAGTATCTAACTGATGTGTTTTTCCCTCGCGGATGATTGAGCGAACTGCAGTATTAGCCACTAAAATCTCACAGGCCGCAATACGGCCACCACCAATAGCAGGAATCAAGCGTTGCGAACAAATTGCCATTAGAATAGCCGATAGCTGCGAACGGATTTGTGGCTGCTGTTCCGCTGGAAAAACGTCAATCATACGGTCAATACTCTGTGCAGCAGAGTTTGTGTGTAGTGTTGCGAATACTAAGTGGCCCGTTTCTGCGATAGTAATTGCACTTGCCATAGTCTCTAAATCACGCATCTCACCAAGGAGTACTACATCTGGGTCTTCACGCAAGATAGACTTGAGCGCCCTAGCAAATGAGAATGTATCATAATGCACTTCACGCTGAACCACGACAGAACGCTTTGACTTGTGTGCAAACTCGATTGGGTCCTCAATCGTGATAATATGAACAGATTTTTCTTGGTTAATTTTATCTATCAACGCAGCAAGCGTAGTAGACTTACCAGAGCCAGTAGGGCCAGTCACAAGAACTAAACCACGTGGAAAATCGGCAAACGTGGAAATAACCTGCGGCAACCCTAAATCGCTTAGAGTTGGCATCTTGTTCGGAATTAAACGGAAGGCCGCAGCTAGGTTGCCTCTTTCTTGGAAGGCGTTAACGCGGAAACGCGCTGCCGTACCAAAGGCAAACGAGTAGTCAAACTCCTTATCCTTAGCGAGAGTTTCACGTTGCTCAGAATCAAGCGTGGCAAACACCAACTTCTGCACAGTATCTTCTTTTAGTACGGAAAGACCTGCAATCGGAATTAGAGCACCATCTACACGCAAAATTGGCGGCAAGCCAACCTGAATATGAAGGTCTGATGCATTTCTCTTTACACATTCTTCCAAGAGTGTCTCTATCCTCATCTCCTTATTAGGAGCTTCTGAGGCAGAGGCCAGCAGTGGGCTGGTAGAGTCGTCCTTTGCCTGAGCAGATGGTTGAGTTCCAGCTGTAGATATAGGTGTAGTGCTAGTCATAGCAGCCGACTGAATTGGGGCAGCAGCAGGAGCGGCCACAGGTGCAGCTTGAGCTGGAGGCGTCGTTGCGCCCATTTGTGTTGGTATATTTGTCTGATTATTTTGCCCACTATTATCCATGGTTATATTATATCACTTTCCTCTTATGTTTTTCAATAGAAATATTACGCAATATCCGATGCAACACGATTTACCTCATCTATAGTTGTTATGCCAGACAGAGCCTTTAGCATACCATCCTGGCGCATTGTTACTGTTCCCTTAGCCTTTGCTACCTTCATAATATCATTCGCCGTTGCGTGCGCTACAATTAATTTCTGAATATCCTCATCAACCGTAATAGTCTCATATAAACCAGCACGCCCTTTGTAACCACCTGGCGTTTCT
The DNA here is from genome assembly GCA_017512045.1 of Candidatus Saccharimonadota bacterium. GTDB lineage: Bacteria > Patescibacteriota > Saccharimonadia > Saccharimonadales > Saccharimonadaceae > Nanosyncoccus. The sequence continues at coordinate 48,442 of JAFWHE010000023.1, forward strand.
TTATCATCAAAACCTTTTACTAATGTATAGCCATTTCTATTAGCCACCGGTAGCCCAGGATAACCTAAGCTCTCAGAAACCGCTGCTACTTGATCTTGGCTCCTCGGGAGTAACTCACCAATAATAGTATTAATTTCTTGTGTCTGAATCTCTGAGGATGCGTATGTAGTTCTCTTCTGCGTAACACGACGCACCAAGCGCTGACCAATTACAGTATTCAGAGTAGATGCAATCAAGAATGGTTCAATTCCCATTTCTATCAGACGCGGCAGAATACCAGCAGCAGAGTTTGTATGGAGTGTAGAGAACACCAAGTGTCCAGTAAGTGCCGCCTGTACCGCCAAATTTGCCGTTTCAGAGTCACGAATCTCACCCACCATTACTACATCCGGGTCCTGACGCAAGATAGAACGTAATCCAGAAGCGAATGTCAACCCAGTATCAACATTCACCTGTATCTGATTGACTCCGTCCATCTTATACTCTACTGGATCCTCTAGTGTTACGACGTTAATTTTTACATCTTTTATCCTTTTAATAAGAGCATATAAAGTAGTAGACTTACCAGAACCAGTAGGGCCAGACGTCAAAATCATACCATTTGGCTTAGAAATACCATCCACTACCATTCTCAGTGCACGGCCTGTCATGCCCATATCCTCAATCTCTAGAGTGGTACCAGACTTATCCAAGAGACGGATTACTACTTGTTCTCCCCAAACCACTGGAGCAATCGCAATACGAAGATCTACCTCTTTATCGGCAATCTTTACTGTGAACTGACCATCTTGCGGGATACGGTGTTCATCAATCTTTAAATCTGCCAAAATCTTAATACGGGAAACTAACGCCGGTTCAATTGACTTTGGTAGTTCCATCACCTGGCGCAAAACACCATCAATCCTACACCTAATCACCAGAGATTCTTCTAATGGCTCTATATGAATATCAGAAGCTTTAGACTTTACTGCAAAGTCCAAGATAGCGGTGAGAGCTTTAGAAATTGGTGAATCCTGAGTGATAGTCTTTACGTCGGCTTGTTGCTGCTGTTGCATAATCTCAGCGTTAGTAGACTTAACCGCCTGCTTAACGCTAGAGAAATCGCCCACATACTGTGTTAGAACTTGCCTAATTCCCTCCTCACTACTCATTACTGCTTTAATCGGACGACCGGTCAAAGTAGCGAGATAATCTGTTGCCTGGACGTTTGTCACATCAATCATCGCAACAACGAGCTGATCCCCCATTTCGCCTACTGGAACCACCATACTTCTGTCTGCTACATCTTGTGGCAAATTAAGCAAAATCTCGCGATCCATTGTCACATTCTTTAAGTCAACATATTGGACACCAATCACAACTGCAGTCGCATGGGCGACCATTTCGTTGTTAATAATTTTCTTTGAAGTTAGATATGCTATTAAGGGCTGTTTGTTCTTTTCTACTTCTACTGACGCACTCTTAATAGCCTCAGCGTTAGCAAGGCCTTCATCTATCAGTAATTTGATAACTTTATCTTGTGTTTCTTTTGTAAGGAGCGCCATTTAATCTCCATCACTTGTATCTTTCGTTATGGAAGATTTATTACTGCGCCCACAAGAAGCTAATTCATCATCACTCAATTGCCCATCCTGGTCAGAATCAATACAGTCACCAACATAGACTTCTACGGTCGGGTTGATTGCATCCGGATTAAATACCTCTGGATCTGGATCAGCTAAATCTGGTTTAACTACACTGACAACATTAAACGTAACAACTTTGTCATTTGGATCACCTAGCAACATATTGCAAAGAATGGCAGCAGCAATTGTGCCAACTGTTGCTACTATAATTACGGTAAAAATGTCAGACTGTTTCATTTTCATTACTCCTTTTTGGTGTTACTATTAGCCGTGACCGTTTTTCTCGTTTCTACTAAGTCTGTATTTTCCGTATAATATGCCACACCCTGCGATCTCAAAGTCAGGAAGTTCTGACTACTCCAAGAAATCACGGCGCTTCTGAGATCGAAGGTACGAATTGACTTTTCTATGTTATCTAAGACCTTCAAAGTAGTTTCCGCATCTGCCTCAACAGATAATGAAACTGGAATAGTAGAGATACCGGAGCTACCAGCAGAAGCATTACCAGACGGAGAGAGTGAAGATGGACTGTGATTAGAAATATCAAAAATTTTGTTCAAGCTCGTCATCAAAGCAAGGTCGTTTTGCTGAGCTGGCAAAGCATCTGGAATTACCCTGAGCGATGAGCAAAGCTTTAACATACCGACCGCTCTATTCTTTTCCTTATCATCCTTGGCACTATCATATATCTTCTGCCAATTTATTTTCTGCTTGTTCTCATCATAACATCCAGATTGGCCACTACTCAGCGCCACTGTCTCCAAATCGGTATTATTAGCCATTTCCACTAAGACATTATACCTTAGTGTTCCCTTCATAGTAGAGCTATTCAAACTGTTAGGATCGCATTTATTCAGCTCTTCATCGGATATTTTCCCATCTCTGTCTTTATCACTACATACACCGATATTCTTAATTGTGGTCTCATAATCCACAATAGCGGAGTCTTTCGCATCTATGACTTTATTATTGAAATTAATGTATTTCACGAAATATACGAAAAGTACACCGCAAATACCAAGGATAGCAGCAGAAACCAATGCTATCAAGAGCGTCTCTTGTTGTGTCTTGGAAATCTTTAGCCTTTTAGCCGATGCTGGGCCATTTGGACTGACTTCTTTATTTTCCATTATTCATCCTCCTCGTCTATATTACTACTACTGGAACTGCTACTGGATTTATTAGATGAGTTTGAAGAACTGGAGGAGCTGGATGAGCTAGAACTACTGGAATCGCTGGATCCATTAGAATTACCAGAGTTAGTGGCGGCAGAGGTACAAACCACATCTGTGTCAGCACAATCTGCAGCACGTTCTGCAAACATACCTTCAATCTGGAGATAAGAATCTGTCACGTTCTGAGTAGTTGGACTAATTGCCATCACGTGTTTGTTGACAAACTTGAACACTTCTTCATTAAAGGTAATAGTCGCATTGAAGCGTAGCACTAATTCCCCTCTGGAGTCACGACCGTTAGAAGAATCGCGGATGATTACGTCGCCATTGGCTAGCATGCAATCGTTCGCAGAAGACCAGGTAATTCCATTGTTATCCTCTACACCACTATATTTAATACACTCACTCGCAAAATGTGCCACCCCACTAATCTCACCAGATTCATCCATATAACCTTCTTTATACCACTCGTCAAATCTAGGAGAACGGTAAATCTTAATCACATCAGCATAAGCCATTGCTTTAGAATTGCCACCAGTGACTTGAGATTCCATCAGAGATTTCTCATAGTCATTCATAGCATCGTATTTTTCTAGAAACTCTTCTTGGATGCGCTCTGGATCCTCCAAATCTTCGATTTCATCTTCGTCTTCTTCAATATCCTCTTCTAGTTCATCCGTTGTATAATCGTCTCTGCTTGGATCACAACCTTTTTTACCCTTTAACCAATATGCATAAATATACTTGTCTATTTTTTTGTTATTACCCTCGTCTGGAACTTCTTCTATCAATAGATTACCCTCTGGGGTTGTTTCCACCATACAACGTGTTGGAATTTCTTGACCATCTTCAGTCACATAACGCCCGTAGTCATACTTCATAAGAGCGATACCCTTCGTGAAAGATTCTAGTACACGATAATCATAGAACGGCGCCACCTTAGCATCCGCCTGCCCATCAAAGCGAAGAGAGCTAGTGGAGAGATCGACAGAGAGCTCAGAAAGTTGAATAGTATCTGGGCCGGATGGCAAAATTACACTCAAGATTGGGAACACACGAGACAGTACCTTCTTATCGCTATTAATCGTATTGAGATCATCTAGCTGGTTTTGGATAGTTAGAAACTCGGAGAGACTACTAAAGCTCTTAATCTTCTTAGACATCGCAGACAATTTTGCATCCTGAGAACTCATAGCGATGTTCTGCCCTTCCCAGATTGTAGCTGAGACTATAACTGCCCCGCCAAATATGGACACAAGGATAATACAAACAAATAGCATGATATTACGAAAACGCATAGCTTTAATCATCTGGCGCTTGACCTCTGGAACCAAGTTAATCTCATATGTGGCACTTTGTTCCAGCATCATTGTTGGTTTTTCCTTTGGTTTGATGCCAAAATTCTTTAGTGTATTTTGCCACTCTTTCTTGAGCTTACCCAAAATCTTGTCTATCATTGGTTACTCCTTTCAGCCAAGCCAATCGCCACCGCAAACTCGCTAGCTACACCCATCAAAGCCTGTTGTTGCTCTGGTGTAACCTGCACTAGCTGCCATGGATTCCCCTGGACGGTCTGGATACTAGTTTTTACCTCTATGTATTCCGCAATGAATGGGATCACACCAGCGAAACCAGACAATACAATGCCAAGTACCGGTGCGCCGACATACTTATTCTGGAAGAAGCGTACAGATTTCATTAACTCCTGCGCAAAGCTATCCAAATTGCCATCTAAGGCTTTAAACACTTGGCCCTCTAGCTTATCTTGTGCCAAACCGAATTTTAGGATAAATCTCCTTGCCTGATCTTCCCTTACGTTGAGAGTGGTTGACACAGTTTTAACCAAAGCGGCCAAACCACCAGGAATAGAACGCACCAGACGTGGAGCACCCCTATATACAACCACTAAATCCGTTGATGATTCACCCAAATCCACAATAATCCTAGCATCCTGAGAGCCAACTGGCGCCAAAGAGCGTGCCATAGCAATAGGTTCTGGCTCCTGTGCAACGACATTAAGCCCTGCTCTTTCAATCATCTCCATCCTACTCTCGGCATAATCCATAGAAGTAGAAGATAATAACACCTCCGCCTTGGTATTGTCATTTGGGCTAGGGCCAAGGATAGAATAATCGACTTCCGCCTCGTCTATCGCCATAGGAATATACTGATCCAACTCATATTTGATAGTTTTTCTAAGTTCTTTCTCCGTCTGATTAGGAACCTCAATAATTGCAGTATATGTCTTCCCTGCTGGCAAGCCAATCGCTATATTTTTTGTCTTAATACCAGCTTGTTTCATCGCGCCAAGAATAATCTCCCCCATCCGTCTCTGACCATCTTCACTAGTATCTTGGGCAACTTTCGGATCTACCGGAACATAAGCATAACGAGACAACTGGAAACCATGCTGGGCATTGCCATCCAACTGTATCAAGCGCAGCGCACTCGTACCTATATCTAACGCGAAGAATTCGCCCACTCCTTGCAACAAGTTCATACTACTATTATAGGCATAAGCACTTAGAGTGTCAAGAAATAAAATTCAAAATTACCTTCTATTTGACACTGCTAGCTAGTCTCAACCAATAAAATCTCTCTTGGTTGCCATTTTTACCAAAAAAGTCATTATCTCTTTTATTAAAAATGAGAAAATTATTATTCTTGAGCCAAGTCTCAAAATCATGAATAATTGCACGCCTAATTTTTTCGTTCTTTACTACACCTCTGTTAAGTTGGCTATCGTTTGCCTCAAATTGTGGCTTAAGCATCACTAAAAAATCTGTCTGCGAATTAGCGAAATGATTTTTTGCATGCCGAAGCACCTTTCTCAAGCTAACAAAAGAAACATCTGCCAGAATGACATCTGGCGCTTGCACAATAACATCATGCGTTGTTATCTCGAAAATATCTGTCTTTTCATGCAATTCTATTCTCTTGTCCAGCCTGAGGGGGGACTTCATCTGATTAGTCCCTTTCTCAATAGCTATCACTTTTTTAGCACCACGAGAAAGCGCATATTCCGTAAATCCACCAGTGGATGAGCCAATATCTAATACTACTTTGCCACGAAAATCAAACCCGAACGCTTCCGCAGCATCTTTTAGCTTGTTCTCTGCCCTACTGACAAAATTACTTGCCACCCTGTCGCTCACGATAAGCACGCGTTTCTGTATCTACACTGACAACATCGCCTTCTTTAATAAAGGCTGGCACCTTTATTACCACCCCAGTTTCTAGGGTAGCATCCTTTGTTACGGATGTAGAAGTATCACCTTTAACAGCGTTCTCAGTATAAGTAACCTTCAACCAAAGATTCTTTGGCAAAACGAGATTAATCGGCGTACCATTATAGAACTGGATTTCCATTTCATCGCCATCCTTCATAAAGTCTGACATGTCACCTACCATATCATTATTCAGTTCATATTGTTCAAATGATTCCGGATCCATAAAATAGAACTTCTCATCATCTTTATAGAGATACTGAACTTTTTTAGTTGTAACCTCTGCTGGCTCTATTTTTTCTTGACCCTTAAAAGTCTTTGGCAAAAGCGCACCGGTCATCAAGTTCTTGACTTTGACATTGACGATAGAGCCACCTCGGCCCATAACCTTCTGTGAGTATTCAACTACTTTATATGGCTGTCCATCCAAAGTAATCAACACATTTTTCTTTAAATCCGTTGGTCCGTACATATTGATCTCCTTTTATTATAGATACTAGCCTACAAATGGCAACAAAGCCAAATGACGTGCACGCTTGATAGCTGTCATCAGCTGTTTTTGCTGCTTCTGAGACAAACCAGTCTTAGCAATAGGCTCAATTCTGCCATAAGCATCAATGTATCTCTGTAATGTCTTTACATCACGATAATCAAAGTATAGACCTGGGTCACTTTTAGTTTTATGCATATTATTTTCTCTCACTTCTTTAAATTATTATTAAAACGGAATCTCGTCTAGAGAAACTTCGCCTTCGTCATCGGCTGGAATATCATCTGGAATTACTTCCTCTGAAACACCAGCATCCTCGGATTTACTAGATTTAGCAGATGACTTTGACTTCTTTGATGAACCACTATCATCGCCAGAGTAGGAATTATCTCCGCCACCAATGAAGTTAAAATCTTCAACTACAATTTCCACGGCTGAACGTTTCTGACCGGATGTCTTGTCATCCCAGCTTCTTTGATCTAGACGGCCAGAAAGTAAAATACCGTTCCCTTTCTTTGCATATTGGGCAATTGTTTCACCAAGTTTGCCCCAAGCAGAACAGTTGAAGAATGATACTGCTTCCTTTTGTGAGCCATTTGCGTCCTTATAAACGCGGTTAACTGCTACAGAGAAACTCGCCACTTGCGCACCAGAAGGCGTCGCCCTCATTTCTGGATCTCTTGTTAAATTACCACAAATAACTACCTTAGAAAAACCTCTTGCCATTCTTTACTTTTCCTCCTCTGCTTCGGAATCATCATCCTCAGCTTCATTATTTTCCTTTTGTGCTTTACGAGCTGCCTCTGCTTTGAGACGATTTTCGTCAACTACCGCAAGTAGATGACGGATAACTTCATCCGTAATGTCGAGGCTATCGTTGATTTTTTTGGCGACTCCGCGCTCGTTTGGCAAATCTAACTCATAATAGTAGTAAACTGCAAAATCTTGTTTGCAGACACGATAAGCTAAATGCCTTTTGCCTTCGTTAGTTTCTTTTGTAATTTTTCCACCGGCACTTTCTATGATTTTTGCAATCTTATCTAGCGCTGGCTGTAAATTCATCTCTAAATCAGGATGAATCAACACTGTCAGTTCATACTGGCGCACTTTATTATACTCCTTTGGTTAAAGCAAATGCGGCTCTAGACCCACTTGCTGAGCGTTTAATATTATCCCTATAATTATACCTCAGTTTTGTGGATTTTGCAAGCCTTTGCCTTGGTTAATATTACTTGGGCCAGGATCCAACCAAAAGACGCCAAATCTTCATCCCGGCCCGCACTCTCAGTATTACTCAGAAATATTAAAAACAAAAGCATGAGCTATTTACATATTCTCTATCATCCTAATGCTTGTGTTGTGGGGAGCTTTGTGCTTAATTGAATCATTTTTATGCTATGTAATATAAATTCCAATTATCATCAACAATACATCTACTTTCCGTTATGTACTCCCCCTATAAAATTACTATCTGAGATGTTAAATATGCTCGTGCTTGGAAAGATGTACTATGTGTGATAGTTTCTGCTAATTTTTCGGACAGATGTCCTAAATTGTAAAATATGAGCATCATCTACATTGAGCTCATTACACAACGCAGAGTGAAACCGTCTCGTTTATTGTCGACAGTCGTACTTATTAAACGAGTACCATGTACATGCAGACGATACATATTATTGTAAGAAGCTACGCTAGATGACCAATATAAACCAGCATCTGATTTAGCCTGAAAATAAAGTCTTCCATACCCCCAGCGATAAGTACCAGAATACATATAGCTAAGTGGATAACTCCTGGTGCTACGATTCCCACTCTCATTATCCCCATACCCATAGGTAGTGAATAAGTAGGACCAGGATTTGAGGATTTATGCTCCAGCCAACTGATCAAATTCTTCCATAGAAGAAATCAAGACATCACGTGGCTTATTACCATTCGGCTCGCCAATCACGCCGATTTGTTCTAACCAAATAGCAAGACCTGCCACGAAACCATGCCCCTTACCGAGATAAGCCTGTAAGCTAGCCGTGGAGAATTTACCCTTCTGAAGCGTAATTTCTACGGCTTTTCTTACTACTGGGTCATTAGGATCAAACTTCCTACCAAGATCACCAATTGCTCCACCATCTGACGGACCAAGACCCTTTATCTGAACTGACTGGGAGATAACTTCATCATTATATTCTGGCGGACGCTGTTCACGCAAGAAATCTGTCAGATTATTAACATCATCATCGCTCGCCCAGGCACCCTGGATACGACGAGGCTTACCCATCATCTCTGTAGTGAGCATTAGCATATCACCCTTGCCAAGCAATTTTTCTGCACCACCCATATCTAACATAATACGTGAATCCATTTGGCTCCCTACCGCAAACGCAATACGACCAGGGATATTTGCTTTAATTAGACCAGTGATAACCTTCACTTCTGGCCTCTGAGTAGCGAGTACTAAATGGATACCAGCTGCACGACCTTTCTGAGCAATACGCACAATCAACATCTCTAAATCTTTTCCCGCCATCATCATGAGGTCAGCCATCTCATCAATCACCACCACAATATATGGCATTTTGCCACCGTCATGCTTCTGTTCGTTGCCATCCTCATCTTTAACAACGGCAGTACCATCCTTTTTTGCCATCTTCTTGTTGTAATCAACTATATTCTTTACTTTTTCTTCCGCCATTAGGGTGTAGCGTCTTTCCATTTCATTAACAGCCCACTTCATAGCAGAAAGTGCTTTGTCAACAGAAGTGATAATAGGTGTCAACAAATGCGGAATGTCATTGTATTGCACCATTTCCACCTGCTTTGGATCCACAATAATTAGTTTCATATCGGATGGTGCATTGCGATATAACAATGAAGAAATAAGAGTATTAGTCATGACAGACTTACCAGAACCAGTGGTACCAGCAATGAGAAGATGTGGCATCTTTGCCAAATTTGCCACTACACTTTTACCAGAAATATCCTTCCCTACCGCAAAAGTTAGTGGGTCTTCACTACTCTTCCATTCTTTACTCTCTAATACGCCACGAAGACGCACATCGGCCGGTTTCACATTTGGGATTTCTACACCTACACTCCTAGTCCCTGGAATTGGAGCCTCAATACGTATTTTATCTACAGCGAGATTAAGCGCCAGCTCTTTATCGCGTGCCAAAATCTTAGACAAGTTCACGCCAGATGGTGGACGCATAGTATATTGAGTGACCCTAGGCCCAACATTCGCGCCTTCCATCTCTACATCTATGCCAAACTCTGACAGAGTAGACTTAATGATGAACGCATTCTGTTGGTGATTACCTGGATCAGCTGGGGATTGTTTATTCTCCAAAAGATCAATGCTTGGCATCTTCCAATCTGGATCGGAAACAGAAACTAATGCCCTCTCTACCACTGGTTCAGCCTTGGCAGGAGCAGGCTTTGCTGCATTAATCTTTAACTTTGGCGTATCTGCAACCGTTGCTACACCAGAGTTAATCTGAATATCCAAATCGCCTTCTTTCGTAGCTTTGTTAGCAGCTTTCATCAACTTTTCATTGGCCTTATCTTCATCCTTCTTAGTAGAACGGAACATATTAATAATTCCCTTAAACACTGTAACTGGGGAAACTTGCAAAATAAATAACGTTGTAATGAAAATTAGGACAATATAAATAAACACCGCCACCCCAGGATCTAGAATCTGAGTAGCCATACTATTGAGGGCACCGCCAATTACGCCACCAGTAGGATTTTCTTGACCGATGGTCGGAATACCCATCGCACCAGCCACCCAAGCAATCATCAAGAAAGATGCTAGCCACATCACAATTGGTAAACGATTCCCTGGCGTGCGAAAAATCTTTACTGCAAGATATACTAGTAATACAGGAACTAGAAACTTTGCATAACCAATCGCAAAGAACATTCCCTGGTCAACTTTATTCAGTAATTTCCCGCCACTACCAAACCAAGTCATTACAAAAAACACTGCTAACGCCAGCATCAGGACAGCCATTACTTGCCGCCAAAAACCACCTGGCAACTCATGTTCCGGAGCTACTTCCCTAGTATTGCGGGCAGATTTACCACGCGCAGGGCTTTTTCTAGATGATTTTCTTTTTGCCATATACAGTATTACCTCTGATACACCTATTATAGCATATCCGACTAAAATCTTAAGTAAATCTGCTGACTCCACTGGTAGCCTTGGTGCAGGATCTTATCCATTGTCGTATGTATATCCAGGCTACTATTACTGGGGTACGGGTAGGCTTTACTACCAGACGGTGGGTGGCTACTACTGGTCATCTAGTATAGTTAGTAGCACCAATAGTTACCACCTGCATATGTATAGTACACGCTTGATTAAGGTGGATAGCCATAATAAGCGCTACGGGTTCTCTCTGCGTTGCGTCGCCAGATTGATATGCTAAGTTTGATTGACACAGCGCACGGCACGACCATAACGTTTATTATAAGAAGCTTGTGGATAGTCATGGTCAGACATATCTAAACCTAGCGCATACGAATTAATAGTTTCATGGATAATAGATGACCACCAAGCTCCACCTATGCCAACACCATTTAATGACCCATTGTCATAGCTCCCACTATACCCAAGCGATGCACCAGTCATTAAATTA
>JAFWHE010000024.1 GCA_017512045.1 Candidatus Saccharimonadota bacterium
AGCGCACGGAGCGACCAAGAATTTTACCATTACTATATTGAGGGGATAAGGTTCCTCCTTTATTAAAGCCAAAGCTATATGATTCTTTAATGTCATCGCTAACAGTAGATGATTGCCAGGTTGCTCCAATATTGACAGCATTCAATGAAGCGCCACTGTAATATCCATCATACTCTAATCCTGCGCCATTCATCAAATTATCCCTACTCACAGCATTAGTACGGCTAGTACCAGCATTTGGATCGGTTGGATTGAGTATGTAATCTAGGGAGGACCAGGATTTGATGGGGCCGCCCCTGGTAGGCTTTACAAAAATGTGATTGTGTGTTATAATAGAAGAACGGAGTGGTTTTCTAAAGATGCCATAGGACATTAAAAGGAGGGATACGAGATGGTAGAGAGTTTTGGATTGGTAGTTTGCAATAATGTAAGAGAAGATTGGCGACGATATAGGAACAACAAAACCGCCGAGAGTAAACTTAGATTTTTTGACACATTAAACGAAAGTGAAGAACAATTAAAAGAGTATATCGCCAATAAAAAAGAACGACTCAGACTGCTGCACGCGACAAATGAAGGTGAGAGACAACTTATCATTGATCCTACGCGTAGCGCTACTGCGTATTTTGATATTATTGGTGAATCTTGGAGTATCTTTGAGTCGTATAATGATTCCAGAGACGCGTTCCTAGCCTCGGGCTGTTCATTGGTAGAGATGGCATTAACCGGTCATATTATTGCTATGTTCAAAGAACTTCCACGTTATCTATTAGTAAGGAAACTAGAAGATTATAAAATTACGCAAAACCAGATGACAGATGCCAAGCGCGCTGTTCGGCAGCTTCGCTGGCTAAGATTGCTGGCATACTTTACGTAACAATCATTTCGTAATATAAGAGCCCTGCTAGGGCTCTTTTTCTGGTCCTACTTATTCACTACCTATGGGTATGGGGATAATGAGAGTGGGCAAAGAAGCACTAGAAGATATCCATTGTCGTATATATATCCCGGTCTATATTACTGGGTTACTGGTAGACTTCACTACCAGTTAGCACATGGATATTATTGGTCGTCTAATACCTATAGTAGTGGCACTAGTTACAATCTGGATATATTTAGTGCTCACTTGCTTAAAGCGGGTAGTAACAGTAAACGCCTTGGATATAATCTGCGTTGTGCGATGGCGCACTGCTCGACCAGTACGCTTAGTATTTGTATTATTCAAGTTAATACTTCCATTAAAGCTCATGGCTAGATTATAAGAATTGTTGGTATCGCGAATAATGGATGACCACCAGCCACCGTGTGCGCCAATATTATTTAATGACATGTCAGTGTAATTCCCACTATACCCAAGCGATGCACCAGTCATTAAATTATCCCGTGCGGTAGCATTGGTGCGGTTGGTGCCGAGAAAATTACACAACGCAGAGCGAACCCGACGCGCTTACTATAGCTATCCGCCTTAACCAAGCGTGTACTATTCATATACAGGTTGTAACTACCGGGGCTACTAACTATACTAGACGACCAGTAGTAGCCAACCAACGTCTGGCTGTAAAGCCTACCCGTAGCCCAGTAATAATAGCCGGAGGGTATATACGATGTTGGATAACTTCTAGCATTTCTACTCCCACTCTCATTATCCCCATACCCATAGGCAGTGAATAAATAGGACCAGGATTTGGAAAAACCGACGAAAACTATTTTCTTTGGTTTGTTACTGCTGTAATAATCAGCCGATGTGTATAATCGGCATCAGTATTTGGTATAGGCTCGCCAGAACAAGTCATTAGCACGATAGTATCGGTAGTTTCTTCTTTCAGAATTTCTTTCATAGAGATAGATGATTTTTCCTTGTTTTCTATACTAACGATTTCGTATTTTTTGCCGTTATAAGAAATTTCATCGTTAATACGGAGATTTTTCAGCTCATTAAATACCGTGGATGAATGTCCAAAAAGCAAAGTTTTGTTATCGTGTGCAGTATAGGCGCCAGCGATTTTATGTGGGACGGATAGCTCTGTACCGGTGTATTCCACAGTGGTTACGGGTGTATCCAGGCCAATAGCTGGAATGGAGAGATTTTGGCTGGCAGTGGCGCTTTCTTGAGCGTAAACTGTGTTCATATTTTGGATGATTTTGATACCCATCAACAAGATGAAAAACGCAGCCAAGAAATAAACCGCAAAAATAACAAGATGCGTCTTCTTACTCTTAATAGAAAAATCCTCCACGACCTCCATTTGTACCTATTATAACGTAACCAGAATAAAAATACCATAAGATTTTTGAGATTCTTATGGTATTTCTAATAATGGATGCTAACGGGAATTAGCGAGCGTAAATCATAATACGCTGATTGCCATAACAAGTAACGAGAACAAGCGCATTAGTCTCGGAAAGGCGGTTAAGGGAGCGGGCGCCATATTTGGTCATATATTGTTTGCCATTGTGGCTGGCAATCTCTGCATCATATACAGTATAATCACGACCGTTATAATTAAAGGTGATATTAGCTCCACTACTAAAACTGTTATAAATATTGACTAGGCCAGAGAAAGAGCCAGGGTTGTGGGCAAGCAAGACATTGCCAGCGTAAGCTGCGATAGCGCCACTATCGATCACATTTTGGGGGTTAACGCCTTTGGCTACATAAGAGATGCCACGATAAAGACCAATACTTGGCATATAGAGGATGCCAGCGCCAGTTTTTGGCTGAGTGTATTCGTTTACCTGTTGAATAGCAGAGATGTTAGCTTTCTCTGGGGTTGGGATTTCAGTATAAGATTTAGTCTCAGAAATGGCAGTTTCAGAGGTGGCAGAGATGTAGCTTTCTGCACTAGCGTTTTTGGCGAGGTCAATAGTAGAGCCAAGGGTGATACCTACAACGAGAGAGGCGGCAAAAATAGCAACTTTTTCTACTGCAGGATTAGCCTTGAAAAATTTGGTGATAATACTCTTGAGGATGACAAAATCATCCTTAATATGACCTTTATACATCTCCACACTCCTAATGAATTGTATGACTCCATTATAGCACAGATATGCAAAAAAGTCAATACTTCTTATGCTTTATTTCCTGTTCTACCCCTGTTATACTCCTGGGGTGAACATTTTGAGCTTTTTTCGGTGCTCTTTGTATCTGGGGTCATGTGAGCCTACCTCTGTCCAAAATTCTGGTGAATGATCCATATGATTAAGGTGAGCAAGCTCATGCAAAATGACGTAATCGCGCAGAATCTCTGGAACTTGCATCAGTCCAATATTAAGCGAAATTGTGCGACTCGATGAACAACTCCCCCATCTGGTGCCGGCATGGGAAAGGCGAACTTTGTCATAAGAATAGCCATAGAGTTTAGCATAATATTCCAAGCGGTAAGGTAGGTATTCTTTAGCCTTTTTTGCTAGTAGTTTCTTTTTGGCATCTCTGGCTCTCTGGGAGGATGGATCTTTGACTGGTAGATTCTCGCGAATGCGGTCGCGATTTTGGTTCAAAAAACGCTTCGCTAGAAAAGTGGAAGTATATTTTGGCACAGACATCTGCAGCCTACCAGAGGTAGACACAGAAAACCTCAATCCCTGCGAGAGGGGATTCTTGCGCACAAGTACCTCCCCAAACTCTTTGTCTTGGATAATCATATGAATCAGTAGTCTCTATCCAGCCAACTGGGAGAGGACATGAGATAGCTGAGTATTGAAAGTATGCTTACCAGAGAGGACAATTGGCTTTTCAAACTCGGCTGGGGCTTCTAGCTCTGCAATCTTGCGATCGTATTCTTCCTTAGCCTTGGCGACGGATTTCAGACGAGTCTTCAAACGGGATTTGATTGTATTAACATCGGTTTGAATCCAAATCAAAGATGGATTATATCCCTGTTCTGATAAGAGCTTGCGAATCTCTTCTCTGTCTGCCTCTGTATTGAGCATGCCTTCGATGATGAGATTCTGACCAGAGCGAGCAATCAAATCCAGGATGTATAGCACCTTGTCCCTTGGAAAATTCTGCTCGTCGGCGATTTCGTTAAGATTGTAATATGGAGCCCTGAATTGCTGTGAAAACTTCTCGCAAAAAGTAGTTTTGCCACTGGCCGGGGCGCCAAAGACCAAAATTGCGCGTGGCTGCGAGAGTGTCTGTGATTTTTTACCTTCCATAATACTAATATTGTATCATAAAAAATCCTAAGGGCGCAACTTTTTGGAATAATTGGAAGAATTGGAAATCAAAACCTGCGATGGATAGTAAAACACCCAGGCGAGATAATTAGCAAAACGCTGAAAATTAGGTGGCAAAGCGCCAATAACTGATAAATATGATATCCCCACGCAGAGGTCGCACATAAAAAACAGAATAAAACCTATCATGGCACAGTTGGCGGCAACAGACTTCTTAGTGATGAACCATTTGGTGGATAAAAAGATATTAGTGAATAATAGACTGCCATAGACTCCAGCGATAGCAAACATTGAATCTGCGCCAATTAGAGCGAGCGTTACAAAGACAGAGGTAATCATTAGTATTCCGGTGATAAATACTTTTGGTTTCATACCAGAGAGACGAGCGACGTGTGTTAGTTGAGCGCAACAGAAAATAATGACACCAAAAACAGAGACGTTATTGACGGCGAGGATAATATCTGCCAGAAACGTAAAACTGAGAGCAACAATTAATAGGATGTCTTCTCTGAACTTTTGGCAAGCATAGATTACACAGAGAGCGATGCCAACGACTTTTAGGGTGGCTACACCCCAAAAGTTTGGAAAAAATGCTTCCAATGTCAAAAAACAGATAAAAATTAAGCTCCAAGTTGCTAGCCACGCCGCATCAATATCTCTAAGGTATGAAAAAAGCCGTTTCATAACTATTACGTATAATTATAGCGGATTTTGGGATTTATACCAACTATTTATGTATTCTATATTTTGTGTTATTATTGTACTGATAGGGGCGTAGCTCAGTTGGTAGAGCACCGGTCTCCAAAACCGGGTGTCGCGAGTTCAAGTCTTGCCGCCCCTGCCATATCTATCGCAAAAAAGCCAATAGTGGCTTTATTTTTTAGAAAAAACATAACTTTTTTACACATTTTTATCGTCCTTATGCTATAATTAGAAAGATGAAGATACTAATGCTAGGTTGGGAGCTGCCACCTCATAATTCTGGAGGTTTAGGTGTTGCCTGTCTGAATTTGGCGCGAGCATTAGCAAAGGATGGTTGTGATATAGATTTTGTGGTGCCATATGAAGCGAAGCACGAGAATATCACCTTTATGAACGTTCTCTCCGCAATGAAGCTGGATCCGCTTTTTCGCTATGGCGTAGGTGCTTATGATTCTAAATATGTAGATAATGCGCTCATTCCGGATGCTCCACATGAGAAGATGATTAGTATTAGAGAGGTCCAGCATAATTACTGTGATTTTGTGAATGATTATCTGATGGAATATAAGCCGGACGTAGTTCACGCACATGATTGGTTGACCTTTGAGGCGGGAGTTTTAGCCAAGAAGAACTATGGTATTCCACTGATTGCTCATGTTCATGCTACAGAATATGATCGTAGTGGTATGCATGGTGGTAACCCAGTAGTCCACGCTATAGAACGTGAAGGACTAATGTTGGCAGATAAGATTATTGCAGTCTCTCAGGCTACGAAAGATCTAATCGTGCGAAAGTATCATATCCCAGCCAAGAAAATTGATGTGGTTTATAATTCTCTGGACGAAGGGTTCTTGAAATCAGCTTATTCTTATGACAATGATGATTATCGCTATCTGGAAGCAATGAAGGCTTTGGGATATACGATAGTTTCTACGGTCGGGCGTTTTACTATTCAAAAAGGCTTGTCTAACCTGATGAAGGCCGCTGCAAGGGCGATTTCTAAAGAGCCAAAGCTGATTTTTGTCTTTGCTGGTGATGGTGAGCAGCGTGAAGAATTGATAGAAATGTCTGCTAAATATGGCATTTCTAAAAATGTGATATTTACGGGTTTTGTTCGTGGCAAGCAGCTGAGAGATATTTATGAAGTATCAGATATTTTTGTGATGAGCTCTATCTCTGAGCCGTTTGGTTTGACTGCGTTGGAGGCGGCACATCATGGCGACGTGTTAATTCTGACCAAACAGTCCGGCGTAGCAGAGGTGATTCGTAGCTGTATGGAATATGATTTCTGGGATGTAGAGAAATTGGCAGATGAGATCGTGGCGATATCAAAGAGTCCAGCTCTGAAACATACCCTACACGAGGGTATTGCACGTGAATATCGCAAAATTTCTTGGTCTGATGTTGCAGAAAAAATCATATCGGTATATAATGAAGTAGAGAAGCATAAGGAGTTTAGTTGATGCGGGCTATTTGTCTATATCTACACATTCATCAACCCTGGAGGTATCGCAGATATAGCATTTTTGATGTCACACATAACCATAACTACTGGTATGAGAAAGATTACTACGACAAGCAAAACAATGAGCGTATTTTCCGTAAGGTTGCCCAGAAATCTTATCATCCAATGCTAGATTTGCTTGAACGCAATCTTAAGAGGAATCCTGGTTTTAAGGTATCGCTATCTATCACTGGTATTTGGCTGGAACAAGCTATGGAGTGGGAGCCGGATTTGGTGGAACAGCTAAAACGTTTGGTCTCTACTGGTCAGGTAGAAATTGTGGGAGAGACTTACTATCATTCATTGGCCTTCTTCTATGATCGGGCAGAGTTTCAGAATCAGGTAAAGATGCACTCGGATCTTATCGCGAAATTATTTGGTGTGCGCCCGAAAGTTTTCCGTAATACGGAGTTTGCCTATAATGACGAACTCGGCAAGTGGGCTGATAGTGTTGGATATAAGGCAGTTTTGGCAGAAGGTTGGGATAAGGTACTCGGGTGGCGTAGCCCAAACCACGTCTATAAGGTGGCTGGTGGCGTTAATACCAAGTTGCTCCTAAAGAATTATCGTCTGTCTGATGATATTGCTTTCCGTTTCTCTGATCGTAACTGGAAAGAGTGGCCACTGACAGTGGACAAATATCAGAATTGGCTTAATATGGATACTCTACGTGGTAATTTGATTAACCTCTTTATGGATTTTGAGACCTTTGGTGAGAATATTTGGGAAGATACCGGCATTTTCCAATTTATGGAACAGTTGATTTATTCTTGGTTGAATGAATATGATAATAAATTTGTCACCGTGTCGGAAGCTGCGGAGCTTGAACAGCCAGTAGATGAGATTTCTATGCCAGAAACTGTGACTTGGGCTGATACAGAGCGTGACTTGTCCGCTTGGTTAGGTAATGAGATGCAACATGAGGCAGAAAATACTCTATACGGTATGAAAGATGCGATTATGTCATCTGGCGATGCGGATTTGATAGATGATTGGCGTAGGCTCACTACCTCAGATCACCCGTATTATATGTGCACGAAGTATTGGAATGATGGCGATGTACATGCGTATTTCTCTCCGTTCGATTCCCCATTTGATGCATTTATGTACTTCATGAATGTAGTACGGGATTTTGAGTGGCGCATCCAGAACCTGAATCAGCTTAAAAATCATCAGTAAACAAAAAATCTGGCAATATTGCCAGATTTTTTGTAGGATATGATGATTAGCGTTTCTTCTCTTTGACTTCGTTGCGACCGAGGTTCTTCTTGGTTTCTGTAAAGACAACGTGTTTGCGAAGTACTGGGTCATATTTGCGCAGAGAAAGCTTGTCAGGGGTATTCATGGTGTTCTTCTTTGTGTAATAAGCACGCACACCAGATTCTTCAGAAACTAGCCCGACTAATTTACGCTTAGTATTATTCTTTTTTGCCATATTGCTGTATATTTTATCACAGATGAGGGGTTTTGTAAATATTACTCTGGGAAAATAATATATTTTTTTAGCCAATCTGCTAGATCGGAGGAGTTATTGTAATATTTAGCATCTTCATCAGAATCAGCTTGCAAGGCAACTACAATATTGCCATTATTGATGATGATGAGTGATGGAAAATATTTGACATAATTGCGTAGATTAGTATCCTTAGTATCCGGCCACATGATGCGATAATAGGTAAACTTGAGATTATCAGAAAAATCGGAGAACATTCCCCGCATATTTGCCGTCGTGACACAACCAGGGTTATCTATCATTAGGACAAATGATTTCTTTTCTGCAATCATTTGCTCATATGAGTCCTTGTCTAAGTCTATGATGTTACTATTACCGTAATTTTCTGCGCCGAGGTCTATACGCTGAATATTGCTAGGAGATGAATTCACAATCAGAAAGGTGAAAATCAGAGCTGCCACTATCACGACGAAGACAATAATCGCACTAATAGCTATGGCTTTTTTCTCGTTTTTAGACTTTTTCCCACTCATATTTTCCTATTAGTGTAACTGTTAGATTTTGGTTAGTTTAGAGAAGTCGATTTCATGATATGGAATTTTCCAGAAGGCATAGTAGGTTGTGCCGTCTTTTAAGGTTTCTTTGATTTCTATAATATTCTTTCCTTCATAATACCAATATCCACCGACAACGTAGATTTTTTCTTCGTTCCAACCGAGTTTGGCTAGCATTTTCTTCATCATACCCGCGTAGCCACCACCGCCACACATCAGGAAGATATTCTTGTCCTTTGGAAAGAGATCTGTAATGATTTGCATGGATTCTCTGTAGTTGGCGATGTAATTGCCATCATCTCTTTGAGTGAATAAAGTTGTGCCAGTATAAGTACTGCCAACTTCTGCCGGGAGGTTAGTGACATTGGTGATATATGGGAATGAAACCACCTCAAAACCTTTGATAATACCAGACAAGTATTTATCGCCACCGATATTCTCATATTCTGCCGGGTCCTCCAGCATACGCATATCGTAATAAACACTATCAGAGCGATTAAGATATTTGTCAATGGTTGCTTCATTGACATTTTTGTCTATGCCGAGCTCACCACGCTGACCTTCGCTGAGTGTCGGTTTTGGCAAAGGAATTAAATTCTCTTTCCCTGTATTCCAGATAGCACACCCAATCAAAATACCCACAACTACTGCCGCTACACTTGCGATAATGATATTTTTCGCATTCTTGTTCATATTACCTCGCTTGTTATTTAGTCTTATTATAGCACAGGTGGGGCATATGTGGTATAATGATTGCAGGCGCCGCGATAGCTCAGTCGGTAGAGCGCATCCATGGTAAGACCATGGTCCTACCTCTGAATTGATTTAGGCGGAAAAAAAGAGTACATTTTAATATGCCGTCATAGCTCAGTTGGTAGAGCGTCGCCATGGTAAGGCGAAGGTCACCAGTTCAAACCTGGTTGACGGCTCCATATAGCATCAGAAACACCTCGTTTCATTTAGTCAATTGACTAG
>JAFWHE010000025.1 GCA_017512045.1 Candidatus Saccharimonadota bacterium
AACGC
Organism: Candidatus Saccharimonadota bacterium; assembly: GCA_017512045.1. GTDB lineage: Bacteria > Patescibacteriota > Saccharimonadia > Saccharimonadales > Saccharimonadaceae > Nanosyncoccus. The sequence continues at coordinate 6 of JAFWHE010000025.1, forward strand.
AGGGCGTACCCGATGCACTTACTATTGGTGTGAGCCTTAATCAGACGCGAGCCATTCATATACAGGGGGTAACTATTGGTGCTATCATAAATAGTAGACGACCAGTAGCTGCCATCCAACGTCTGGTAGTAAAGCCTACCAGTACTCCAGGCATAAGCGCCAGAATATACATACGACAATGGATAAGATCTTGCACCAAGGCTACCAGTGGAGGAGAGAAATTCAGGAGATTTTCTATAAATGTTGTAAAAATCACAACGTTTTTTATATGGTTTACAAAATATGATTTTTGTTACGTAATTAATTATTATTGCATAACGTATCACAAAAATGTCAAATATAGAAGCATAGACGCAATAAATTGTATCTGTTGCTGTGAGTGGAAGCGAGTCAGAGTGATAGCTTCCTCTGTTCGGTTTATGCTGCAGAAACCTGCGCGATGGTAGAAACACTCGCTATGCGTGGAAGAAGCAACAATGAAAACTATGAAAAATCTCCTGAGGCAAAATTTTTAGCAGCTGTCAATCATAAGCAAAAAAGAAAAAATAACAGGGGTAAAATATTGTGCTTATGATTGTATTTTCTGGCAAGTTGAGGCATACTGGAAGTGGGTCGGGAGTACATTAATCCTAGGGCAACTATGAGCATTGGAGCGTACCTGACGTGTATCTCTCAACGCGCTTCAGATACTACTTTTGTAAACTTTGAGAACACTTTTCTGACATGTACCTATCTACTAAAAAGACATCAGGGAACCGCCCTAGGATTTGGTTCCCAGCTAATGGGGCTGGAAAAATAACCACTTGCGTTTTTATCATAAAACTTTAGAAAGCATTGACTTTTTTCGGCAAATATGATAAAATGGAAGCAATAGAGTTATAATTTTGGAGTATAAAGATGGATTTTAACCCATATACAACAGAGGACAAAGAACAGAAAATGCGCATTATTATTGCCACTGTCGCTATTGCTGTTATTGTGCTGGGGATTGCATCTTGGGCTATTATTGCTATCGTCGGTAGTAAGAATGGTAATCAAGAGGCGATTGCACTTGATGACAGTAGTGTAAGTGATGAGGCTCCAGAGGCTAATACACCGAAAACAGAGGGTGTAACTGTAACAACTCAGCCTACTACACCGGTAGTAAAAAATACTACTACTCAGACTACGAGTACGCAGAAAGATAATGTTCCAGAGACTGGCCCAGAGGAGATTTTGCCATTTGCATTGGTAATCGGTTTGGCTACAGCTTATATTTCCTCGAAGAAATTAGCAAAAAACGAAGCATAAATCATATAATCAGATAAAAAACAGGAAAGGCGACTAGAAATAGTCGTCTTTTTGTGCTATAATGTATTTATGTTCGTTGTCAAATTGACGAGCAGAACTGATAAAAACAGGCCCGAGTGGTGAAATTGGTATACACGTATGCCTTAGGAGCATATGCCGCAAGGCGTGCTGGTTCGATTCCAGTCTCGGGCACCACAAAAACAAAAAGGAGTAAAAATGGCAAAAAACAAATCAGGTATCAGAATTGGAATTGTAACAGGGTTGTTTATACTAGCAGCTCTGATTTTTTCTTTGATTGCGTTGCAAGGAATTTGGCGAATAAATCAGTACGATAAGAATTTTCAGCCAATTTCCGACGCCCCAGGTGTTTGTTATGATGAAAAAGATAGTGGTAGCGTTCGCGATGGCTCTTATCCATGCTATACCTATACTGATTATGATAACCATTTTGCAGAGGTGAATGACGATAATGATCGCGCAATGTTCCTCTATGACAAGATTGTCTTTATGGGCAAAACTCAGACTATGCAGATGCGAGTAGTAATGGTTGTAATTGGTAGTATTTTGTCAGTGGCTAGCCTCTTTGGTGCAGTAATTTACTCCTTGCATAATAAGTCTTAATAAGTTATAAGTTACGATTCAAATGTGGTCGGTACCAGCATTTGAATCGGTGGGACTTTCCAAATCCTGGTCCTACTTATTCACTACCTATGGGTATGAGGATAATGCGAGTGGGAGTAGGAAGCTAGTAGCTATCCATTATCATATGTCTATTCAGGCATCTACTACTGGGCTACTGGTCGACTTTACAACCAGGCGGTGTATAGTTACTACTGGTCCTCTACTATTTATAATAGTTTCTATAGTTACCGCCTGGGTATGAATGGCTCGCATCTGTTTAAGGTGGATACCTTTAATAAGCGCTTCGGGATCACCCTGCGTTGTGTGGCAACGCACAGCGCTACCGCTACTATGAATTGGTCGACTGTTTTTTAACTATAAATTTATCTAACGTAGCAATGAGCGCTGGTAGGAGAACCAGAATAATGATGGTGGCACAGAATGTGCCAAGGGAAATGGCTTGGCAAATCTTCGCAGCAATGGCGCTAGCAAAGTTACCGACAATCGCAGTCACAACTGTTAGAATAGAAGCGGAAGTCAGAATGGCGTGAATTGATTTATTATAGGAGTTAATCAAAGCATCTTTTATTCCCATCTGGAAATAGCCACGACTTTCCGTGTAGTACGAGGTGAATAGAATAGCATAATCAATCGTGGCGCCCATTAGAATCGCTTGGACGATAATCAATGCGATGAAATAGATGCTTTGCCCAGTGAGAGAAAGATAAGACATCACAATATAGACTGCGGATTGAATTACTAGTACTAGCAGAATAGAGACGAAGATGGACTTAAACGTAATTGCTACGACGATGAAGATAGAAAGCATAGTTAGAATAGTGATGAAATTCATCTCATCATTGAAGGTAAGTGACATTTCGTAGGCCATTGGGGAATCGCCGATTAGGTAGTAAGAAGTTTTATTGCCATCGCCGAGACGATCTTTTAGACCTTTGATGAAGGAGAATGTTTGTTCCCCTTCAGCTGGGAGATTAGTTTCTACTAACATGCGATAATGCTTTGGTCCGACTAGTAGTTCTTTGGCGTCATGGATAGTTTTCTGGCCATCAATGATTTTCTGGCGCATTTCCGTATCTATGCGAGTAGCAAAACGTGTATCCGATAATACATTATCAGTTAAGAAATTAATGAATTTTTCAATCGTTAGAGTCCAATTTTCGTCATAATCATAAATAGAGCCGTGATAGAGGGAGACGAGGAAGAGTTGGTTTAAGTCCAGACTATCAGATAGTGGTGACAATGCCTGGTAAAGTGAAATATAATTGTATCGTATGCCTGCCTCAGCGGAGTGCATCAGGTTAGCGATAATAGCTATCTTTGCACGTTGGTCGCTAGAGAGACGACTAGCATAAGTCTCATTTGGCAGGATTGTGTCATTCAAGAAATTAACCAAAGTTTTGAGAGAAAGTTGCGGAGCGCCACTAACATAGCGGTATTCATAGAGTGCGAAGACGAGTTTTAGCTGCTCGGCATTTAGACCAAAAGTTTGTGCTAATTGGTAAGAAGAATAACGTGTCGATTGATTATGCATAATGTATTGGGCTAATTGTAGCCTGCTAATAGCATCGGCAGAAAAGGCACCTTTGAGTCGATCATCATTCAAATGACCGAGGATGAAATCAACCAAATCTATGGCAGAAATCCTGGTAGTGCTGGCGGTAGTTTCTGCCTGATAAAGCGTATAAACGTCTTTTAATTTTTCTAGATATGGACTAAAATACAACGTAGTTGGTAATTGTGAAAGATCCAGATTGAAGCCATATTGATCATTGATTGCTTGTAATTCGGCGAGGAATTGGGTATAAAATTCTTTAGCTTCTGTTGCTAATTGGATGTAATCATCGTAAGTATATTGCTTCGTAATGATGGTGTTCACTTTTTGTTCTAGCTCGGAGACGATGGCAATGACTCTCGCATTAACAATTTCTCTCTGGTCTTCTGGTAAGGTAGCGAGGAAAGCTGCATACTGAGCTTCCAAATCTGCGCGGAAGGTAGCAAAATTATCCTCAGCATTGGCTATGGCGTTCTTGATATTAGCCACATCTTCTGGGGAGAGCCCGGATTCCTGGATGATAGTTTCATTATTTAGTGCGTAATTTACTAAGTCGGGAATAGTCAGGGCGGTGGTTGGAATATCCGTGGTAGTGTAATTGTAATAAGTCAACAACCTCTCAACTTGTGTAGTATTTAGGCCAAAGATTTGGGCAAGTTCTGCGGCGGTTTTTGGTACGTGGGTGATATTCGGATTGCTGAACTTTAAGAGATTAGAAAGGTCAGCATATTGACTGGCGGAAATCATGGCGCTGTAGTCTGGATCAGTAGCGATTTCGCTCAGCACAAAACTAGCAAATTGATGTAAGGTAAGGCGTATCCCACTAGAATATTTAGAAAGATAAAGCACATAGAGGTCATCTAGTTTGGAGCTGTCAATCTCTAGGATTTGAGCTAATTCTGCCTTGCTACGTAGGCGATTAGCTTTTTCTGCAACGACGAAATTGGAGAAACGCTCGATATCGGCCTTGCCAGAAGCGGAGATTTCATCAGAAAAATTAGGATTGGTTAGTACTTCATTTTGGACAAAATTAACAAATTCATCCAATTGCACAGTATGTTCTTTTGTATCTTTGTGATAGTGATAATAAAGCAGCTTGATTAGATAATCTTCGGTATTCAGTTCTGAGCCCAGGCTTTCTGCCTTTGGTTTAATCTCATTATATTTTTCTGGCTCATTGATGGTGTTACCGTAACAAAGAACGCGTGTAGTATCTTCGCGTGCATCGTATTCTTTGCAAATTTCGGTAACTTTTTCATCCATATCCTTATCATAGACCAGGGCGGTTTGATTGGTTTCGTCGAATACATCTTTAATTTTGTTATTCTCGGAGCCGGTATAGAGGATATTAGTGCTACCTTTTAGAAAGACACTGCCGATGAAAATGAAAAGGAATATCGGCAGGGCAATATGGCGGAGGTGGAAGCTGGTTTTGCCGGCACCAGTCATATTGAGAGTTAATACTTTTTTGTGAGTTTTCTCAATCGCCCTATCAAAGATTAGAAGTAGTGCTGGCAGGGAAGTAAAGATGGATACTAGGCTGAGAATAACACCCTTGGACAGTACCAGTCCCATGTCTTTACCGATGGTAAAGCTCATGAAGATTAGAACAATCAGCCCGACAACGGTAGTGACGGAACTAGAGGAGATTGCGCCAAAAGAATAACGCATCGCTCGGCGCATGGCAGTCATTTTGTCTGGGCAATCAGGTTTCAGTTTCTCTTGGCGGTAACGGGAAGATAGCATGATGGCATAATCCATAGAGAGTGCCATTTGGAGAATTGCAGCGATTGAATCTGTAATATGGGAAACGTTAGGGAAGATGATGTTGGTGCCTTTATTTACAATAACGGCAAGAATGATAGCAATCAAATAAAGCCAAGGTTCTATGTATGACTCGCTCATTATGGTAAGAATTAGCATCGCGCAGCCGACGGCACCAATCAAGACTACGACTTGGATGACAGCACCGTTAAACTCGGATACTTGTCCGGTCTCGGCGATTTCATATTTCGCGGCGTATTCATCATGGATGGTATCATAGGTAGTAGCAGCTTCGGGGGAATCGGCTGGCACGCTGATATTAATCTTGTAGCGGGTATAAGGATCGCGGTTGTAAGTATCACTATCATCGTAATCAACGGAGCTGACATTGCTGATGCTTTCGATATTGCTTTTGATTGTCCATTTCTCTGAGGCGGGAACATCTTTTAGCATCATTTCATAGCTACTGGTAGCACTATAATCAAACTCGTCATTCATGATTGCTATACCCTGGGAAGTCTCAGAATTTTCTGGCATATAAGAATAAATGTCGCGGTTAATATTGACTTTCGTTGCTAAAATGCCACAAATTGCCGTCAGTGCCAAAAAACAGGCAAAAATTACGTAACAATGATTAACAATAAAATCAGTGACCTTCCGTTTCATAATTTAGTCTATTATACAACTTTTTGCTAAAAAATGAAAGTCTAACAACCTAAAAAAGTATATTGCGCTAGTGGTTATTTTTTGATACAATAAGACTAACAGGAGGTAATATGAGAAAAAAGATCAGACTGATGATAATCCTCTTGATTTTGATAGGCTTGACAGTGGCGGTGACTAGCTTATTTTTCCTGATTAAAAATAAACAGATTTTGCTTAATCCAATGTTTGTTTCTAGAGAGAAACAGATAGTGGGAGTGGATATTTCTCACTATCAGGGAGAGGTGGACTTCAATAAATTAGCCGGTCAAGGGATAAAATTTGCTTATATTAAAGCGACAGAGGGGAGTGCTTATACAGATGAACACTTTGCGGATAACTGGGAAAAGGCCAATTCTAGCGCTCTCAGCAGTGGAGTGCTCATTGGGGCATATCATTTCTTCTCCTTCGGTAGTGGTGGCGGAGTGCAAGCAGAAAATTACGCCTCTGTGGTAGGGGATTTAAAGGGGAAATTAATTCCAGTAGTAGACGTAGAGTTATATGGGGAGTACTTGAATCAGCCACCAGATAATAATAGTGTAGTGACGGAACTAAGGTCATATCTACGCGCGTTAGAAATTAGATATGGTACAAAACCGATGATTTATGCTGAAACAGATGTTTATAAGAGATATTTGGAGGGTAATTTTAGTGGTTATCCGCTCTGGATACGTAGTATTTTCTATCCGATAGATTGGGAGTTCCACCACGATTGGACTTTATGGCAATATACAGATAGGGGCGAGCTAGATGGATATTATGGCGAAGATAAGTATATTGACTTAAATGTGCTAAAAGATGGCAAAAAACTTGAGGATTTGGTTGTGAGATAAAAAAACTTATGCTAAAATAGAATGTAAGGACAATAGGATAGGTTGGGCTGTGAATAAAATTGCAAAATATCTTAATCAACATCTAATCGGTAATGTTTTTGATTCGCCGCAAATTTTAGAGAAATATTCCACTGATGCTTCCGCTTTGAAGATTACCCCACAAATGGTAGTAATTCCAGAAAATACCTCTGACATTTGCCGAACAGTGAAATTTGTCAACCAATTATCAGAGAAGAGCGTGTATATGCCAATTACGGTGCGTGGTTCCGGGCTAGACAAGACCGGTGCGGATTTAGGCGATGGGATTGTGATGTCTATGGAGCATATGAATAAAATTCTAGAAATAGATGACCGCTCTCGCCTAGTGCGCGTACAGGCCGGAGTAACACTTGGTCAACTCAATTCTGCTTTGGCGCTCTATGGTCTAACAGTGCCAATTTTAACTAATTCATTAGATACAATTGGCTCACTCATAGCGAATTTTGCGACTGATTCTGCCGCTGGGAAATATAACGGTATTTACTACTATGTAGACCAGGTAGAAGCGGTAATTTCTACCGGAGAAACTATGCAGACGGCACGCTACTCTCGCCCACATTTGTCGCGTAAAACTGGTTTAACTTCTTTTGAGGGGGAGTTATACCGTGAGACGGATCAAATTATAGAGGAGAATAATGATTTGATCGTAGACCTTGGTAATCGCAATACGATAGATGCGTCTGGATATCAGATGATTACTCAGGTGGTGCGTGATGCAACAAAGAGCTTTGATTTGTTGCCACTATTCTATGCTTCACAAGGGACATTAGGCATCATTACAGAGGTGATTTTGCGCTGTGAAATATTCCAGCCAGAGATATCACATTTCGTGGCGGCCTTTGAATCTATTAATGCAGCACAGGATTTCATCCAGGATATTATGCCACTTGTACCAAAGGAATTAAATCTGTATGATGCTAGGATGTTCAAGACAGCAGTAAAGCATGGAAAAGATCCAGCGTTATTTGCGCCGAAGTTCTACAAGGGTTATTTTGTCTTAGCAGCTTTTGACGAAAAGCCACGCAAGAATGCCAAAAAGATGAAAAAATGTCTAAAACTACTGCCAAATAATGCAGCGGCGGTAATAGAGACGGAAGACAATTCAGTTGAGTTCAAGCGACTCAAATCCGCTATCAGGAGTTACCTTAATGATGATGTGAAAGGGGAAAGAGTAGCGATTGTAGATGACTTTTATATCCCGACCGAGCATCTATCTAATTTCCTGACCGATCTAAAGACCGTGGAAAAAACTTATGACCAAGAGCTGCTAGTATATGGATCTTTTTCTACTAGTAATTATTCTATTCGTCCAGACATACAGCTCAATTCTGTAGAAGGCAGACAGTTCGTGCTGAAGTTCTTGAAAGAATTTGATGATTTGGTACGTGAACACGGCGGCTCTATTACTGGTGGCACGCCAGAAGGTAGACTAAAGGCCCTAGTGACAAATAGTCTACATACAGAGGAAGAACTAGAATTATACCAGAGAATCAAGGACACTTTTGACCCGAAGAATATCTTTAATCCTGGTGTGAAACTAGGAGCTAGCGAAACAGATATTGTGCGGCATATTCGGACGTCGTATTTGAGTGGGATAGTGGAATAGAAGTTCCTCAGGCTTGCCTTTCCTATTCTATTTTTTGTATACCTTTGAGTGAGACACATTTTGTGGGCCCTGTCGCGACATTGGTGTTTGAGGTCTTCATTCGACTCCACTGGTAGCCTTGGTGCAAGATCTTATCCATTGTCGTATGTATATTCTGGCTACTATTACTGGGCTACGGGTAGGCTTTACCTCCAGACGGTGGTTGGCTACTACTGGTCATCTAGTATAGTTAGTAGCACCTCTAGTTACTACCTGCGTATGGGTAGTACGCGCCTGATTAAGGCGTATAGCGATAGTAAGCGCCTCGGGTTCGCTCTGCGTTGCTTACCACACAACGCAAAGGACTCCCACGGCGCTTATTATTGATTCCTGCTTTATCCAGACGTATATTATTCATGCCTAGGCCGTAACTACTTGCGTTGCTAACCGTATTAGATGACCAATAAAGACCACCTGTCGTTTGATAGTAAAGTTTACCCATGTCATTCCAGTAGTAATAGCCGGAGTACATATATGACAACGGATAGCTTCTAGCTCCCCTACTCCCGCTCTCATTATCCCCATACCCATAGGTAGTGAATAAGTAGGACCAGGATTTGGAAGACAGCGCACGGCACGACCGACATATTTATTAAGACTATATTGCGGCCCAATGTTATCATAGCCAATACGCAATAGATATGAATAGCTATTGGCATTGCGGATGGTAGATGACCACCAATATCCATATTCGCCGACAGCAAGCAATGAAACTCCGTTATAATACCCACTATACCCAAGCGATGCACCAGTCATTAAATTATCCCGTGCGGTAGCATTGGTGCATTCAGATGCTGGTACTTACCGTGCTAATGCTGTGAGTAGGGATCATTTGATGAATGGAGCAAGTTTGAAATACAGTGGAGATTATGATATTGGCCTATTGTATAATGTTGGGGTAGGCGGCTTTTGGTGGTCATCTACTATCCTTAGCGGTAACAGCTCGCGACTTCTAGGCACCACTAATTTTGACGCCATCAATCCGCAAGTTGGTAGCAATAAAAATGTTGGCCGCACAGTGCGCTATAGCCAGATTTCTATTTTTTATATACAACGCAGAGCGACCCCGCTGAGCTTATTACCGGTGTTTGCCTTAATCAGACGCGAGCCATACATATACAGGTCGTAACTATTGGAACTACTATAAATAGTAGACGACCAGTAGGCACCATACAACGTCTGGTAGTAAAGCCTACCCGTAACCCAGTAATAGTACCCAGAATATACATACGACAATGGATAAGATCTTGCACCAAGGCTACCAGTGGAGAGAAAGAATCTTGGCACTGTCACACAACGCAAAGCGCTCCCGAGGCGCTTATTATTGCTACCCGCTTTAATCAGGCGTGTGTTATCTATATTCAGGTAGTAACTATTGGCGCTACTAACTATACTAGACGACCAGTAGTAGCCAATCAACAACTGGTAGTAAAGCCGACCAGCATCCCAGTAGTAGTAGCCTGGATAGACATATGACAACGGATAGCTTCTAGCATTTCTACTCCCACTCTCATTATCCCCATACCCATAGGTAGTGAATAAGTAGGACCAGGATGCTATACCAATGCTACCGCACGGGATAATTTAATGACTGGTGCATCGCTTGGGTATAGCGGAGTTTATAATGTAACATCTTTGAATAATGTTGGCATTAATTCGCGTTGGCACTCATCTACCATTCGCGCGACCGACATCACCTATTTCTTAAGTACTGGAGATAATGCAAATATCTTTCCAAAAGATATGGGTAATAAAAGTTACGGTCGCGTAGTGCGCTGCAAAAAGCCCCTAGGCAAACTAGAGGCTTCATTGTTCCGTTAGACGGTTTATTTTTTGTCAGATTCCGTTTTATTGGCAACTAATTTACCATCATCATTGACAAAAAATGCACAATAGTCATACTTCTCATTAAGCACCCACAGCTCATTGCATAACTTACTGAATAGCTTAGAACACTCCATATTAAAATTGGTGACAGTATCTTGTGTGAAATTGCTTATTGCGGCTTCTATTTTTCTCGCTACTGGTAAGATGTAACGATATATCACCATCTGTTTCAGCTCATCAAATGTTGCATCTTCATTTGAGACGTATTCAAAATTCCCGGCAGTACTAATGCGAAGTCCTTCAAGCAGCTCGCCTTCAAGTGGCATATTTTTATCTGACTTCTTAAATTTTCTTAAAGTTTCCTCATCTGGGAAAAACATCGCGTCCCAATTGTCTTGGTTGAAAACTTCAACCCAGTATTCTAATAGACGGTCTCCCAGTATATCGCCTTTCTTGTTAGCGCACATTTCGAGTGTGGCGACATTGTAATTAGCCAAAGTGCTGACCGCACTTAGAATATTAGTATTGTCCTTCGTTATAGCTAAAATCATTGGCATCATAGCACACCTCCTAACAGAATCAAACATTAAACAACAATCTACAAAAAAGCAGATACCATCGTATATTATCTAAAAACACAATTTTATCAAGGTTGGCAAAGCTATCAGGCGGAAGTGTGGTTTCCTCAAAATCCTGGTCCTACTTATTCACTACCTATGGGTATGGGGATAATGAGAGTGGAAGCAGAGGGATTAGAAGTTATCCAACATCATATACTTATGCGGGCATTTATTACTGGGATGCAGGTAAACTTTACCATCAGACGTTGTATGGCTATTATTGGCCTTCTAGTATAGCTAGTAACTCTGGCAGTTACTACCTGTTTATAGATAATACACGCTTGATTAAAGCGGATAGATATAATAAGCGCTTCGGATACATTTTGCGTTGTATTTAATTTTGGAGAGCAACGCAGAGCGAGCCCGTTGCGCTTATTAGGGCTATTCGCTTTAATCAGGCGTGTACTATACATATTCAGGTCGTAACTACCGGTGCTACTAACTATACTAGAAGACCAGTAGTAGCCATACAACGTCTGGTTGTAAAGCCTACCCGTACCCCAGTAATAGTCGCCAGAATATACATACGACAATGGATAAGATCTTGCATCAAGGCTACCAGTGGAGGGGAAGAACCCGCCAACCGCACCAATGCTACCGCACGGGATAATTTAATGACTGGTGCATCGCTTGGGTATGATGGGTATTATACCAATGCTCAGTTGGATGAAGTTGGGAAAGGTGGAGGTTGGCGGTCATCTGTCATCAGTAATTATACGAAATCATATCGTTTGTATGTGTGGTATGGTGGTAACGCTGTGATTAGTCCTCAGGATGGTGATGGAAAAAATCTTGGGCGTATGGTGCGCTGTGCAACAAGAATCGGCGTGCTATCTTGCTATGCAACGCAAAACGCGCCCGTTGCGTTGTGATATTATTTCTCGTTTGCTCTGACGAGGAAGTCTAGTGTCTTTTCAATCGTCATGCGATTTTTAATATCCTGGCGGACACGTGGATCTTTTAGATTCTTTAGTGCTTCTGGGGATTTCTTATAGACATCCTTTAGCTCAGCAACTTTCGCAGAAACATCATCATCTGGAACGGTAATCTTTTCATCTCTAGCGAGAACTTGGAGTACTAGGGAAGCTTTGACGCGGTCTTCGGCAATTTTCTTAGCTTCTTTTTCCCACTCTTCTTCTGTCTTGCCAATTTGCTTCAGATAATCCTCAAATTGCAGACCTTGAGACATCGCATTGCGAGTAATATCGTCTTTGATAAATTTCATCTGGTCGGAAATCAAAATATCTGGTGCGGAGACAGTAGACTTCTTTACTAAGGCATTGACCAAGTCATCCTTGTATTTTTCTTCTACTTTATGCTCGTTTTGAGCGGTGAGGTTTTTCTTGATGTCAGCCTTGAGGTCTCCAAGTGTCTTGAATGGGCCACATTTCTTTGCCAGCTCATCATCTACTTTTGGCTTGATAACTTCATTAATTTGTTTTAGTAGTACCTCAAATACGACTTTCTTGCCGGCCAATTCCTTTGCGTGATAATCCTTAGGGAAAGTGAGCGGGATTTCGAACTTATCGCCAGGTTCGTGTCCGACAATGCCATCCTCGAAGCCTGGAATAAATGATCCAGAACCTAGGCCCAGAGTATAATCCTTCGCAGAGCCACCCTGGAAAGGTTTGCCATCTTTTTTACCAGTGAAATCAATAATCACCTCATCAGTCAGTTTGGCTGGGCGCTTCGTCACCTTTTTCTCGGCATAAGCGGAGGCGATATTATCTAGGACGTCATTGATATCCTTCTCGGAGACCTTGATTTCTGGCTTTTTTACACCGAGTTTCTTATAATCACCAACTTTTACTTCTGGTAGAATATCTGCTTTAGCAATAAATTCTACACTCTCATCGGAGACGATTTTTGTGACATTGACCTCTGGGATAATCAGTGGGCTGATTTTGTTAGATATGAATGCCTGTGGGACAGCTTCGCGAACGGCAATATCAACAGCAGTCTGAGAGATATCATTTGGATTGAGATGTTTCTCGGCCATATCTGCTGGAACTTTACCCTTGCGGAAGCCAGGAATCTTTAGTTCGGCTGCTAATCTCTTGATTGCTTTTTCGCGTGCTGGGGTAAGCTCTTTCTTGTCCAGAACGACTTTAATTTCCACCTTAGTATCTGATATTTTCTTTACAGTAGTCTTCATATCTGTAATTATAACACATTATCCGTATTTTGTGTCTTTTATCATAGAAACCCAGCTGAAATTAGCACATTTTCTGATATAACCGTTGACTTTTTGACGAATCTGTGCTATAATGGAAATATATAGGCTAATTAGGAGTCAAAATGATTAAAGAGTTAATTAAGCTATACAAGGATCGCCGTGAGCTAACCTTGCTAGAGATTACATACTTTACATTGTCTGTTATCTCTTTCGCAATTGCTGGTGTCTTGGCGTTGTTTAATCAAGCACTTGGCTTGAGTGTGCTAATTATTCCTCTGATTGCTTTCATTGCAGGCCTCATGAACATTGTCGCTTGGGCAGTAGTTCGCCTGATTATTGAAGGCTTAATCAATCGCGATAAGACCGCTAAGAAATAAGTTAGGTTATTTCGCAAAATCACCTCTGCAATATGAGGTGATTTTTGTTGTTTTTAGATATTTATGTTATAATAGCGTTAGTTATAGGGAAATAAAGTACATTTATAGGGAGGGATGAATATGGCGAGAGATGCAGCGAAGGATTTGATTCATTACATGAAATGGAATCCGCGCGATAATCTAACAGAAAGAACAGAGGATTTGACACGGGCCTATGAGGAAATAGAACTGATGTTTTCTGACACAGATAAGATGTATTGTAGGCAGTTGTATGAGTGGGCGCTCATCGGTTATTCTGGTTATAATCCGCAAATTGGTCAGTTATTGAGCCGTCCAGATGCAGATTTGCTCAAAAATCAGGTGGTAGAGGCGATTGTGCTATTGGAAACACGGATAGACAGGCTGGCACTACTTATGGCTTTGGATATGGCGGATGACTCATCGATGGTGCAAGATGCCAAATATTGGTTGAAAGAGGCAATAGAGTATGTGAAGATTATCGCAGAAAAGATAATGTTCATTCGCGGGTTAGAAGAAAATGTAATGAAAGCCAAGAATGGCTATAGCGATGAGTTACCAGAGAAAGCAGCGCTAGAATATCTCGATTGTCTGGAGACTAATCAAAAACAATTCCAGGATCATATGGACAAGTATTTTGCAGAATTTGCGGACAATAACCCTCTGGTGGGCGATTTCTTAGCGGATGAAGAATCCGAACCCCGGTAGTAATACCGGGGTTGTTTTTGTGGTGGGCTTGTGGTATAATGTTACTAAGAGTTTCATGTTCAGGTTATTGCTGTAAGACCTGAGCGAGATATAAACTGTTCTATTTTCCTGGGAGTGTGTGAACAGGGAAGATTAGGGCAAATCATCATAATAAGAATATAATTAAAGAGGAAATTTAATGCCAACTATTAATCAGTTGATTCGCAAGCCTCGCAAAAAGGCTGCAAAAAAGTCCAAGGCACCAGCTCTTGGTTCTATTGTTAATACCTTGAAGACTCGTTATTATAATCAGCCAGCACCTCTGAAGCGTGGTGTTTGTATCAAGGTTACTACTAAAACGCCTAAGAAGCCTAACTCCGCTTTGCGTAAGGTCGCTCGTGTGCGCCTTACTAATGGCCAGGAAGTTTGGGCCTACATCGGTGGTGAAGGTCACAACCTCCAGGAGCATGCCGTAGTGCTGGTCCGTGGTGGTCGTGTGCCAGATCTTCCAGGTGTGCGTTATCATATTGTCCGCGGTACTTTGGATCTTCAAGGTGTTGATGGTCGCAAACAGGGCCGTTCTAAATACGGTGCAAAGAAAGGAGATAAGTAATGCCACGTAAAGTTACCACTTCTCTTCAGAGAAAAGTTTCTCCAGATCGCAAATACCAATCTATTCTAGTTCAGAGACTAATCAACAAGTCTATGCTGGACGGCAAAAAACAGGCTGCAGAGAAAGCCGTTTATACTGCCCTCGAAGGTGCTGCTAAGAAGCTGAAATCAGAAGATCCAGTAGAAGTTTTCGAGAAAGCTTTGGCTAATATCTCCCCAGATTTTGAGGTGAAGTCTCGCCGTGTTGGTGGTGCGAACTATCAGATTCCATTCCCAATTGCTGGTCATCGTCAACAGCATTTCGCTTTCACCTGGCTAGTCCAGGCTGCACGTGCACGCTCTGGTATGCCTTATGCTAAGCGTCTAGAAGCAGAGATTATTGATGCTTACAACGAAACTGGTGCTGCCTTCAAGAAGAAGGAAGATTGTCATCGTATGGCGGAAGCGAATCGCGCATTCGCACACTTTGCCCGCCAGTAATTCGTGCTAAAATCGGCTATCTTACCATTTTTCTCTCCTCGCTCTATTAGCAATAGCGCGTTGGAGAGAGAAAATGGCAACCTAGCCGATTTTTTCTACGAATTAAACAAATTGCAATAGCGCTGCATGGGTGGGCTTCCAAATCCTGGTCCTACTTATTCACTACCTATGGGTATGGGGATAATGAGAGTGGGAGTAGAGGGGCTAGAAGCTATCCGTTGTCATATATGTACTCCGGCTA
>JAFWHE010000026.1 GCA_017512045.1 Candidatus Saccharimonadota bacterium
AAGCTTGCCAGTACCCCAATAATAGTAGCCAGAGAGTATATATGATGTTTGATAACTTCTGATATTCCCACTCGCATTATCCCCATACCCATAGGTAGTGAATAAGTAGGACCAGGATTTGGAAAAACCACTTGCGTAATCACAGCAAGTGCACTATACTAAAAGCATAAAGGCTGTTCTAGAAACAGCCGTGGGTTGTGAAAATTATCCGTTAGCGGATAATTTTCTTTTGTCTCCGAGTGAAGACAGATAATCCAGCCAGTGTTAGCCTCACTCTACGTTCGACTATCTCTTCTGTCATATCCAATCCTTTCTTTGACCGGCACTAGCCCCCTAACTGGGAGCGACACGCCTAGAATAGTCTTAACTACCCACCAGCACCGTTGAGAACCATTTGGCACTCGTAGGCACAAGTTATTTCGTGCGCCCAACCCAGCCTCAGTGTATATTACAACTTATTTTAGAGTCAAGCATTAGCATGATTGTAATAGTGCTAATACTTTTTTATTTTTTTGGACAAATGTCCGAAAAATATCTGGTAAATATTTTCCAACCGCACCAATGCTACCGCACGGGATAATTTAATGACTGGTGCATCGCTTGGGTATAGTGGAAATTATGGATTGTTACTATACGAAGTCGGTGCATATGGAAGCTGGTGGGCATCAACCGTCTATCATCCTAATAGCTCGCATAATATACGTTTAGATAATAGTGGCAATATATATCCTGTCAATATCAGTGACAAATATTCTGGCCGGGCAGTGCGCTACGCCGAATATCCCGTTTGTGCTTGACAAAAATGACTATTTGTGATACAATGTAAGGTAGAGCTTTGGAAAAAGCTAAGTTGTTTAAAGTTGTGGAAACTGTTTTCGGGGGTTTCCATTGTTTCAGAAATTAGCAAAAAAGGCTAATTTCAGCGCCGTAAGGCAAGGAGGGGAATATGAATAAAGGAAAGCAAAACAAAGTAACCGTGGCAGAGGCGTGCTGTGGCACATTTATCGGCACATTGGTGATGGTTCTCTCAGTGATGATATTTTATCGTCTGCTTGACGGAATAGTCATTTACATGCGAGGGTTGCTAGCGCTTGATCTCGGTGCTATGGCTGGCGCAATGGTAGGATTATTCATCGCCAGGGCTGGCTATAATGAGAGAGAAAGGGCGCGCAAGCGGAGAGAAAGAAGGGCTCTTCGCAACTGGGAAGTATATAAAGCAATGGTCCGCGAGGGCTGTGAAAAAAACTTCCTAGGTGAATTTTAACATTAACAACTTCGCCCAGAGGCATTTGTCTCTGGGCTTTTTCATGGGATGAGTTTAAATTTCTATGATTTTATGCTTAGATTTTTCGCCAGATATTAGTTTGATACTGGTTTTTGCCACGCCAAAATGCTTGGCTAGTGCCCCTATTACCGCCTTGTTCGCCTCGCCGTCATGGGCTTTGGCGTGGGTGCGAACGATAATTTCACCGTTTTCCTCGGTGATTTTTTCTGCCTTTGAGCCTGGCTTAACGGTGATGGAGTATTTCATTATCATAATTATAACACTAGTCTTGGTGGCGAAACTCAAATATGATGGAAAACCGTAACCTATTTATTGACTTTTTTGCTGATGTGTGGTATAATGTAAGAATAAGTTCTAATTGGGAGGTATCTCAATTGGCTTAGTAGCTTGAGAGTTTGATTCTTAACTCTTGTAACTATACATTTTTTGGAGGGAAAATATGTTTAAGTTGAAGAAGAGGGGGTTCACTAAATCGGACCTCAACAAGACACTGTCAATTTGCAAGGAGATGTCCTATGCATCGGAACTTGCCAAGGTTCATTTCAGAGAAGTATCTCTGGAAAACGATGGGCCGAATAATCGCAAACTTATTGTATTTGTCCATAATTGGGCAAGAGCTTTAGAGGGCGAAATTATGCAGGGACATGTTGTTGACCAGCGTGTCGCAGCGGAAATATGTGATATCCTTGACAAAGGCGGTTGGCTGAGTGGCTCAGAATACCAGTTCGTGAGAATGGAGCTGTTGCTTCACTGGAAGTATAGTGAAATGATTATGACTGGAAGGGAACGCAATCTGTATAATACTGATGAGTTCTATCAGAGATTGCATGGAGTAGCTTAATAAGAGTTAGGAGATGAGACTCAGGGTACCTAGAAATAGGTACCCATTTTCTTGCGTTTTTTCGCACTCTGTGGCATAATATTAAACATGATTTACCTTGACCATGCTGCAGCTACCCCAGTTAGTGAGAAGGCACTTGCCAGAATGTTGCCGTATTTTTCGGAACAGTTTTTTAATCCGTCTTCGCCATATCTCCCAGCTAATCATCTGAGGCAGAATTATGAATATGCTAAGGGACAGATTGCTCACACTATTGGCGCTAAGGGTAATGATATCGTAATCACGGCTGGTGCGACAGAATCTATCAACTTGGCTTTTACGGCGATTCCAGCGTTGATGAATGATATCTGCGTGGGAAAATCTGGTGAAAAATCTACGAAAAACATCTTGATTTTGGAGATAGAACATCCGTCTGTCCGCGCAACCGCTAGAGCACTTGTGGAAAACTTTTCCGGCGCAGATAAAAATGTTAAATCACCTCTGGAGCTGCGTGAAATTAAGGTAGATAAAACAGGTTTGATAGATTTAAAAGATTTTCGTAAAAAACTTGATGAGAATACAATTTTTGTCTCTGTTTCCCTGGCAAATAATGAGCTCGGTACTATTCAGCCACTGGCAGAAATTGCAGAGATTATTGCACGGGAACGCACAAAACGCTTGGAATCGGGCAAAATTATCCCTGTTTATCTTCATTCTGATGCTTCTCAAGCATTAAATCTGGTAGATATCTCTGTTGCACGTCTGGGGGTGGATCTTTTGACAATTAATTCTGCCAAAGTTGGCGGGCCAAAGGGCGTGGGCGCGCTATATGTAGGTCACGGTGTGAAACTGAGGCCACTTATCTATGGTGGTGGCCAAGAGGTGGGACTGCGCTCTGGGACGGAAAATGTGCCAGGTGTAATGGGTTTCGCCGAAGCGGCAACCGAGACCAAGGGACATCTATCTGGCAATCGCAAAAAATATGAGAAAATGCGCCAAATTTTAGCAAAAGAGCTGGAAAAATCACCGATTTCGCCCCTGTTTCTTGGCAATAAGAAACATCAACTGGCTAATTTCTTGCCAGTGTCTTTTCCAGGGGTGGATGCGGAGCGAATTATTTATAAACTAGAAGAAAAACAAGTATATCTATCTACTGGCGCGGCTTGTGCAGCGAATAAGGGGGCAAAATCCCATGTTCTAACCGCTATTGGATTATCGGATGAAGAGATTGCTGGCTCTCTGCGGATTTCTCTGGGCGTGCTCAATACAGAGGAAAATGCTAAAGAAGCTGGGAAGTTAATCGTTCAAGCAGTGTCAGAAGAAACGCAGAGGGTTTCTGGAGGCAAACAAGCACAACAGATAAAAAGTGACGGATGCGGAGTGCAAAATGCCTAAAAATCAGCAAAAAACAGTTTTCCTGGGTATGTCTGGCGGCGTGGACTCTTCACTCTCCGCAGTTTTGCTAAAAGAACAGGGGTATAATGTCGTCGGTGTTTATATGAAAAACTGGTCTAGGGATTTACCTGGCATGAAATGCCCTTGGGCAGAAGATTTGGCCGATGCAAAGCGTGTAGCAGTGAAGTTAGGGATAGATTTTAGAGTATTTGATTTTGAAACAGAATATAAGCAGAAAGTGGTGGATTATATGCTGGCGGAGTTCAAGAAAGGCAATACTCCGAATCCAGACATTATGTGCAATCAAGAAATCAAGTTCAAGCTATTTTATGATGTAGCGATGGAACAGGGAGCGGATTTAATTGCGACTGGACATTATGCGCGGGTAGGGCGCGAGAGCGAGCGTGAAATTACCTTGTCATCTCGCCCAACTCTCCTGATGGCTAAGGATGCGAACAAAGACCAGACTTATTTCCTTTATCGCATTTCGGAAGAAGCCTTGAATAGGACTCTTTTTCCAGTTGGTGATATGCTAAAAACAGAGGTGAAAAAACTTGCCGCTGAGAAAGGCTTGGACAATGCCTATAAAAAAGAATCTATGGGTGTTTGCTTCGTTGGCGAGGTAGGGATGAAAGATTTTTTGAAAGAATATATCGATATTCAGCCAGGGGAAATTATTGATGTGGAGACTGGCAAAGTGCTAGGTATGCACGAGGGGGCGATTTTCTATACTGTAGGTCAGCGCCATGGCCTCAATGTCGGAGGTGGATTGCCATATTATGTAGTAAAAAAGGATATAGAAAAGAATCTTGTCTATGTTTCCGCCAATCTTAATCATCAGGAATTATGGACAAAAAAGTTAGAATTAAAGGATGTGATTTTGCGTGATTTAATGGTGATGCAAGGTGAGCAAAACACAGAAATCCAAGTGCGTTTGCGACATCGCGCACCACTAATACCTGCGCAACTAGAGATAGAGCATAATAAGAATAATGCAATCGTTTCTTTTGAAAAGCCTATTAAAACTCCTGCTTCTGGGCAATCAGTTGTATTCTATGATAGCGAAGTTTGTCTGGGCGGTGGGATTATTAGATAGAAAAAACGGCAGCCATTGGCTACCGTTTTTTGAGAGGTACTTTTTGCTATTTTGCACAGTAGGCCGATAATGCTTGCTTAATCGCATCGGCAGACGTAGTCTGACCATTCCAAGTCCAGACAGTACTGTATTTTCCTGCTGATACTACAGATGTCGTCTGTTGCACGGTGAATTTTCCATTACGATTGGAAAACTCTATGTTTAATTTCACCACACAATCTGTGTCTTGGGCTCTGGTCCAGTTCGTGTTCCAGCCACGTTCAGAAGCATACCACCTGAGGTCATTCATTCGGTTCTCGGCCTCGTTGTTGATGCCGTTGCCGTTAGAAACCGTTGTAGAGTAATTCCCACCATTCATCTGGGGTATAATTGCTCCGTTCACATAGTTCTGCTGATAAACAGCTGGTTGACAAGATATCTGCTGTGGCTGTTGATAGACCGGTGGCTGATAAACGGGTTGCTGAACCTGATACGTGGACGCTGGCGTATAGGGATAATACTGCGCCTGAGGTGGCACGGTGCTAGTGGGATAAAATGTAATACCATTTATCACCATCGGCTGTGCGCCTGGAGTAGTAGTGTAATAGTAATACGTTGTTGTAGTAATCGTTTCTGCCTGTACTGTCTTTGTCGTAGCGGAGAAAGTGGCGATAACGATACCTGCTGCCAATACCCCTATTAACAGATTACGAAGTAACTTTGTACCAATTTTCATTTTTGGTACCTCCTTTCAAAAGAACTTGCCTATATGAACTCAATCACCCCCTTTCTAGTCTCACTAGATGGGAATAAAGCAACTTACACATTATAACTTATTTTTGTCAATTTGGCAATAGGGGAATAGGTGTGGTATAATCTTCTCTATGAATGCAAGTGAAATCCGTCAAAAATTCTTAAAATTCCAAGAAAAACGTGGGCACAAAGTAATTCCGCCAGCACCACTAGTGCTAGAAAATGATCCAACTACGCTGTTTACCGGTTCTGGTATGCAGCCGCTACTTCCGTATTTATTGGGCCAGCCACACCCAGAAGGAAAGCGTTTGACGGATTCCCAGCCTTCGATGCGTTTGCAGGATATTGAAGATGTCGGTGACCCTAGGCATACTACGGTATTTGAAATGCTGGGCAACTGGTCTCTGGGCGATTATTTCAAAGAGGAACAAATACGTGGATTCTTTGAATTTTTGACCAAAGAAGTTGGATTGAATCCAGAGAAGATTTTCGTCACTTGCTTTATCGGAAATGAAAAATATGGCATTCCTAAGGATGAGGAAGCTGCGAAGATTTGGCAAAAGGTATTTAAAGAAGCTGGCATAGATGCTAAGATTGCAGAAATCGGCTCTGCTGCCACAGGTGATAAGCGTGGTGTGAAGCCAGGTGAACATATCTTCTTCTACGATGATCATGAGAACTGGTGGAGTCGCGGTGGTGGTATTGATACTACTCCGATTGGCGATCCTTGTGGTCCAGATAGCGAAGTTTTCTATGATTTTGGCGAAGACAAACAAGACATAGAACGCTACGGAAAGTCGCATCCTGCTTCTGATGGTGCACGCTTCATGGAGATTGGTAACCAAGTCTTTATGCAGTATAAGAGGAATGAAGATGGTACATTTTCTGAGCTAGAGAAAAAGAATGTAGACTTCGGTGGCGGTCTGGAGCGCATTACCGCAGCCTCTATCGATAGCTTTGATGTGTTCAAAATTAGTCTGTTGAAGCCAATCATTGACAAGATTGAGGAGATTTCTGGTAAGAATTACGATAATAATACCGATGAGATGCGCATTATTGCCGACCACTTGCGTGGCGCGTACCTATTATCAGCGCAGGGCTTGAAGCCTAGCAATAAACAACAGGGGTATGCTTTGCGCCGTTTGATTCGTCGTGCGATTTTGAAGGCGCTAGACCTTGGCATCGCGCAAGATTTTATCCCGGAGATTATTCCGATTATTGCCGAGAATTACAAAGATTTGCCAGATAGTATTTTGACAACACGTGAGGATGCGGTGGCAGTATTAGAGAGGGAAGAACGTGCCTTCCGTCAAACTTTGAACAAAGGTTTGAAGGAGATGGAAAAGATGACAAAAGCTAGTCAGACCAGCGATGCTCAATCGCATTCCTCTGGACACACTCAAGGCCGTTCGGCCAAGCCTATGGTCCAGAGTAATGGATTGAACACCGCTGGCGCGTTGACCGGCTATGATCTTTTCAAGCTCCAAGACACCTTTGGTTTTCCGTTTGAGGTTTCCGTGGAGGAGGCTTACCGCCAGAATATCCAGTTATCGGAGAATTATAAAGAGGAATTTGATAAGGCTCTGGCCGAGCAACGCGAACGCAGTAAAACCGCCAGCAAGGGTATGTTCAAGGGTGGCTTGGAAGACCACGGTGAGATGAGTACGAAGTATCACACTGCTACACATTTAACATTTGCTGCGCTGAAGAAGATTGTGGATAAGGATATTCATCAAAAAGGTTCCAACATCACGCCTGAGAGAATGAGGCTTGATTTTAACTTAGATCGTAAGCTTACTCCAGAGGAAAAACAAGCCGTAGAAGACCAGGTAAATGAATGGATCAAGGCGGATTTGCCAGTGGTATTTGATACCTATGACAAGGAGTATGCTCGTGATGAGCTAAAAGCTGAGGGTATGTTCTGGGAAAAATATGATGACCAAGTGAAAGTTTATACAATTGGAGACTTTGACAAACCTGTTTCACGCGAGATTTGTGGCGGCCCACATGTAGAGCATACAGGGGTGTTAGGACATTTCAAGTTGAAGAAAGAAGAAAGTTCTAGTGCTGGAGTTCGTAGAATTAAAGCGATTTTGGAATAATATAATGTAGAGTTGGAGGTAAAATGGAAAGATTATTAGAGCAATTCACCCCAGAAAACTATTTTATTCAGTTAAATGTCAATAAACATACTAGCAAAGTTTTCGGCCATACGGAGATTACTGGTGTTCCGCACACGGATAATATTCGCCTCCATGCCAAAAATCTGAAGATTACAGAGGTAACAGTAGATGGTGAAGCTGCTGATTTCGCAATGAAAGACGATGAGCTGATTATTGCTGAGGCTAGCCATCACGACGGGACCCACCCTGTAAAAATCACAGTTAAATATACTTTTCTGCTCAGTAATAACATGAATGGTTGCTATCTTTCTAGCTATGATTATCAGGCAGAAGGAGAAAAAGAGCCACACACAGAGTATCTGGTCTCTACTCAGTTTGAGAGTCATTATGCACGCGAGTGCTTTCCTTGTATAGATGAGCCAGAGGCTAAGGCGACCTTTGATTTGAAGATTATCACCCCAGATACGGAGGATACGGTTATCTCTAATATGTCTGCCAAAGAGGACCGCGTATTAGAATATGAATCTGTGAATCCTGATGTAGACCCTAGTAAAGGTGTGAATATCGATACTAAGGTGAAGAAGAAAATTGTGACCTTTGAAACTACCCCTAAGATGCCTACGTATCTACTAGCTTTTTGTATTGGTCGCTTCCATAAGAAGTCCAAGACCTCAGAAAAAGGCATCAAAGTTACCACTTATTGCACGCTTAATCATCCTGCTACTTGCTTGACTTATGCCAATGATGTAGCTACTAAATCTCTAGATTTTTATAGCGAGAAATTCGGCAAATACCCTCTAGAAAAGCTAGATCAGGTAGCAATTCCAGATTTTGAGGCTGGGGCGATGGAAAACTGGGGATTAGTTACTTATCGTGAATCTTGTTTGCTAACGGATAAGGAATCCACTCATGAAAATAGAGAATATGTCTCCACCGTAATAGCGCACGAGCTGGCACATCAGTGGTTTGGTAATTTAGTCACTATGAAATGGTGGGATAATCTCTGGCTGAATGAGAGTTTTGCCAATATGATGCAATATGTTTGCGTAGATGCAATCTACCCTAGCTATAAGATTTACGAAGATTTTTTCACTGGGGAGTGTTTTGCGGCATTGAATCGTGACTGTTTGCCAGGGGTGCAAGCAGTTCAACAAGAGGTAAATGATCCATCGGAGATTGCTACGCTCTTTGATGGGGCAATTGTTTATGCCAAGGGTGCCAGATTAATGCTCTGGCTTTACCGCTTATTGGGTGAGAAGAATTTTTACAAGGGGATGAAAGATTATTTCAAGAAGTTTGCTTATTCTAATACCTCTGGTGACGACCTCTGGGCAGCGATGCAACCCTATGCTGATTTTGATGTGAAGAAATTCATGGATACTTGGATTCTGCAGCCAGGTTACCCTGTAATTACCGATGATAATCAACAGAGGTTCTTACTAACGGGGGCGACAGATGACAGCAAATGGGAGATTCCAGAGGTGACAGATGATATGTCTGGTCATTATCTGATTAATCTGGCTACAGATGAATTTTCCGATAAAATTGCTCAATTTTCCCATCTTTCTCTGGAACAGAAGCTACGTCTGTTTATAGATAGAATGTTCTTAGCAAAGACTTCTCTAGTATCTTCTGCCTCACTCCTGGATTTGCCGCCTCTGTTTAAAAAGGAGAAAAATTACCGTATCTGGGAGATGATTTCCGGGGTATTTGGCAATATTAAACTGTTTTATAGCCCAGAGGATGAAGATTATACTGATTTCCAGAGATATATTGCCAATGTAATAGAGGTACAGAAAAACAGATTAGGATTAGAAACGCGTGAACATGATAGTGAAGATGAGATAAAACTCCGTGCACTGGTGATTGCAAATTCCTATTTCTGTGAGGATAAAGAGGTGAATAAGACCCTTGCTAAGATGTATAAAGATAATTTGGGTGAGCTAGACCCAGAAATGCGTCAGGCTATTATGCGTGCCAAAATGCGTGAGACGGATGAAAAAATTTTCCCTGATTTCTTGAAAATGTATAAAAAAGAGCATTCTCCAGAGATAAAAGATGACCTTCTCTATGTGATGGCTGGTACGAAAAATCATAATAAGGATTTAGCTGGGTTGCTAAAAAAACCAGAGGTGGTGCGCCCACAGGATCATATTTATTTACTGGCATTCATGCTTCGGAATTATTATACGCACAAGGTGGCGTTTGATTGGATTCTGGGTAATTGGGACTACGTAAAGCAGCTAACGGGGGAGAAGATGCTAGAAGATTATATTAAAGTCTTAGCCAGTAGCATCAAAACTCAGGAAGAAGCAGATAGATATGATGAGTTCACTGCGCCACTACTGAACGAGCCAGCTCTGCGTCGTGCAATAGATGTATCTAAGGGGGAAATTGCCGCTAGATTGCGCTTGATTGCGCTTGATAGAGAGGATGTACATAGGCACCTAAAAGAACTACTAGAAAAATCTTAAAAAAGTCTAAAAAAAGTCTTGCATTATTCACTGAAGTGCGATATACTAGGGGAAGTTAAACAAGTAACTCTAGTTACCTCTGTCTAAAAAGTGAGGAAATCAAAGCGAGGTTTATTTCCAGTCTTTTGGAACTGCCAAGCAGTCTAGTTTCCGATTAACAATTAGCTAACAACAATTAAGAAATTGTAGACGGATCTAGCAACGATTGAACATCGATTGCTAGTTAAGTCAATGCATAAAAAGGTTACAAGGGCACTAATAGTGGATGCCTTGACAATCAATACCGATGAAGGACGTAGAACTCTGCGATAAGCCTCGGGGATCTGAGAGCGAGATTTGATCCGGGGATGTCCGAATGGGGAAACCTAATACAAGTCATGTTGTATTGCACTTATCTGAACACATAAGGTAAGGAGACGGGAACCAGCCGAACTGAATCATCTTAGTAGGTTGAGGAAAAGAGAATAACCAATGATTCCGAAAGTAGTGGCGAGCGAAATTGGAATAGTCCAAACCTTACAAGTTCTTTCTAGTAATAGAAAGTATGGGTTAACGCCTAATGCTTGAAAGGGGTTGCGAAATTAGATAATTTTTATGCCGGTCTGTCCTATATGGACGGTCCAGCATAAAAACCGATAGCGTTAACTAAGCGGCTTAAGAGAAAATCCATAGA
>JAFWHE010000027.1 GCA_017512045.1 Candidatus Saccharimonadota bacterium
AAAAGCGGATTTCCCCTTAGAAGAAGCTAATTGGTAAATACCTTACGAGTACGGAACTGGTAATTCCGACGGAGTAAGGATTTACTAATTAGCTTCTTTAAGGCGGAAACCAAGGTATACAAAAAATTAGAATAGGAAAGGAAGCCTGCAACAATGTATATCGTAAGGATTTCCATTCACGAACCCCCATATCATGCTATAATCATCCTATGGATTTACTAGCGGAGGTAACAGAGGTTGATGGTATTGGCAAGCAAATTGCCGACCATCTGAGGAAATTCGGCATCTATACGGTGCGCGATTTGTTTTATTTTTT
Source organism: Candidatus Saccharimonadota bacterium (assembly GCA_017512045.1). Lineage (GTDB taxonomy): Bacteria > Patescibacteriota > Saccharimonadia > Saccharimonadales > Saccharimonadaceae > Nanosyncoccus. The sequence goes on from JAFWHE010000027.1 coordinate 317, forward strand.
ACCTCGCGATTACGAAAACTTCCAATCCACCATCAAAATTTGTGATTTGCAACCTGGCAAAGTAATGGTGCGCGGCAAAATTTCTAATCTTTCTACGAAGAACACTACCCGTCGCGGATTCAAGATTACCTATGGCAAAATCAGTGACGATACCGGTGCTATCAGGGCAATTTGGTTCAATCAGCCTTACCGTGAAAAACAATTTGATCCAGATCGGGAATACTATTTTACCGGAAATTATGATTTCAAAAACGGCACTTACCAGCTAACTTCACCATCAGCAGTAGTAGTTTCCGATAAGAGAAGCAAGGCAGAAGAAAGCGAGATTTCAGAAGCAGATTTACAACCAATTTATAAGGCACGTGGAACTATCAAGTCCGTTAAATTCCATCAAATTTTTGATAAAAATCGTGCTAAATTTGCTCAGATACCAGACCTACTCCCTGGCACTTTTCCAGATGACCCACTCCAGATAGATCATCCAAATTATGTTCATACTGGAGCAAGAGCAGAAGCATTATTCAAGATGCATTTCCCAGAGACGCCAAATGATGTCACGGAAGCAAAACGCTATCTCTCTTACGAAGAGGTATTTGAGATGCTAATCGCTGCTAATCTGTCGAAACAGGAAAATAGCAAGTTACACTCAGAAAAATTACCCTTTGTGGAAGAAAAAACAAAGGAGTTGATTTCCTCTCTACCGTTCCAGCTCACAGATGCCCAGAGAAAGGCAACCTGGGAGATTCTCAAAGATTTAGATAATGACACCCCAATGAACAGGTTATTACAGGGAGATGTTGGCTCTGGCAAGACTGTAGTAGCAGCAATTGCGGCCTACCAGGCCATCTGTAATGGGTTCCAGGTGGCTTTACTCGCACCCACGGCTATCTTGGCCACCCAACACGCGGAGAGCTTACGCGAGCTCCTAGAACCTCTGGGGGTCAGAATAGCCTTACTTGTCAGTGCTACTAAGCGAAAAGATGCCCTCAAAAAAGAGATTGCTCAAGGCAAATATAATCTAATCATCGGTACACACGCTATTATTACAGATGATGTATTTTTCCATTCCCTAGCTTTCTGCATTATTGATGAGCAACATCGCTTTGGCGTTAATCAGAGGCAAAAATTACTCTCAAAAACCGCTCACAATACCAGGAAATCCACCATTCCTGGCAATAATATTGCCCCTCATCTGTTATCTATGACCGCTACCCCTATCCCACGCTCTTTACAACTGACTGTTTTTGGTGATTTGGACGTATCTATAATTAATCAATTACCAGGTGGCAGACAGCCGATAGAAACAAAAATCATCACGGAGCTCGACCAAAAAGAGGTACTTTATCCACACGTGGCTAGTGAGATAGAAAACGGCCATCAGATATACTGGATTTGCCGCAATATTGAGGATAGCCCATCTGCCGAGACCGCCAGCGTCAAGAAACAATGCCAAAAATTACAGGGTATTTTTCCACACTACAGAGTAGAATTCCTCCACGGACGCATGAAACCGCCAGAAAAAGATGAGATCATGAAACGTTTCGCAGAGGGCAAAATTGATATCTTGGTCTCTACAACAGTGGTGGAAGTAGGTGTGAATGTGCCAAATGCTTCTCTGATGGTAATTATGGATGCAGAAGGTTATGGATTAGCGCAGTTACATCAGCTTCGCGGGCGTGTAGGGCGCGGCACAGTGGCAAGTACTTGTTATCTGATGATCGCGGCAGAAATGAAGCCAACCAAGCGCCTCAAAGCGATGGAGCAATCCACGGATGGGTTTTATCTAGCAGAAATGGATTTAAAAATTCGCGGCCCAGGGGAAATTTATGGCTCCCTGCAACATGGAGAACTAAACTTGCAGATTGCCAATCTAGCAGATACAGGATTAATATCTCAAGCGGCCCGCCAAGCGAAAGTTGTGGCAAAAGAGTTCAATCAAAACCCAGAGATTATGCTAAAATATAAAGAGTTACTAGCGGGAATTGCTCAATATCAGCAACTCACCACATTGAACTAAGGAAAATATGTATTCTACCGTTGGATTACTCAAAAATGCGAAACACTCTGGAAAGTTAGTAGGCACTCATCAGAGACTAGATCGTGCTGCCAGAGCTTGGTTTACCAGGATGGCACCAGAGCATGAATTTTTCCCTACTGCTAAAGAAATCCAACATTTCGAGGGAAATCGTGGTCCAGATGGTCTAAAGTGGAAATCCCCAGGGATAGATGAACCGATGCACTTTATCCTGCCAGATAATGATGATGGAAAATTAGTGTCAATGATTCTCAATCATCAGTATAACTTGCGCCAGGCTCTAAAGACTGGTAACAGAGAGCGGGCAGCTTTTGAAGCGGCCTGGATGGCACATGCAATTACAGACGGACTCACCCCAGCACATCATTTCCCTTACCAAGAAGCAGTTTCTGAACTAATGACGGATAAGGAATATGTAAAAATCTTCGGTCGCCCGGTCAAGGGTATTATGCGTGGTGATACTATCGCCGAAGCAACCAGAAATAACTGGCTTTACTGGGGTGTAGAGGGCTATATGACAAAGCACATCGCCTTTGAGTATGGCGTAGCCCTAGTAGCTGCACCAATGACGAACAAAGCCCTCATCCCAAAGTTGAAGCTCGCCGAACTAAAGAAATATCAAGATTATGAGCATATAGATCTAAAATCTGAGTTCTATGCCTCCCTGAAGAAGATTGATGATTTAAAAATGTATGACAGATTCCGCAAAAATGGCTGGAATACAGAGTTAGCACTGGAGTCAAAGAAGATTTTACTACCAGAGATTGTTAAATTAATCACTCTTGGCTGGATTTCTAGCCTACCGATAGCATCTGGAGAGCCTGTGGAAAACTCTGTGGAAAACCACAAGACTACCTCTGGATTGACTTCTGAAGACATGGAGAAAAAATGAGAATTACCTCTGGAGATTTACGCGGCAGGGAGATAAAAACTCCACCAAACGCACAATCTGGCAAGATGATGACGCACCCTATGGGGAGCCGAGAAAAACTGGCACTTTTTAACTCCCTGAACGCCATAGTAGGCTCCCTAAGCAACGTCTCCAACGTACTAGACTGTTATAGCGGTTCTGGCGCTCTGGGCATAGAGGCACTCTCTCGTGGCGCCAAAGAGGCTGTTTTAGTAGAGAAAAACCCCGTAGCTTTTGACATTATACAGCAAAATCTCTCTAGCCTAAATCTGTCAGAACGGGCAAAATCCCTAAAAACAGACGTGGCAAAGCTGTCTCTCGATAATATGCGCAATCTTCTCGGTAACGATTTCGCTGGATTTGATTTAATTCTGGTAGATCCACCATATGATCACTTTATTCCAGCAGAGTTCAATCATTTGGAAGAGCTTCTAGCTGATGACGGAGTACTGGTTCTATCGCACCCAGATACTCATGACGGCACTGTAATTACTCCAGAGGAAATTTTCCCACGATTAGAATTAGTCTCTGACAAATCCTACGCCGCAGCTAATATTGCGATTTATCGACATAAGTAGCAATAATTTTTCTTCTCCACTGGTAGCCTTGGTGCAAGATCTTATCCATTGTCGTATGTATATTCTGGCTACTATTACTGGGATACAGGTAGGCTTTACACCCAGTCGTTGCTTGGCTACTACTGGTCGTCTAGTATAGTTAGTAGCACCCATAGTTACAGCCTGGATATGTATAGTACTCGCCTGCTTAAAGCGAATAGCAATAATAAGCGCGTCGGGTTCGCTCTGCGTTGCGTCGCCAGATTGATATACTAAGTTTGGTTGGCGCAGTGCACTGAGCGGCCACCAAATTTAGTACTACGATTTTGTGGATAAACTGTATTTATTGTTCGTGTTTGCAGATTATATGCATACACGGATTCTTGATGAACTGTAGATGATTGCCAATTTCCATAGGTGCCGACATCATTTAGTTGCGTAAAAGTATAAATCCCACTATACCCAAGCGATGCACCAGTCATTAAATTATTCCGTGCGGTAGCATTGGGATTATTCTCTCCTGGTCCTACTTATTCACTACCTATGGGTATGGGGACAATGAGAGTGGGAGTAGAGGAGCGAGGAGTTACCCGCTGTCGTACGTGCTCTCTGGCCGCTATTATTGGGATATGGGTAGGTTTTACTTCCAGACAGCAGATGGCGTCTACTGGTCACCTAACATAACCAATAGTATCAATGGTTATCTTCTATATATGTATAGCGTTCACTTGGTTAAGGCGAATAACAATAATAGACGTAACGGACTTACTTTGCGTTGTGTGACGGATTCATATGCTAATCATAACTACAACGCAGAGTGAACCCACCGCGCTTATTATGGGTGTAGGCCTTAATCAGACGCGAGCCATACATATTCAGGCGGTAACTATCGGAATTATGATAAATAGTAGATGACCAGTAGTTGCCATCCAATGACTGGTAGTAAAGCCGACCAGTACCCCAGTGGTAGAGGCCTGAATAGACATATGATAACGGATAGCTTCTAGCATTCTTACTCCCACTCTCATTGTCCCCATACCCATAGGTAGTGAATAAGTAGGACCAGGATACCGCACCAATGCTACTGCA
>JAFWHE010000028.1 GCA_017512045.1 Candidatus Saccharimonadota bacterium
AAAAGCGGATTTCCCCTTAGAAGAAGCTAATTGGTAAATACCTTACGAGTACGGAACTGGTAATTCCGACGGAGTAAGGATTTACTAATTAGCTTCTTTAAGGCGGAAACCAAGGTATACAAAAAATTAGAATAGGAAAGGTAAGCCTACAGAACGCATATCACAGTCTATTTCTTATGTATAAAACTATACCCTGCCCACTTACCAGCATCCCACGTGGCGCAACCAACACGACCCCAGCCAGCAATACCATTCATATCACACACATTGATGGAACCATCTGCATTCACACCAGTAACATAACCTACGTGACCAGCCCAACCATAGCTAGTCTGGAACACATCACCCGCCTGAGGGGAGCCATTGACCGGGAACCCAGCACTACGCGCAGCTGATGCCCAGCTAGAGGCATTACCCATATTAGATGGCAAATCAGGACGCATATTCCAAGCATACCAGGTACACCAACCATAAGCATATTTATTGCCAGACGAATATGAAGCCGTAAACACATAAGATGAAGTGGAATAAGATGAGTAGGAATATGTCGGTCTAGGCGCTACATACTCTGGGCGTTCTGTCTCTGGCAAAACACCAGATGGCACCAGGATAATTGTATCCGGCTTTAAGGTCTGATCTATCTCCAAATCATTCACGGCAATAATTTCTTCCACTGAAGAGCCATATTTATTAGCGACCGATTCTACCGTATCACCGCTTTTCACCTTATAGGCTATACCAGGGACAGATGGTACCATAATAGTCTGGCCGACAGAGAGATTTTTTGTATTTAGTCCATTAGACCATCTAATTTGGTCCGTAGTAACACCATATTTTGCGGCAATCGTATCCATCGTCTCCCCATCTTTGACGGTGTAGCTAATAACACCGCGTGAAGTTTCTGGTATATTCACCGTAATCGGCTTGGCTAGTTTACCAGTATCATCCGTAGTTTGGCTATTTTGCTGTAACAGCGTAATTGTGTTATAGTTCGTCTCTGTTAGTCCAGCAGAAGCCAAATCCATAGTATTCGCCATCATCGCTACCATATAGAATTGACTTACCTGATCAGTAGAAATCTGATAATTACTGGACACGATAGATGCCATATCCATATTGCCTTCAGAATAAATCTTCTTATCTCTGGAGCCAAAGAAAGCCACACAAAAGATAGCCGCCGCAATTAACAGATAAGGCCAATCGCGCCTAAGGAAGCCTTTTTTCTTGGTTTTCTTCGTCATAATTGAACATTACAGAGGTTACGACAATGGTCAATGATATTCTGGTTGTGTTCGGCCTCTGTGTAACTATAATACATCACACCGTCGTCACCTGTCAAGAAATACATATAGGATGTATCTGTTGGATTAGCCACTGCGAGGAGCGCAGAAACACCAGGATTACAAATCGGGCCAGGGGTAAGACCGAGCGATTTTCTGGTATTGTATGGATTATCCAGCTCTAGAGCCTCACCATTGTCCTTGTAGGTCTCTCTTTTTGGATCCACCAAATCAAGTGCATATTGCAAGGTTACATCTGAGCCAAGTTGGATATTCTGGGATAATCTAGAGTAGAAGACCTGCGCCACGGTCGGCTGATCTAGGGTTTTTGCTTCTTTCTGGATAATTGATGCCATCGTTACGCCTTGATATAAAGTCAACCCGTGTTGTTCATAACGTTTGATGAGGTCATTTCCCTCTACTACCTCCCAGAAAGCATTGAGTGCCGTGACGATAATTTTCTCTACACTATCAGATTTATAAAATTCATAGGTATCCCCAAAGAGAAAACCTTCTAGTGGCTCTGCACCAAATTCATTAGTGGCTGGCACCGTAGCAAGTAACTGATCAATCTTATCGTTTGTACCTCTGTAATCTTTGGCAAAAGCCGCATTCACCACCTCTTCCGAGTATCCTACCTCATCTATCAATTTTTTCTTTATATCTCTGATGGTTTCGCCAGGGAGAATAGTGAAAGAAAAGACATTGTTATTCTTTGCGCCCTCAATCAATTGTTTCCCTATTTCTTCTACACTCATCGTGCGACGAAAACGATAATCTCCCATCTTAATCTTGCTATCCATATCATGAGAACGCATATAAACCTGGAAGACAAAGGAGTTCCTAATCAGATCTGAGGCTTCCAAGTGGTCGCCGATAAGGGACAGCGTATCGCCTTCGCTGACAGAGAATTCTACAAAATCACAACGCTTATCTTCTTCTAACCCAGTACAATCTACACCTTCATAAATCGGTTTCAGTGCAGAATTATACCAGTTAAAAACCGCTAGTGCGCCAATCCCACCTAACACCACAATAATGCCAAATACAATTACTAAAGTCTTCAAGAGTGAACTTTTTTTCTCCGTACCAGGCTTATCCTTGCGGCGCTTTTTGACTTTTTCTACGTAATCCTTAGATCTTGGGCCGCTATTCGGTGCAACATTAGTATCATTACCATCCTGAGATGTAACAGGTATATTCTCTATAAAATCTTGTAGAATAATAGAGGCAGCTTCAGCATCAATCTCTTCCCGTTTATACATCTTTTTGCGAGATTTGAGACGGTTTTCTGCCTCTACAGAGGTCAGACTCTCATCTTGGAAACGAATTTTAGCACCAGGCACAGCTGAGGCGAGTGATTTGGCGAACTTCTTTACATAATTAGACTGTTCTGTCAATCTGCCTTCGTTGCTGCGTGGCATACCAATGACGAACCAAAGAGTATTATTAGCCCGTGCTATCCTAGCAATTTCCGTGAACTCTAGACCATTGTTTACTGTGACTGTAGTATTTGGTACGGCGATGCGAATGCTGGAGTCTGCGATAGCAACACCAATTCTCCTCGTCCCTACATCTAGCCCAATTAATTTCATTATTCCTCCACTTTTAGTTCTATTGTAATTTTATTTGGATTATCTGGCACCGTGCCAACCCAAGGGAATGATTTCTTGATATTAACAGAGCTAACACCATTAATCGACTTCAGCAGTGACTGGACTTCGCCAATCTTTTTGCCCTTTGATTTTTCCATGATATCATCTTCTGTCACCTTTGGTCCGGTTTGAGTGGAGCTCTTTAACTTGGCGGTGTAATTATCATCGCTTTTAGTAAAGTTTTCAAAGAATGGCTCATCTACTTTGTAGATTTTTTGGTCTTGGGCTAGGGAGCTCTCTGATTTAGACTTGACATAGTCAGAAATTTTAGTCTTGTCTACGGCAAACATATTATAAGTAGTGGTAGCCTCTACCTTTGGTGTAACACCAGATTGTACCTGCTCACCAACTGCCGGAACGGACTTCGGATCAGAGGTAGAAATCTCCAAACTAGACTCTATCACCGCCATATCATCACCAAATTCTTTTAATAATTCTGCCTTGCCATCTTCACGTCCAGCATTCTCTAGCTTTGCTTTGGCATTGTCAAAATCAGATTGAGACACTACCGTCACAATATTAGTAGTACCGCCAGTGAATGCATTAGGGTTATAAATGGAATATGATTTGGTCATACTAGTATCCACATTAGTAGACCAACCAGAATCGTGGACACCAATGTTTGAATCTGTACCGGACTGGTTAGCTTGCACAGTGACCTTCGCCGTCCTCAAACACCCCTCGCGCGAAACTTTACCGCTGTTGGCATTCTCACAATCAGAATCCTTTTCTGGGTAAGAAACCGATGCACCAGCTGTGACAGTATACGATAGATTGCCGTAGGTAAACTGAGCACCGTCTATAATACGTAGCGGAGCACCTTCTTTGTCTGCATCGAGATAAGCACCTACTAATATCGTGCCAGTAGCTTTATCGCCAATATCCTTCTGTCCAGTAGCGGAAAACTCTACTGTACTGCTCTTTTCTACTTTCTTCTGTTCTAGCAAGAATACGCCATTTTCTGGATGCTCTGTACCAGCTTTTGTCACAAAGGACACATTTTCAGAGAAGTTATTAGTAGTAGTACGAATAATTACCGCAATATCTACCGCTGGGGCAAAGACGAACGCCCAAACCAAGAAACCTACCAGCAATACAAAAGCCACACCACCAGCGATAATCCACTTGCGATATTTTTCTAAGGTTGGAATCTTGCCTTTTTCAGACTTGTCGCCTTTTTTACCTTTATCAGCCTTGTTATCTTTTTCCAAATCATCCGAAGAGAAAGACTGATCAGCTTTTTTAGACGGCTTATTCTGACTATTGGTAACCTTTGCATTATTATTGGCGTTTACTCCATTAGTTGCATTAGCAACGCCAGCCGTCTTAGCTCCAGATTCTACTTCATCATCAGGAAAATCCTTTTCATTAATCACTTGCTCACCTGGTTCATCTGTTTTTTCTATGATTTCGGATGGCAATTTTGGACGTGATTGTAAATTCTTTGCCACTGGAATCTGTGCCGCAGCAGCTAATTTCACTAAGGCAGGATCTACCGTCACAATAACGACAACCTTACCAGCCGCACGACCAGCCTTTGCAATTAACTTTGTATTGACTGCACTCCGCAAAACCCCAATTTTCTTCGGAGGGACAAGAGCGACAAGCTTCTGTTTCGCATTCTTCACCCGAGCGATAATATCCGTAATATCATCTTCGGGCTCAATATAAACAACGTCCTTATTCATACATATTATTTTAGCACATTTCATTACGTTTGTGTTAAAATTGTATTAAATGAAATTATTTCGCGAAAAGTTTACTCGCATGAGTAAAGAGGATCCTGATTCGCAGGCTATTCTTGCGGAAACTGTTTTGAATTACATTAATGACGGCGTGATAATCATCAATCAAAACGGCATTGTGAAGCTTATCAATCCTGCCGCCACCAGGATGACTGGTTATACAAATTCCGATGAGACGGTTGGCCTTTCTTATCTGTCTGTAATGAAGCTAGAAACTGGCGAGGGTATGGCAATTCCGGACAATCAGAACCCTTTAGCCTTAGCAGTATCAAATAATGAGACCTTTGAGAGTCGCGATTACTACTTGGTCAATTTACAAGGCAACAAAATCCCAATTGCCGTCTCTGTTACTCCATCTGGAGGCAGAAATGCAGATCGCATTATCACATTCCGTAATATTTCCGAAGAGTTACAGAAGGAAGGTGAGCAGACCGAATTCATCTCTACTGCTTCACACGAGATGCGCACGCCAGTCGCCTCCATCGAGGGCTACTTAGGTCTAGCATTGAATCCTGCCACCGCCACCATAGATGATCGTGCTAGACAGTACTTGACTGAAGCTCATACCGCATCGCAGCACCTCGGCAAGTTATTCCGTGACCTCTTAGATGTCACGCGTCTAGATGATAAGCGTGAGCGTTTGCATCTGGTACCAGTAGAACTAATCTCCACCGTCAAAAATATTGCCGACCGCCAGGCTGCCACCTTAAATAATAAGCATCTAACTTATCGTTTTGGCCATAGCGACACTCAAAATCTAGACGAAAAAATCCAACTAGATCAGGTAGCCTATGCTATGATTGATTTAGATTTTCTCCAAGAAATTCTAGCTAATCTTATAGAAAACGCCATCAAATACACCGACGAGGGTGGTTCTATCTGGGTAAATGCTCGTATCGACGGAGATAATGTCTTGATTAATGTGACAGATTCTGGTATGGGTATCGCCCCTGACAATCTTGAACATATTTTCCAGAAGTTTTATCGTGTGGATAATTCTCAAACCCGCACCATTGGTGGCACTGGCCTGGGACTTTATATCGTCAAACAACGCGTAGAGGCGATGCGTGGGCGTGTCTGGGCGGAAAGTTCGTTTGGTGAAGGTTCCACATTTTATGTTTCTTTCCCTCGCATCTCTCAGGAAGAATACGATCGTCAGATGATGATAATCCGCAATACTCAGATGATGAATATTGGGCCATCAACGCAATCTCCAGCAGTCCAAAACATCGCCCAGACCGCTATCGGTGCTACAACTGCCACACCGACTACCTCAGCACCAGCAGCATCAACACCAGTTCCAGCACAAGAAGCACCCGCACAGACACCATCAGCAGAACCCACCCCAGCGCCAGAAGCTGCGCCAGCTAAACAGCCATCTCAGGCAAACGATCTTCCGCCAGATAAGTTAGCAGAACTAAAAGCCCGTTTCGCGGAACAGGCAAAAAGCCAAAATAAAGCCTAGCAAAAAATGCTTATGTATTATACAATAGAAGGTAAATAGGAGGAATAATGACAAAGATAATGTTAGTAGAGGACGATAAGAGTCTACGGGAAATTTATAGCATCCGCTTGGTAGCAGAAGGATATGAAGTTGTTTCTGCTGGAGACGGTGAAGAGGCTCTAGCTATGGCAGTACAACAACGTCCAGATTTAATTTTGTCCGATGTGATGATGCCAAAAATCTCTGGTTTTGATATGTTGGATATCCTCCGTTCCACCCCAGAGACAAAAGATATTAAGGTTATTATGATGACCGCCTTGTCATCCGAAGATCAGCGACAGCGTGGAGAAAACCTTGGTGCAGACAAGTATCTAGTAAAATCTCAGGTTGGCATTGAAGATGTCATTAACACCGTTCACCAAGTCTTAGGCGACAAAGAAGTTCCACAAGCTACCGCAACTGATACTCCAACCGGCCAAGCACCTGCCACTCCAGGAGCAATACCAAATGCGCCTGCTACACCAGAGGCCACGCCAACCCCTGCAGCACCAGATACTACCCCAGCCACACCGGCAGCAGAAGCTCTAGCCAACCCAGCTACCACGCCAGAAACACCAGCTCCTGTGGATGCTGCAGCCACTCCAGAGGCACCAGCTAACCCAGAAGCAGCGACAGAGGCACCAGCCTCAGAAGCCCCTAAGCAACCCGCCAGTTCACCTACTGGTGATGCTATGGAAGAATTACTAAGCAATACACCGGACGAGAATAATGCAACCTGGCCAGGCACTACGGCTAAATAAATTTCTAGCAGAGCGCCTTGGTATTTCTCGTCGTCAAGCAGATGATTTAATCGCATCTGGCAAGGTTACCGTGTCTGGAAAGACTGCCGCTCTTGGTTCCCGTATTGACAAAAATGATAAAGTATGCTATAATAAGAAAGTTATACCATTTGAGGTATCTTATACTTACTTAGCATTTAATAAGCCTATAGGCTATGTCTGTTCTCGCCGACAACAGGGTGACACGCCAACTATTTTTGATTTATTACCAGCAAAATACAAGAATCTCAAGACAGTTGGTCGTCTAGACAAAGATTCTAGTGGCATCATTCTCCTTACTAATGATGGCGATTTCGCTTTTCAGATGACACATCCTAAATTCGTAAAGGAAAAAATCTATGAGGTGGAATTAGACCGGCCTTTAGAGCCACTACATCAGCAAATGATTGCTGACTTCGGCATTAACCTACCAGACGGCAAATCGCAATTAGGCCTACAGAAGTTAAGCGATGACCGAATAAGTTGGCAAGTCACTATGAGTGAGGGACGCAATCGACAGATTCGCCGGACTTTCGCCGCAGTAGGGCACGAAGTTGTCAGACTGCACCGCATCAAGTTTGGCAAATACCAACTAGCTAATCTCCCCAGTGGCAAATTCGTGGAATTTCAAAAATAATTATTCTCGTAATATCTAGTTACGTAAAACTTTAGAAATTTTATCCTTTATACTGTGACCATCTGGCGCACCAGCAATAGTGTCTAGCGACACCCTAAGTAGTCCTAGCGCCGTAATGAACGAATGATCAAGTTCTACATCTGTCATATTTGCTATGCCTGGAATATCCTCGGAATCAACGATATGAATTATTGGACGACGATTGAACGGTAATTCCTCATACCAATCAGAGGTGGCTAAGGTTTCTTGAATCTGAACCAAGCCAGCGCCACCGCCACAGAGTAATATGCTATTTGGCAAAACCTCTAGTAGTTGGAAATCTTCGAGTGCTAGCTGTACACCACCAACCCATACCGCCAGATTTTTCTCTATCGCCTCAGCTAATCTTTCTCTTCCCTGTTCTGGTAAATCTGGGGAATCTTGATTCAACTTGAAATATTCCGCCGTATCATAATCCACACCCAGACCTTCTGCTATCTGATGAGTAAAGCTCCTACCGCCAATACCAAACATCTTCGTGCCGTCTACACCACCATCATCTACCACGGCAATATCTGTCGTACCACCACCAATATCCATCACAATTGCAGACAAATTACTATCTGGATCATCGCCCAGACAGGCTCGACAAACCGCAAATGGCTCCACCGCTACCGCCAATAAATCTAGAGATAGTTCTGCACAAACTTTTTCTATGGCAGAAATATGGACTAGTGGCGCAAAAGCCGTATAGAACTGAATGGAAAGATCAGACCCCTTAAACCCAATCGGGTTACTTACTTTATATCCATCTATCGTCAATGACACAATGGCAGAGTTGATTAGTCTAACCTCTATATCTGGATTATTCGTCTCCAATGCAACTTCTTTTCTAGCTAATTCACCAGCTCTATCCTGAACACGCTTAATAATCAAAGACATTTCCTGTTCGGATAAAGGACGGTTGCCATTCTTGCGACGATAACGCACAGTGGAAGTATTACCTTTGACCAATTCCCCAGCGATACCAACCGTCACCAATCTACAAGTCACACCAGCCTGCTTTTCCGCATCAGCAAGTGCTTTTTCACAGGTGGCAATCACTGCACTAATATCTGCAATCGCGCCCTCATGCATATTAGCTGGGTCCTGATGTGCCCGACCTACTCCAATAATCTCTAGAGTATCCTTCTTCTGTCTGGCGATTACCGCTTTCACAAATTCAGTACCAATATCCAGAGCCAGCAATACATCATCTGGTGGAGGAGTCGGCTTTGCAACTGGTTTCTTGCTTTTGATAATACCCATAGCTTTATTATAGCATAAACTGTTTAAGATGTAACTTTTAAGTCGCGGAAAACGATATGCATTATTGTAGGCTTGCCTTTCCTATTCTAATTTTTTGTATACCTTGGTTTTATCCTCCACCGATAGCCTTGGTGCAAGATCTTATCCATTGTCGTATGTATATTCTGGCAACTATTATTGGAATATGGGTAGACTTTATAATCAGATGATATATGGTACTTACTGGTCTTCTAACATACTTAGTAGTACTGGTAGCTACGACTTAGCTATGAACAACACTCATTTGTTTAAGGCAACTAGCGATACTAAACGTTGTGGGTTCGCTCTGCGTTGTTATGAAAAAGATCGGTAATTTTATCATAGCGCACGGCCCGACCGAAGTATTTATTCCCGTCACGTTGAGGGCTGATATTATCATTAAGATCATCGACATACAAGAAATAAGAAGCGCTAGTACGGTTGATAGTAGAGGCGTGCCAACGCCCAATCGCACCAATATCATCCAAAGACGTTTTGTGGTATATCCCATTATAATTCAATTCTGCCTCATCCATCAAATTATCCCTACTCACAGCATTAGTACGGTTAGTACCAGCATTTGGATCGGTTGGATTTCCCAAATCCTGGTCCTACTTATTCACTACCTATGGGTATGGGGATAATGAGAGTGGGAATAAGAATGCTAGAAGCTATCCTTTGTCATATGTCTATCCAGGCACCTACTACTGGGGTACTGGTCAGCTTTACGACCAGACGTTGGATGGCAGCTACTGGTCATCTACTATTTATACTAACTCCAGTAGTTACCACCTGCGTATAAATGGCTCGTCGCGTCTGATTAAGGCACGCACCAATAATAAGCGCGATGGAATCCCTTTGCGTTGTGTGATAATTTCAGTATGCCAGTTTTGAAATACAACGCAGAGCGAATCCACTAAGCTTAGTATTGATACGCACTTTATTTAGGCGTATGCTTTGCATATTCATGGTGTAACTATTGGTGCTATTATAGATACTAGATGACCAGTAATAACCATCCAATGTTTGACCATAAAGTCTACCGATACCCCAGTAGTAGTCGCCTGAATATACATACGACAATGGATAAGATCTTGCACTAAGGCTACCAGTGGAGGAGAAAGAATCTTACCGCCATCACACAACGCAGGACATACCCGTTACGTCTATCGTTGCCGGTTGCTTTGCGTAAACCTGCGCCAGGTATATATAAAAGATAAGTATTGGTACTACTACGGGCACTAGATGACCAGTAATGACCAGCCGCTGTCTGATTGTAAAGCTTGCCTGTGTCCCAGTAATAATAGCCGGAGGGTATATACGATGTTGGATAACTTCTAGCACCTCTACTCCCACTCTCATTATCCCCATACCCATAGGTAGTGAATAAGTAGGACCAGGATTTGGGAAATCCAACCGATCCCAATGCTGGTACTAACCGTACTAATGCTGTGAGTAGGGATAATTTGATGAATAACGTGGAATTAGGGTACGATGGACAATCTGTTGGTACTGCCATAGGTAATGTTGGCGTGCGCGGATTATGGTGGTCATCAACCAGGAGCGGCACTAGCTCTTCACTCTATCTAGCTATAGACATGAATGGCATCGCATATCCGAGTGATTCTGGCGCTAGATACTCTGGTCGTTCTGTGCGCTGTCTTCTTTCTCCACTGGTAGCCTTGGTGCA
>JAFWHE010000029.1 GCA_017512045.1 Candidatus Saccharimonadota bacterium
AGAAGCGCAGAGCGTTATATTTCTGTGTCGAGACGAATATAAATTTGGGCGTCTCGGCACAATGGAGATATTCGTCTCTGCTGTAAAAAGATTGGACGTCTGCCGAGCGCCCAAACTTAGGATTATTGATGATTATTAGATAAGGGCGCAAGGTAGCGTCCTCTTTTTGTGCATCTTTCTGCTAGAAAGAAAGTTCAGCAGAGATGCCTACTAAGAATAATAGCCAAAAGAAGGCTCAAAAATACTCTCTATATAAAACCAACAACACGACCGATGAGTTTATAAAGGTAAAACATCGGGGGAAGATATATACGCCAGATTACCTAGTGGAGATAATTCTAGATAGAGGTGGATATTCCGGCGCAGATATTCTCAAAAAGCACGTAATCGACAATAGCTGTGGAGACGGCCAGTTCATGATCCATGTCGTCGATAGATATTGCAAAGAGTTTCTTAAAGAATCAGACAACAAGGACACGCTCAAGAAAGAGCTAGAAAAATTCATTCATGCAATAGATATAGAAAAGGATGAACTCGAAACATGCAAAGAGCGCTGCAATAAAGTCGCATCTATTTATGGCGTAGAGAATGTTGAGTGGGACTTCATTAACGAAAACACGATGAAGGTCGATAAATTCGACGGCAAAATGGATTTCGTAGTAGGCAACCCGCCATATGTTAGGATTCACAACTTAGACGAAAATGCTATCTCTGTCAAAGAACATATCTTCTGTAAGAGCGGAATGACAGATTTATATATCCTTTTCTATGAAATCGGCATCAAAATGCTAAATAAAACCGGCACCTTGGCATACATTACGCCATCGTCTTTCTTTACTAGTCTAGCCGGCCTAGAAATGCGTGAGTATTTAACAAAAAATAATTTATTAGTAAGCGTTTGCGATCTAAAACATTTTCAAGCTTTTAATGCAACAACATACACGACAATCATCTGCTTAAAAAAGGATAATGAGAAGAAAACTATTAACTATGCCGAATTCGACGCAGAATCATTGTCGCCAGTAGAGATAAGCTCACTAGAAAAAGACGATTATTTAATAGACGACAAGTTCTACTTTTCCGATAAGAAATCCCTCGATTTGTTGAAGTCTATTATCGAATGCGACGCAAAGTATGATTTCTCTGTTAAAAACGGCTACGCAACACTAGCGGATAAGGTCTTTATAAACAATTTTGATTTCGAATCGAAGTTCATTATTCCAGTAGTAAAAGCGTCATGCGCAAAATGGACGAAAATCTTCTATCCGTACGACGAAAATGGAAAACTTTATAGCGAAGAAGAGCTATTCAAAGACAGCAACATAAAGAACTACCTTTCCGAAAGAAAAGAGCAGCTAATAAAGCGTGCTAATGAAAAGGACAGCGAAAAATATTGGTATGCTTTTGGTCGAAGCCAAGCTATAAATGACACATACAAGGATAAGCTTGCTCTCAATGCGCTAGTAAAGACGGAAAAAGACATAAAGCTAGTAGAAGCGAAGAAGGGCATGGGCGTTTATAGCGGTCTTTACATAGTGAGCGACACAATACCGGTCAAAAAGATTAAAGAATTAATTCAAAATGAAGATTTTTGCAAATATGTCTCACTCCTCGGCAAATACAAGAGCGGAGGCTATTATACGTATTCTTCAAAAGATGTTGCTGCGTTTCTAAACTATAAGCTATCGAAGGAGGAAAAGTAATATGTTATCAAACTCTCAATTCCTAGATGTAATTAAAGATTCATTCAAAACATATCTTTCCGTCGGAACGTCCAGAAGTACCGCAAAACTAAAATCTTTGCATGGTAAAATCGCACGAGATCTACAAGAAGCATTTGGTCCTGAATACACCATCCAGTCTCAGGGATACGGCATGGATAAAGAGGGCTGCCTAGACGGGCGTTATTATCCTAAGAATGTAGATATTACGATAAGTCTTAGAGGAAAACCTGTTGCCGGATATGCCGTTAAGTTCGTCATGCGCAATTACTCGCAGAATAGCAATAACTATTTCGAAAACATGCTTGGCGAAACAGCTAATTTAAGAGCTAACGCAATACCATACTTTCAGATTTTCATCATATTCGACAAGGTCCCATATTACAAAGCTGGCGGCACATTCCAGAAATGGGATGTTATTACGCAACATAATCTAGATAAATATGTAAAGATATCAGCCGACAATCCAGACACATTCTTTCATACACCAGACAAAACGCTCGTCGTATTACTAAGCCTAAAAGAGCAACCAGGCAAGACATTTATTAATGACTCTGATTATGCAGCGCATTATCTTAGTAGAATTAACGAGAATGGCCTAATAACTTATTCAAATAAAATTAATGACGTATTTGGCGATTCAGTTATTCTAAATAATTATGAAGATTATATAAAGAGAACTGTATTCATTTCAAAAGGCAAAATGAAATAAACATTACATTATTGTAATGTTTTAACAAAAGCGGTATACTTACTTTAATTAAAGGAGGTAAGATGCCGGAACTTGACAGCATCAAAATCTGTAAGCTATCTAAAGAAGCGCAAGCTAAAATCGATAGTAAAGCCGAATACCGAGAGAAAATCCTTCATTTCTTTCATAATGACGATTTATTTCGCATTGGCAATACAAATGTTTCGGCCAGAAACGCCGTTTATCTTGAAAAAGTAGGCCTGCTAAAAGAAAAGAAAGCTAAGACGGGCTGGCGCAAACTAAACTTTATCGATGCCATCTATTTTGATTTATTAGTCGAACTGCGCAAGTTCGGAATGACCGCCAAGAAACTCATTCATCTCAAAGAGGCTTTCTATAAAAGCGATGATGCGATGGATGCAATGCTCCTGGCGGCTTTTTATGGCTACGAAATAACACTCATTATCTTCAATGATGGAAGTGGCTATATTTTTGATCCATACACATTAGCAGACTATTCCAAGAAAGTCCCTAACGACAAGGCGAGAATCATTCTGGAGCTAAATCCTTATGTCAATAAAGCCTTATCATTACTCAATATTCCGACCGTAAAAATATCCTATACTGCGAGAAATATCGAGAAGGGAGGTAATGCTGATAGATAGACTCTAACTACACGCCTTAGGGCGTCTCCGCAATGCGCCCGTTCTACGGGGGAGTACATCATGGAGCCAACCGAGGTTCTGAACATTAAGAAAATCGCCAGAAAGGTCAAGAAAGGCGATAAAAATACTAAACTACAAATCGCAAAGGAACTAAACGAAATTGCGAAAATAATTATCGAATTACACCATAACGAAAAGCAAGGTAAAACACCATGAATCAAAGAGCCATAGCATACACAAGAGTTTCATCTCAGCGTCAGGTCGACGAAGGGAATAGTCTTTCTGTCCAGAAGAAACATATTCTTGAATATGCCGAGAAGAATGGCTTTGAGATTATGAAATTCTTTGTCGAGCAGGGCGAAAGCACCAAGAATGCGAATCGTACGCAACTAAAAGCCATGCTCGAATATCTTTACAAGAATCATTCAAAAATTGATGCACTTATTATTTACAAGGTGGACCGTCTGGCTCGCAACAATGTCGACTATTACGATATTAAGCAAATTTTAGCCAAGCTCGGCATTCGCTTGTATTCCGTTATGGAGCAATTCGACGACGATATTACTGGCCATGCCATGGAAGGCATGCTTTCCATCTTTGCCCAGTTCGACAACGAAAACAGAGCAAAAGTATGTAAGAACGGCATGATAGAAGCCGCCAAGAGTGGTAGATATACTAGACCAGCACCAAGAGGCTACAAAAACGGCCGAGACGCCAATAATAAGCCAAATATACTACTCTCAGACAATGTTGAGCTCGTAAACGCTCTAGCGGCATCCTGGAAGCTAATCGACCATGGGTTATCATGTGCCGACGCTCGCAAACAAATCAATGACCGACTAAAAGAAATTGGCGAAAGACCAATCACGAAACAAACATTTTCCAACATGATCCATAATGAGATTTATATCGGGATTATCCATGCTTTCGGTTTAACCATAGATAGTCCGACTATTCCGCATCTTATAGACCGAGATACTTTCTATCGAGTACAAGCCATTCTTTCAAAAGAAAAGAAACGAGGCAATCGCTATTCGAAATATAACCCTCTATATCCATTACGAGGTATTCTATTTTGTAAGCATGGCCATAGGATGACCGCAAGCTCGCCAAAGGGACGAAACGGTCATTATCCGAAGTATTGTTGCCAGAAATGCCGAGGCAAAGATGCTGCCAATTATGATGTAGACACGACGCATATTAAGTTTGATGAATATATCGAGAATATTACACTCGACCAAGATATCAAAGATGCACTTATGGAAGCGTTTAAGGTCAATATAGACACCGTAGAACGCAATACCAAGACGACTATGGACAAACTAAAGAAACAGTTGGAGAAGATCCAAACAAATCGAGAGATACTGACTGAAAAACTCATAAATGGCGCTATTCCGGACGCATCGGCTCGCAAGATGTTCGACAAATACGACAAAGATGAACTCGATATTAAGAGCGAGCTATTGGAGCTCAGAACGCACAATGACGACGCCGAGGAATTGCTAGAGCTTGGATTTGACAAACTTACAAATCTCAAGCAAACGCTCGAAGATATTAAAGAGCCAGAAGTTCGATTCAGGTTCCAGAAATGGCTATTTCCAGTCGGGTTGACATATGACGGAGAAAAATTTGGAACCACCCAAATGCCACTCATTTACAGATTAAAAAAGAACACCCTTTCGGGTATTCTTAATCGAACGTCAAATCTGGTGGCTCCGACTGGACTTGAACCAGTGACACAAGGCTCTTCAGGCCTCTGCTCTACCAACTGAGCTACAGAGCCAACCTTGAGCTATTATAACACAACTCTCATAAAAAGAGAAGAAGTAATAAAAGACCCAGCTCGATTAGGCTGGTTCTATGTAGCGGTCGAGTATATATTCTAAGTGTCATGTGTTATCCGATAATACTCAATGTATAGATTGACAAAAAAGACATTTTGTAGTATAATTAAATAAGTAGCTAAAATTTTAGTTAAGTAATTTAGGAGGTGTATGTTATGGAAACTGATTATGGCAGTGAGCAGATTATTACAAAGCATGCCGCAAAAATGCGAGCAATGAGAGAAAGACTGGAAAGAGCCTGTATCGAGAAAAAGCATGACTATACAACAGTGCGTGGTTATCCTTGTGACATCGCTTTTCTCTTGCAAAATGATTATGTCATTGCTTTTGAGTATTATAGTCCGGTCATTGACGAAAGATTCCATGATCAAAGTGATAGATTTGACTACGGGGAAATCATGAAGCTAGACGGTAAACCACTGCCAATAGATATGGTAAAAAATATCGGCGAAATGGTTGCCAAGGAGCCGGATCGTCATCCAAAGTTATATTTTTACCACTATACTATTGGTCAACGGAAAAACAAACGACATTTGAATCGTGTAACTTGGCTAGGACTACAAAAATTCTGGAAAAATCATCCAGGAGCGGAAGTTTACGCCATAACATTTGGCCGTTTATTACATCTAAAATACATCCTCGACACATATCTGGACCCGACAACTTAAGTCGGGTCTTATTTTTTCTGTGGTATAATATATTTATGAAAAAGTTCAATACCTCTCCAATTTCTGGCATGCAGGAACTTTTGCCTCCTGCCCAGGCTATTTTTAATGATTATAAGTCTAAAATTGCTGAGGTATATCATCTCCATGGTTTTCAGAATATAGAAACACCAACTATTGACCGCAATGAGATATTATTTGCCAAGGCTGGTGGTGACACGGAAAAGCAAATTTATCGTGTGATTAAGACTGATGAATCTGCGGAGGATTCTACTCAGTCGCTTCGATTCGATCACACAGTGCCTCTAGCACGCTATGTAGTAGAACATGAAAGCGACCTTAGCTTCCCATTCCGCGTATCGCAGATTGGTCGTAATTTTCGTGGAGAGAGGGCGCAGAAAGGTCGTTTCCGCGAGTTTTATCAATGTGATGTGGATGTGATTGGCCGCAATAACTTACCGATTTTCTATGATGCGCAGGTAATTTATACATTTTATCAGGCGGTTTCAGCCTTTGTGAAGACTCCAGTAAGGATTCGTTTGAATAATCGTAAATTTATCTCTGGTTTCATAAAAGCGGTTGGCGTGATAGATTATGCGAAAGATATTTATAGCATCATAGACCACGCAGAAAAAGTTCCAGAGGGCAAGACCATAGAATTTCTACATGAATTGCAAATTCCAGAGGATACCGTTGTAAAAATTACAACATTTATCAATACACATGGTGATATCCAGACTATTAAATCTATGTTGAAAGAAATTGGAATTGATACTGATGCTCAACCAGATGATTTGCTAGAAGGTCTAACGGAGTTAGAGACCGTAATGACAGAACTTCAGAAGCTAGGCCTAGGGTCAGATGAGGCAGAAATAGACCTGAAGATTGTGCGTGGTCTGGATTACTATACTGGTACAGTGTTTGAAGGGATTTTACCAGCATATCCAGAAGTTGGCTCTATTGGCGGCGGTGGTAGATATGATAATCTCGCTAGTAATTTCACCGACCAGAAATTCCCAGGTGTGGGCGCGTCGATTGGTTTGTCGCGATTATTCTTCATTTTAAATGAAAATAATCTCATAGGAAATGGAATCAGCGAAAACAATCAATTAGTTCAACCAGTAGATTATGTAATTATCCCAATGACAACTGAACAAAATTCTGCTTCCTATGTATTAGCAGAAAAACTACGTAAAGAGGGAAAATCGGTAGACATTATTCCGGTAGAAAAGAAACTTGGTGACACTATGAAATCTGCCGCCAGGGTCGCAAAATTTGGCATCGTGCTAGGAGAAAACGAGGTCAAAAACAGCTCTTGTATGGTAAAAGATTTTGCAACTGGCGACCAGACTTTGATGAAGCTTTAATCATGCGAAAAGATATTCTTTCTCAACATTTCTTGCGTAGCCCACGTATTGCGTTGATGTTGATTGGTCATAGCAATATCAAGAAGCGTGATTTGGTAGTAGAAATTGGTGCTGGCTCCGGTGTGATCACTTCGGCTTTAGCGCATCGTTGTCGTCAGGTGATTGCGATAGAATATGACCATGAGACTGCGGAGAAATTACGTCAAAATCTAAAATCTCGCAATATTCATAATGTGCAGGTAGTAGAGCGAGATTTCATATCATATGATTTGCCGACGGAATCGTATAAAGTATTCGCTAATCCGCCATTCCACCTATCATCAGAAATTATCCGAAAACTAATTAGGGCTGGTAATCCGCCGGATAGTTTTTATTTAATTTTGCAAAAACAGTTTGCGCTGAAGCTGCTCAATACAGAGCGGCATTATACTTCGCAGCTAGGACATGAGTTGATAGCAAAGTACCAAACGAAAATTCGTTATCCACTCAGGCCGACAGATTTTACTCCGCCACCAGCTGTGCCGACTGTGTTATTCGAGGCGAAAGCTATTTCTTTAGTCCGCTGTCCAGATATTTCTTGACGTAATCCCAACCCCAGTTATTGTCAAATCCACCAGTAGCAAATTTATTAAATTTGAAATATGGCAAGCCGTTGGTTAATCTGGCAGCTTTTTCGGTATTTTCTTGAACTTTAGAAACCATTTTGTGGCTATTTAGACATTCCGCAAATTGATCTCCTAATCCGATGGATTTACCGATATTTAGCCAATAATTCGCCGGTAAGTCTGTAATCGGCTCAGAAGTTTTGGATACGCCAATACCGTTTGATTGATAATCATCCCAGAGAGCAGCTAGCGCAGCGTGGTAATAATCCCAGAACTTGTCTTCTTCCGTTGCACAGTAAATTGCCTCAGCA
This sequence comes from Candidatus Saccharimonadota bacterium, assembly GCA_017512045.1. Lineage (GTDB taxonomy): Bacteria > Patescibacteriota > Saccharimonadia > Saccharimonadales > Saccharimonadaceae > Nanosyncoccus. Next base: position 7,870 of record JAFWHE010000029.1, read on the forward strand.
CTATCGCGTGACATCTGGGCATGAGCGTCGCTATATTCATAAATCATATCCGTGGCGCGGACTTCGTAAAGGATGTCCTTGTCCTCGATATAATCTTTCTTAAATTCATCTTCATGATTCATAATTTCGCGTGAGAAAACAGTGCAATATGGGCAGGCGAGATCAGTATATTGAATATAGTAATTTTTCGCATCAATATCGCCGATGGTAGTTCTAGTATCCCAAACTGTGTCAGAGTGGTCTACTTTGGATGAAGAGCTAGAAATAAACAGAGTGATTAACAGTATTACTAGTCCACACAAAACAATCCATTTACTCACTTGGAAAACTTTATTATTCTTTAGGTCGGTCATCTCTCTTTTTCCTCCATTGTTCATCTTTTATTATAACATAGGCTTCCAGTCCGACTTTCTTGATTGAAAGCAGTAATATAATAATTGCGATAATGGTGATAATGCCAGAAATTGTGCCAGCAATGGCGTAGCTGCCACTGGAGAAGATAGAGCTGATAATTGGTGTGATGAGTGCAGTGCCACAAGTTGGGCAACCACTGCCAAGCAATGCCAAAGTTGCGGCGATGCCAGCATTTTGAATGTCTGATGATTTGGTGCGATTATTTTTGATGCGTTTTTTCCAGATGAAGATAATTAGAGAGATTAAGGTACCTTGTAATAGTGCAAGGGCGAATGGCATCAACCAATCTAAAAATGTTCGTCCTACTCCGAATAATGCTAAGAAGTTAGTCCAGAGGATATCTATTTTGCCACCAAAGTCCAGAGCGAAGAATAGATTGATGGAACCAAAGCCGTCAGATAATAAATTAAGCAAAGTGCCAAAGACGATAAAAACAATCAGGAATGATACCCAGAATTTCGGCTTCCTCGTGGATAGGATAATACCAAGCGCTGCCATGCGCCACTCGTCGCACCATTTAGCAATTTTTGCTTTCATAAAGATAATTATAGCATATGTGTTTTGGGCAAGTGGCGATATTTAGCAAGAAATCGCACTACATCTATTTTCTTATTATATCACAGATAGCGATAAAAGTCAATGGATTTTTGGATTCTACCTCTGTTATTTCTGAAAATATTATGACATAAAAAATCTAAAAAAACAATATTGACTTGAATTTTTGCTAATGTTAAAATCTAAGTGAGGAGTTATGTGAAGTTGAGAGCCATATAACTCCGTGGAGTTTCTAGCTATTCTTGTAAACTAAACTACCTAGAAACCAAAAATGCGCTAGTCCCACAACTACGCGCATTTTTCTTGTCAAAGATATCATAAAAAAAGAACCCCCAATATTGGGGGTTCGGTTGGTTATTGACTATTGATTATATTCCTTCCTGTTGTAATTTTTGCCTTCTGATCCTCGCTCAGGATAGATGATGTGCAATTTTCCTCCGCTAATGCGAACTTCACCAGCAAATCGCTGATACGTTTTACAGTTACTTCAGTCTCTTTCGTGTTGCCGAAAAAATCCCTCAGCTTTCTACGCAGCAATCTGGTATTATTTAAGCATTCGTTCCTATCTTGGAGATATACGAGGGCGATTACTGACTTCAAGTCATCACCCTCTAGTTTCAAAGCTCTGTGTATCCAGGCCGCTGCTAGATAAGCAGATACAATGTTACTCCCGCGGTAGCAAATATCGCCATTCTCATCTGTATTACGGGTATATTTCTTCCCGCAGTCACGTAGGATAGCGTACATAGTGGCAGTCCTCCCATTAATGCCAGATTCTCCTACGAGATTACAAATGGTAATAGCTGTTTGTTCCGAGATAGTCTCCTTATGAGTGGCGGAAGTCTGTTCCCAAATGAAGCCTTCATAAGGCGTGATGCTGGACCGATCAACCTCCTGGTCAATCTCTTTCCTGGAAATAACAGGAAATCTCATCCTGCCTTCTTTGTCCACCTGCTCATAAATGGCAGATACTAGTGGATCTTTTTCTTCCAAGAAGTTGTACAGATCTTTGGGGAGACATCTTCCTTCCTCACAGACGCTCTGTAATGGCTCTTCAAATACCTCGCCGTTCATGACGGACTGATAAATGCCATTAAGCGTCCTAGGTAAATCTCTGACTATCTTATTCATAGCCCCTCCTTTCGGAAAAACCAGCACAAAAACAGAAGTAATAATAAATAGTCTACTAGGGTTAAGGTGCTAGCTTATTGAAAAGTTACCTGTAATATTATACACACATTCTGGGAATAGTCAAGTAAATTACTTCAAAATAATTTTTTATGCCATCATAATTGACAGATTAAGAGCAATCAAAAAAGACCCCTTCGGGTCAAAAATTCCTTAATGGTGCGAATGAAGAGACTCTAACTCTCGACCTCTTCCTTGGCAAGGAAGCGCTCTAAACAACTGAGCTACATTCGCATGTTGCATTCATTATAACATACTTATTTGGTTTTTGGCAAAAATCATCTATTTTTATGATATAATGGGTGTGGAAATGGCGCTTTGGCGGAGTGGTTACGCAGAGGTCTGCAAAACCTTTTACACCGGTTCAATTCCGGTAGGCGCCTCCAATTACAGTGAGGCCGAGTGGCGGAATTGGTATACGCGTTCGACTTAAAATCGAATGAAGAAATTCATACGGGTTCAAGTCCCGTCTCGGCTACCAAAAAGTCCCTGAAGAGGGACATTTTTATTCCTCGTTTCCATTCACTTCTACCACGCTCACCTCAGCTGCCTTGATAAAATTCATCGCCTGGGTGATTTTTGGCGCACAGAATTGAGCACCCACCATGCCAGGGTTGACTAGTGCTAGGGTGCTTTTTCCCACTCTAAATGCAGTGCGAGTATGACGTGGAAAAGGTGCCATATTAGGGGAGACTATGCCAAAATGTAAGTGTAATTTTTCCATTAATTCATCCAAGCCTTTTGGCACGATGCCACCATGAGTATGGCCGAATGACATTATGTCGAATTGGCGCAAATACTCCATGCTTGCCTTGGTCAAGTATGGTGAATGTGCGGCAAACCAGTTCACCTTGGACGGCTCTATTCTGCTATAATCATAATTCTTGACTTGTTCCAGGAAGACACCCGGATTCTCATGCCACTTTTTCTTATTAGCGATGACACACGGCACGTCTTGGAAAGAGCCAAAGATGCGGATTTTGTCTGTCTCATACCACTCGTCCAGTAATAATTTGATGCCGGTTTTTTCGCAAAGTTTTTCCCAGTGCAAGAGTGAAAATTCTTTCATCACCTTTGGTGGCTTGGTCGGAGTGATGTAATCGTGTGAGCCTAGTACCATTACGGTTGGAGCGGCCTTTGCGCAGAGTCGCAGATTAGAGTATAGCTTTTTCAGGGAAGTGTCACGTTTCAATTCTATCGGGCTATCCACCAAATCGCCTTGCAAAATGATAACATCAGGTGAGGTATTTTCTATCGCCTGTTTCAGGAAATCACGCTGTCTTTCTGACACGATTGGACTAACGTGCCAGTCGCCAGTTACTAGTACTTTTACAGGGGCCAAGGCACGATCAAAATTGACTTTATGTAGGCGCACTTTGATAGTATTAGGCTCATGCAAATTCATTTGTTTTATTATAACATTTTTGATATAATAAAGTCATCCAAATAGAGTGTGGATTCTGTTTGGGTGGATAAAATAATTTTTCAAAGGAGGAAAAATGAGTACAGGCGCAATCATAGCGATTATAGTCGGTGCTGTTGTATTACTTATTATCGCATTTATCTGGGGTAGTTATAACAAGCTAGTCCGTTTAGATGAGAGAGTTAATGAGGCTTGGTCTGACATTACAGTCCAGCTCAAGCGTCGTTCAGACTTGATTCCAAATTTAGTAGAATCAGTCAAGGGTTATGCCAAGCATGAGACAGAGGCTATCAAACAAGTTTCTGATGCTCGTGCCAAGATGATGGGTGCTCGTTCTGTCAAGGCTACAGCAGAGGCAGACCAGTCATTCATGGGTGCACTTTCTCGCATTATGGCAGTGTCAGAGTCTTATCCAGAGCTAAAGGCAGATAAGAACTTCCAGCAACTTTCTCAGGAGTTGTCTGATACAGAAGATAAGATTCAGGCCGCTCGTCGTTATTATAACGCTGGTGCTAAGGAACTTAATACCAAGATTAAGGTTTTCCCAGTTAATCTTTTCCACGGTTTTGGTTTCAAGAAGCGTGAATATTACGAAGTAGCCGAAGCAGAAAAAGAAAAGATTCAGGACGCACCAGAAGTTAAGTTCTAGTTCTATTTACGGAGTAAATCTATTATGATGCAGAAGCAAATCACCGCTAATAAGAGAAATACAATTTTTATCATTATCTTCTTTGTGATTTTGATTGGTCTGATTGGCGGTGTTTTTGCTTATCTGTATAATAGCATTTGGGTGGAAGTTTATGTCATTGTGATTGCTGCGATTTATGCCATTATTCAATATTTTGCGGCTGGGCCTATTGCGGTAGCCATGACTGGTGCCCATGAGATTCAAAAAAAGGATAATCCCAAGTATTACAATATCGTGGAGAACTTAGCGATTACGGCTGGCTTGCCGATGCCAAAAGTTTATATTATAGATGATCCAGCACCGAATGCCTTTGCTACTGGTCGCGACCCAAAGCACGCGATGGTGGCAGCTACTACTGGATTACTGGACATCATGGATAAGAGTGAGCTAGAGGCTGTAATGGCGCATGAACTATCTCATGTCAAGAACTATGATATTCGTGTATCTATGATTACATTTGGTTTGGTTTGTGTAATTGGCTTTATTTCTGATATTGGCCTTAGGATGTTGATTTTCAGAGATAATGACGAGGACAGAAGCCCAGTTGGCGCAATTATTGTGTTAGTTACGGCGATTTTCGCACCAATCGCTGCATCTCTGGCACAGTTAGCAGTGTCTAGGGAGAGAGAATATTTGGCGGATGCCTCCGCAGTCAACATTACTCATTATCCAGAAGGAATGATTAATGCTCTAAAGAAATTAGAAACTCATTCTCGCCCGATGAAGCGCCAGAATACCGCCACAGAAGCACTCTATATTAATAATCCTCTCAAGAAAGGGAAGATATCTAACCTATTTAGCACCCACCCACCGATAGAAAAGCGTATAGAGAGACTAGAAAATGGCAAAAAAACTTTCTAAAAAATCTGCCAAGAAATCTGTGGCTACTGGAGCCGCTCAGCAACAGAAGTCAGAACGTAAGCGCTGGCACCGTTCCTTCCGGCGTTCATACCGAGAAGATTATATTCGCCCTTTTGAGGGGCCAGGTCTCTTATCACACGCTGTCAAGACTTTCCAAGTAATATTCAAGAATTGGAGACTATTCTTGCCACTTGTCCTAGTAATTATCGTATTAAATATTTTACTGGTCGGCCTGATGAATGAGGATACTTATGTTCAATTCCAGAAGACTTTGGACGAAACTAATTCTTCTTTCGCTTCTGGTAAGGAACTGGGTACTTTTGCACGTTCTGGGTTATTGCTGATTTCTACTATTACTACCGGTGGATTATCACAAGGAATGTCAGATGTGCAGAGAGTTTTCGCGGTATTACTTTTCTTGATTACCTGGTTGGTAGTGATTTATATTTTACGACACACTATGGCTAAGCAGAAGATTAAGCTCCGCGACGCATTGTACAATGCTTTGTCGCCATTACTTTCTACCTTCATTGTACTGGCAGTAATATTTGTCCAGGCAATCCCAGCGATGGTGGTAGTCATTACTTACTCGGCTGCGGTACGGACTAATTTCCTTTCTACGCCGTTTTATGCGCTGATATATTTCATTTTCGCGGCATTATTACTCTTACTCTCAATCTATCTCATCTCTAGCTCGCTAGTGGCATTAGTGGCGGTTTCTGCGCCTGGGTTATATCCGATGATGGCGATTAATACCGCTTCAGACCTTTTGGCTGGGCGCAGAGTGAAGTTTATCATTAGGCTACTTTATCTAGTTTTCGTAGTGGCGGTAATCTGGGTAGTGGTAATGTTGCCACTGATTGCGCTAGATCTCTGGCTAAAGAGTTTTTTGACGGGATTAGCTGGCATTCCGTTTGTGTCGTTCGAACTGTTATTTATGACTTGTTTTACGGTGATTTATATCACGACATATGTTTATCTGTATTATAGGAGATTACTTGATTATGAAGACGATTAGCCACGAGGAAGCAGAGCAAAGGATTGCTAAGCTGCGGGAATTAATTAACGATTACCGCTATCACTATCATGTCTTAGATGAATCAACCATGTCGGAAGCAGCGGCAGACTCTCTCAAGCATGAATTATCGCAGCTAGAAGAGCAATTTCCAGATTTAATTACACCAGATTCTCCTACTCAGCGAGTAGCAGGTAAGCCGTTAGATAAGTTCCAGAAAGTCACACATGAGAAACGAATGATTTCTCTGGCAGATGTATTTTCTGAGGAAGAAATCAAAGATTGGCTCACTCGGAACGAAAAACTGATTTCTAGCAGTGAGGCAAAGGAACTAAAGTTTTTTACCGATATCAAGATGGATGGTCTGGCTTGTGCGATTCACTATGATAATGGCATTTTGACTCGTGCAGTGACGCGTGGTGATGGCCTGGTGGGGGAAGATGTAACGATGAACGTCCGCACTATCGAGAATGTACCACTGAAGTTGAGAGGAGCTGATTCCGGAGGCCATGTCGAGGTGCGTGGTGAAATAGTCATCTTTAAGGATGATTTTGCTCATCTAAATGAATTGCAAGGGAAGAAAGGAGAGAAACCTTTTGCTAATCCGCGTAATCTGGCGGCTGGTAGCATTCGCCAGCTAGATCCGAAAATTGCCGCTTCGCGCCCGCTCAAGTTTATTGCTTATGATCTAGTGGTACCAGATTTACCTACCCACGCAGAGGCTTATCGAGCACTCAGAGAAATGGGTTTCCAGACCTCTGGTCAAGATAATGTATTTGACAGTCTGTCAAAAGTATTTTCTGAAATAAAACATCTGGGGGAAACCAGGGGAGATTTGCCATTTAATACCGACGGTATGGTAATCAAAATCAATAATCGTAGTATTTATAATCGTCTCGGCATCGTTGGCAAGACTCCGCGTGGGGCAGTCGCCTTCAAGTTCCCAGCCGAGGAATCCACTACTAAGGTGCGTGACATCGTAATTTCTATTGGCAGGACTGGCGCGGCTACGCCAGTGGCGATTTTGGATCCAGTAGTAGTGGCTGGCAGTACGGTTACACATGCTTCGCTTCATAATGCAGACGAGATTGCGCGTTTGGATGTGCGGGTGGGTGATACAGTGATTATTTATAAAGCTGGTGATATCATCCCTCAGATTAAGGAAGTCTTAGTAGCGCTTCGTCCGGATGGCACAGAGCCGTATGACTATGAGGCGGCACTCCATACTCAATATCCAGAGTTGGAGTTTGTCCGGCCAGCGGGAGAAGTAGTTTATCGCGTCAAGGGGGAGACATCAGATTTGATTTTGAAGCGTGCCTTGGAATATTATGCTAGCAAACCAGCGCTTAATATTGATGGTTTGGGAGAAAAAAATGTCACGGCCTTGGTGGATAGTAAGATGGTGGGCTCTATTGCGGATTTGTATCGTTTGACCGAAAATAAAGTAGCGCAGCTGGAGAGATTTGCAGAGCTTTCTGCGCATAATCTAGTCCAGGCAATTCAGAAGTCTAAGACTGCGCCGCTAGCGAAGTTTATTACGGCACTTGGTATTCGTCATGTAGGAGCACAGACGGCTAATAGTTTGGTGAAAAAATTCCATTCCATAGATGCACTAAAAGATGCGACGGAAGATGATTTATTAGAAATTCCAGATATTGGAAAAATTGTAGCAGAATCCATCTTGGCCTACTTTGCCGATGAAGATAATCTAAAGATGCTAGATGAAATGAAATCCCTCGGTATGAATCCGACGTATGAGGATACTTCTGAGCTACCACTGAGTGGCAAAAGCTATATTATCTCTGGTACTTTGTCTGACTATGGTAGAGAAGAAGCAGAGGATGCTTTGCGTAATCTCGGTGCCACAGTGACAAGTTCCGTTACAAAAAACACCACTGCCTTAATCACTGGTGAAAAGCCAGGTAAGGGCAAGACTGATAAGGCGGAAAAACTCGGCATCCCGATTGTCGGAGAAGCCGAGTTCTTGAAACTGATTGGCAAATAATTGTATTAGAATAAATCTTTTGCCTTAGCGATGGCTAGGCGTGAATTTGCTTCAGAAATACGCATCAACTCATTGTACTTAGCGATTCTTTCGGAGCGAGAGAGTGAACCGGTCTTAATTTGTCCAGCACCCAGACCGACAGCCAGATGGGCGATAGAAGTATCCTCTGTCTCGCCAGAACGATGAGAGATAACCGTATTATAGCCAGCTTTTTTGGCAGTCAATACGGCATCAATGGTTTCTGAGAGGGTACCGATTTGATTTGGTTTGACCAGGATAGCGTTAGCCACCTTTTCTTTGATACCTTTTTTCAGCAATTTAGTATTAGTGACGAAGAGATCATCTCCGACCAGCTGGCACCTCTTGCCGAGACGCTCGGTCATTACTTTCCAACCAGCCCAGTCATTTTCCGCCAAACCATCTTCGATGGATACCACAGGATAATTATCCAGAATCCACTCATACCAATTAATCAAATCGTCAGCAGTCTTCCAGTCGCCATTAGTTTTTAGCTCATAGTGGTCATCATGATAGAACTCTGATGATGCAATATCCATGCCGATGCAGATTTCTTTGCCTGGTTCATAGCCGGCGCGCTCGATGGCTAACTTGATACATTCGAGTGGTTCATTATCTCCATCGCGCACGTTAGGCGCATAACCACCTTCGTCGCCTACTGTGGTAGGGTAGCCACGTTCCTTGAGTACATCCTTCAGTGCATGAAATACCTCTGCGCCATACTGAACTGCTTCATTAATATTACCTGCGCCCACTGGTATAATCATATATTCCTGGAAATCCGTGCTCCAATCGGCGTGCTCGCCACCGTTCATTACGTTCATCATTGGTAGTGGCAGAGACATTTGGCTAGTGGTACCAGCCAGCTCAGCAATATATTCATAGAAATTAAGTTTTTTAGCTTTGGCGACTGCTTTTGCCGTGGCAAGGGAGACGGCCAGAGTAGCATTAGCACCCAGCTTAGACTTATTATCTGTACCATCAAGGTCTAGCATCAGATGATCGACTATCTTTTGCTCGGCGGAATTGCCGACTAGTACATCGCGAATCTTAGAATTGACATTCCAGACGGCTTTTAGTACACTTTTGCCGCAGTAATATTTTTTATCGCCATCGCGTAACTCTAATGCCTCGCCGGAGCCAGTAGAAGCGCCAGACGGAACCGCTGCTCGTCCGGTGTGACCGGTGCTCAGAATGACATCCGCTTCCACGGTCGGGTTGCCACGACTATCTAAGATTTGTCTTGCCTTAATATCAGAAATTGTAAATTTATCCATAGAACAATTATAACATTTATGCTAAAATAAGACTATAAAAAGTATGGAGGAAAGGTCTATTATGGACGGAAAAGTAGCTGATGGCTCGGCACCAGCTGTTGCTGATGTTAGCCTAGAGCAAGAAAACCACAAAAAGAAAAAGCCGCTATTCATCGTTGGGATTATACTCGCGATTTTGATAGTTATCGGTGGTGGCGTTGGTGCGTTCGCATTCTTCTCTTGGAAGAATTCACCAGATACTATTGCACTAGATATCTTTTCTAGTTTAATGAAAGAAAAGAATGTCACTACTACTGGCAAGATTAAGCTGACCAATAACGGTCTGAGCTCTAGCTATGATAGTGTAGAGATTTCTCTAAAGAATATCATAAATAGTGATGCTAATGCTTCGCTTTCTGCCGATGTCACGATTAAAGCAGATGAAGACCGTCGCATTGGTTTGAGTGGTATTTATTTATCTAATGGTGACTTATATTTCAAGCTCGAGGACAAGTCAGATGCATACAGTCCAGCCTTCGAACTGAAAGACATTTTGGATAGTATGTCGGTGGATAGTGCTGCCTCTGCTTCTTTGATTAGCACAGAAGAAATCTTTGACATGAGCGATTTGGACGGTACCTGGTGGAAGATATCCATCCCAGAAATTGCAGAAGTATTGAGTGAATACTTTGGTTCTGCTATTGGTAGCATGGTTGACAGTATTTATTCTTGTACCACTGATGCCATGAAAGAGATTTATCAGAATAGTAATGATCAGGTAGAACTTTACAAGAAGAATAATTTCCTTTCTCTCAAAGAGAAGTCCAAGAATGTTTACGATGCTAGTATTGATCGTAATAAATTTGTCAGCTTTATCAATGGTATGAGTGAGACTTCTGGCATGAAGAAACTAAATAGTTGCCTTGGTAGTCTGAGTGCTCTATCTGGTAGTATTAGTGCTAATATAACAGACGAAGAAAATATTGCAGAAAAAATCCCAAGCACATTCGTTATTAGCACTAATGACCAGCGTCAATTGACAAAGATTGCTTTTCAGTCTGATAATGATGACTCTAGGATGGATATAGATCTCTCCTTTGAGTATAATGGCTATACTAACGTTTCTGCTCCGAGCGAGTCCACTTCTGTTGCTGACTATATCTTAGAGGCTTTGTCTGGCATTTTTGGCGGTGGATCATCAATTAATGAATGTAGTGACAGTGAGGGCTGCATGTCAATTGATTACTCATCTTTGCTAGAACAGTTCAATAGTTTATAATATAACTAATGACGGATGAGCTCAAAGCTAAGCTAAAGACTTTACCATCCTCTCCCGGCGTTTACTTTCATAAGAATCAGTCGGGGGAGGTGATTTATGTTGGTAAGGCGGCAGTGCTAAAAAACCGTGTGCGTCAATATTTCCAGAATACAGAGAAAGATCCAAAGACCGCTGCTCTGGTGGCGGAAATCTATGATACGGATTGGATAGTAGTAGATACAGAGATGGATGCCCTGTTTCTGGAAAGCGAGATGATTAAGCGCTACAAACCAAAGTGGAATATTTTGCTAAGGGATGACAAGACGGTATCTTATGTACGGATAGATATGAAATCAGATGTACCGTACGTATCCATGACACGTCAGCCTCAGGATGACAAGGCGACTTATGTTGGCCCTTTCTACGCAAAGAATACTATTGCTACGGCACTCAGGATTTTGCGTAAGGTCTTTCCATACTATGACAAGCCTTATGACGGCAAGAAAACTCTCAATACTGACTTGGGTCTGACTCCTGGTATAGAAATCGGCAAGTCCACTCCAGCGGAGTATAAAAAGAACCTGCGCAAGCTGATTCGTTATCTGGAAGGGAACCGCCAGAAATTAATCAGTGAAATAGAAAAAGAGATGAAAAAAGCCTCTGCGCTTGGCGAGTATGAGCAGGCGGCGGAGCTCAGGAATCAGTATTTCGGACTAAAAGGCCTGCGCAAAAAGATTGTCTTTTCTGATAAGGAGTTCCTGGATATTTCTTCCGATCAAGCACTGATTCAGCTACAAAAGATGTTAAATTTGCCAGAGCCACCACGACGGATAGAGGGGTATGATATTTCTCATGAGCAGGGGACGAATGTCGTGGCTAGCATGGTGGTGTTCGTCAACGGTGTGTCTGATCGCTCGGAATACCGTAAGTTTAAGCTTCGTCACCAGAAGAATGATGATACGGCAAATATGCGAGAGATTATAGAGCGCAGACTGAAGCACCAGGAGTGGGATTTGCCAGATTTGATTATATTAGATGGTGCGGAGGGACAAATCAGTGCTGTGGCAGATTTGCTAACGGATATGAATATTCCAGTAATAGGACGTGATAAGTCTGGCGACCACACTAAGAATGCTGATGTAGTAATCGTTATCCCTGACAAGGCTAGCAATCAACTCTCATTCCGGCATGAAGTTTTGCCACCGAGTTCCCATATCGCCAAATTGATTGCACGGATAGATGAAGAGGCTCATCGCTTCGCAATTACTTATCACCGCCTATTAAAGCGCAAAACTATGCTAAAATAGTCTTTATGATAAAGAACCAAATTATCGAGTTTATCATCCGGTCGGTGTTATCGGCTTTTGGGATGTGGATTTGTATCAGTCTGTTCGCTACTGTTAATGGCGATTTGGGCTTTTGGATTTTTGTCGTGGCGGGGCTGATTTTCTCTCTATTTAATGCTTTCGTTCGGCCACTAGTGACGATGTTCGCCTTACCCTTGGTAGTACTGACGATGGGATTATTTACAGTTTTGATTAATACTGCTATGGTTTCTCTGACGATTCGCTTTATTCCTAATGTCACAATGGGTTTCGGCGGAGCGGTATTATCTTCACTTGTAATGAGTGTTGCAAATGGACTTGTAAATTATTGGCCTACGCCGTATAATAGAAGGTAATTATGGAAATTGGATCATTACTTCAGACTATTACTTTGATTTCTGCGATTTTGTCAATTTTGTTGATTTTATTGCAACAACGTGGAGCATCTCTAGGTGCAGGTTTCGGTGCCTCTGGGGAGCTTTATACTACTCGCCGTGGGTTAGAGAAGTCTCTTTTCGTCACTACATTAGTATTAGTTTTGATTTTCATTTCGTCAATTATCGGGCTATTAGTTGTCCCAGCATAGGTATTTATGAGGCAAAAGATAAAGAAAAGTGGGCGAAAACTAGCGAGGCGTGTTTCGCGTTTTTCTAAAAAAGCCGGTGCAGAGAGTAAGGAACACATCAGGGAGAATTTCCTGGAACGCATTTCTCATATTAAGGATATTCGGCTACTGATTTTGGAGTGGTCATTACTAGTGATAGTGATTATTATGTTATCTGTCACCCAATCTTTCCTATATTCAGAATCATATGCCACTGCTGCCTATGCTAAGGGTGGCACATATTCAGAAGCTACACTGGGCCGTGTCAATTCGCTTAATCCACTCTTTGCCAGTACAGATAGCGAGAAAGTTCTCAGCAAGTTGATGTTTTCTACCCTATCAGCAGTAGATTATTCTGGACATATTGGACTGGGACTAGCAGAGAGCATAAAGACCGATGAAACTGGCTCTGTCTGGACAGTGAAATTGCGTGATAATATGAAATGGTCAGATGGCGAGCCAATTACCAATAAAGATGTGATATTTACCGTCGGCCTGATTCAATCCCCATCCGTCACGTCATCTTATTCTACTAATCTGTCTGGCGTACGTGTCGAGGAGGAAAATGGCGAGCTGATATTTATTCTAGCTACACCATATGCTAATTTCTCCTCTGCATTGGAGTTTCCGATTTTGCCAGAACATGTGCTGAGCGATGCTAATCCATCACGCTTATTAGAGCATTCATTCTCTAATTCTCCAGTTACTTCTGGCGCATTTTCTTATAAGGCTACCCAGACGGTAGGAAACACCGGGGAAAAGGTGATTTATCTTTCTCCTAATACTGCCTATTATAAGGGTGAGCCGATGGTGGACAGTTTCGCAGTCCATGCCTATATGACAACAGATGATATTATTGCCGCGATTAACTCTGGCTCTGTCACGGCCACAGCGGAGCTTTTGCCGACTGATGCGGATAAGATTACTACAGCTAATATTTATGAGAAGCAGACCGCCCTCAACTCTGGTATTTTTATCTTCTTTAATATGAATAGCCCAGTAATGTCGAACAAACTAATTCGCCAGGCATTACAACAGGGAATTGATATGCGTTCTTTGCGCGCACCACTAGGTGATGAAACAGCGCTAGATTATCCGCTTTTGCCTAATCAGACAGACTTAGATGATTATCCGAGCTTGCCAGATTACGATCCAGATGCAGCCAAGGAAAAGATTGGCCAGGCAGGTATAGAACAAGGTCAAAAGGTGATGATTGCCACAATTAATACTGGCTATTTCCCGGCTTTGGCAGAGAATCTGAAATTCCAGTTGGAGAATCTAGGTATAGAGGCAGAAATTAATATGATGTCTCCGGGGCAGGACTTCTTGATGAATGTGATTCGCCCGAGAAACTACGATATATTGTTGTATGAGATTGAGCTTGGCTCCGATTCCGATCTCTTTGCTTATTATCACTCTTCGCAAGTGTCAGAAAATGGTCTGAACCTATCTAATTATCGTAATACCATCGTGTCGGATGCGATTCTGGCATCCCGTGGCACGATGAATGAGAACATCCGTAATGCCAAATATAGGACTTTCCTAAAGAACTGGGTAGAAGATGTCCCAGCTATTGGCATTTGCCAGGTGAATTTATCATATTTCGTAAACAAGAATGTACGTACTTTCTCCGAGGACGTGCGTTTAGTCAGTCCAGCAGATCGTTTCGTGGATGTTCAATATTGGGCAACAGAGAAAACTACAAAGAATAGGACACCGTAAAAATAAGCCCTAGATATACTAGGACATATTTATGGATATTGTCAATGGTGCGCGCGACTAGACTCGAACTAGCACAGCTTAAAATCGCCACTACCACCTCAAGGTAGCGTGTCTACCAATTCCACCACGCGCGCTAAAAATGTGCAGGATAATTATATCACAAGATGGATAAAATCGCCAGACTGATTTTATGGTATAGATTTTTGTCATAAATCGCTTGACATAAGCATAATCCAGCTATAAAATAGATAAGAGGAACTTTATTTTATTACCAATTATTGAAAGGGGTAAAACAGATGTCTAGGATGAGAACGATTTTGGCTGGATTAGGCGTAGCCGCAGGGCTGGGCGTTGCCTCTTTTCCTGTTTTTGTCTCTGCTACTACGGAATGTGAGACTGGCGTAGACTGTCGTGAGTCTGGCGCTATGTTTACCACGGTCAATCTTGGCGATGTTATCAGTATGCGTATTGTTTCCCATTCTGATTCCGCTACCACCACTACTACTTGTAATTCTCTGGATAAGACCCCTTCTTCTGATGGTTGTACTGGTGACGAACAAAGTACGCTAACCAATCTTCTTCCTAGTTCCAGCAATATCACTGGCAATACGTCCACAGCATATTCATATATCTATGTCAGCACTAATTCATCCAATGGCTATACACTCACTCTCATAGATACAGATGAGAATGTCAATCTAGTCAATGCTGCTGGCCAGACTATCGGTGCGATTAATTCTACTCCAGTTGCTGGTAGTAATCCAGGTTGGGCAGTCGCAGTGAATGGTGGTAGCTGGCAAATTATGAAACATAATAAAAACTCTTCTGGCACAATTCCAGCAGAGACACCTATCACTGTGAAGACTAACGTTCCGACATCTTCTGGCACAATGACATCTCTTATCACGGATGATCAGTCTACTGTATACTATGGTTATGCTACGTCTAGTACGCAAGCCACAGGGCTTTATACTGATACTATAGAATATACGGCTACTACATTGTAGTAAATCATTACAATACACATTTTATGGGTCCTGTCGCGACATTGGTGTTTGAGGTCTGGACTTGAACGTTCTGAACGTCATACGATGTAAAAATAAAGCAACCCCCTTTCAGGAGTTGCTTTATTTTTAGGCATGAATATACGTTAGAACGTTCAAATCTACCAGCTTCAAGACCTCAAAACCAATTGTCGCGCCACCCGCAAAATGATATCGCCAAGGATTTCCGCCTCAAGCCACAAAAAGTAATTGTCGCACCACCCACCATTAAACCAATAATGTATTCTAATGTGGAAAACATTGTGATTATAGGGATAAAAATTATGGCAGAAAAGTCTTGACATTAGCATAGGCGGTATAGTATACTAAGAATCACAAAGGTCATATAAATAAACAATTAAACAAATATAGAAAGGAAAATTTATTATGTCCAAAAAATCTACTAAGATTATTGCTGCTGCTGGCGTAGTCGCTGGCCTAGGTGTCGCTGCTTTACCTGCAATGACGTTTGCTACCCAATCCGTTAATGGTTCTGCAGATATCTATGCTCAGATCGATCCAGCAATTGCTATGTCTATTACTGGTAACAATGATGACAATAGCCATGTTTCTAACAGCTATGGCGCTGCTAAAGCAAAAGCTCCAAACACCATTACCGCTCTTGATACTTTGACTTCTACAGATTTGGCCGACTATTCTAACGGTACTGCAGCTGTAACATCTTCTAGCTGGATTAACCTTCTGCCAAATACTTCTGCTCATGGTTCTGATAGTAATGGCTTCAAGTCTACCATCACTGTTTACACAAATGATACTGGTTATACTCTAAGTATCAGTGGTTCAGGATCTGAGGGTGCTCTTGGTAACATGGTGAACCAGACTACAGGCAGTTCTGCTTATATTGAGGCGAATGGTATCGTAAAAGCTGGTTCTGATGGTTGGGGCTACGCAGTTGATACAGCTGTAACAACTGATGCTTCTGGCTCAACTCCAAACTACGAAGTTGACGGTGGCCAAATTAAGGATGGTACTGGTCCTACATCTGGTGGTGAAGTTACAACAGTTTACTACGGTGTTTCTTCTAACCCAGATCAGGAAACCGGCCTTTACAAGGCAACTGTTACCTACACCGCTACAACCGATCATTAATTATAGCGGTAATCAGAAAATAAGCCCCTCACGGGGCTTATTTTTTAGCGATGACTCATAATCCAACTATATGTATCTGAGTCTATTCCTTGCCATGATGCTACGCATTGGCCTACCTCAATTACGATGATTTCATTAGAATCTTAAAATCGTCCCTCCAAATTTGGAGTAAATAGCATTTTCCCCTTGTCATTTCTCCCTAGACCATTTATAATGGAATAATAACAAGGAGGTAAATGGCTAAAAAAATAAAACTTATTCTTGCTGCTTTTGTCGCGGCCGTATCTTTCGGAATTTATCAGACACTAGCTATTAACAATGCTTCGGCGGAAGAGGCGGATCGTCATCCGATTTTGCTTCAGATTTCTCCGACTAAGCAAAAGATTTCTATTACCCCGGGTTCGTCTTATGTCGGCTCTTTCATCGTGCATAACGCTGGCACACAGAGATTCAGCTACTCTGTTTCTGCTACACCATATAGCGTAACCAATCAGGAATACAACCCAGATTACAGCACTGTGGCCAGATATTCTCAGATGTCGGATTGGATTACATTTGATGAGTCCACTCGTACCGGTACATTAGAGCCAGGTACGATGAGGGACGTAGCTTTCACAGTTAATGTTCCGGCAGATGTTCCAGCTGGTACACAGTATGCTGCCTTGATGGCTCAGACTGAGGATGGCAACGCAGATAACGCCACCATCGCCGTTATTCACCGTGTCGGTATGATTCTTGCCGCTACTGTTCCAGGTGATACTCGTGAGACGGGCGAGATTATTAAGAATAACGTCAGTACTTTTTACTTCAATCCTCCAGTCACTATGTCTTCTCTTGTCAAAAACACTGGTAACGTAGAGCAGACAGCCAAATACACATACAAGATTTACCCATTATTCTCCAATGAAGCTCTCTATAACAATGAGGAAGACCCACAGAAGCTAGATATTTACCCAGAGACAGAACGCTTTAATTCTATGACTTGGGAGGGCGCACCTACTCTTGGTATCTTCTGGATGGAGCAGACCGTAGAACTAGGCGACCAAGTCCCGATTTCTAAGGTAGGGAAGCTAGTGCTCATCTGCCCACTCTGGCTAATATTCATCATCTTTGCTTTGCTCTTCGCTGCAATTTTCTGGCTGGTCGCCCGTGCGAGAAGCCGCAAAAATGTCGGAGCGGAAGCTAATTCATCTGATAAAAAGGAGGAAGCATAATGTTAAAAACAATTGTAAAATCCACAGTTGTCTTGGGAGCGGTTTTGGCGTCAGCCTTCTCTCCTCTAGCCAATGTTTTTGCAGAGGATGGGATACTCATCTCTCCACAACAGAACACGACGGAGGTGCGCGCGGACGATGGTCCGGTCAACTCCTGGTTACAAGTGGCACCAGTATCTAATAGGGTGAAGCTGATTCCTGGTAGCACACTGGAGTATTCTCTCATCGTTTCTAATATTGGGAATCAGAACTTTGATTTCAGTGTTTATTCTGCACCATATAGCATTGTAGATGAGGATTACAACCTCAGCTTTAGTAATGAGAACCAGCGCACCCAGCTTTCTCGTTGGATTCAGTTCATCAATGCAGATGGTTCTCTGACAGATAAGTTCAAAGGCACGGTGGCTGCAGGGGAGCAGATGGCAGTTAATTATCGCATTACTGTCCCAGATGATGTCCCATCAGGTGGCCAGTATGCTGTTATCTTGACTCAGACTGAGAACGATAACGAGGCTGAGAGTGTAGGTGTTCAGACTGTATCTAGGGTAGGCACAGTTATCTATGGTCGTACCGATGGTGATACAAATGAGAAGGCAGAGCTTCTCAGTATGGACATTCCGACTTTCAAGACTCAAGGCAAGATCAACGCATCTTCCGTGGTGAAGAATACTGGTAATACCGATTTTGAGGCGAAATATCGCTTCGTTGTGACATCTATCATCGGCAAAGAACTCTATGTCAGTGAGAATTCCCACTTAATCTTGCCAGATACCCAGCGCAAGGCAGAGTTTGTCTGGGATGATACACCAGCAATCGGTATCTTCCAGGTACATTATCAGATAGAAACCTATGGCGAAATGCTAAAGGAAAAGACTGTCTATGTAATGATTGTGCCAATTTATTTGATAGTGATTATGATTTTATTATTGACATTTGCAGTCATTTGGATTATAATGCTAATTAGGAAACGCAAAGAACGTAAATCTCGTCTCTTGGTCTAGAACGAGCGACAGAGAATTACAACTGCGAATCATAATTCTTTGCGTAAGCCAAAACAAAAATATCAAACCAAAATAACAAGAGAGTGTGGTTATGAAGGAAAGTAAGAAAAAATTACTGGGTCTTGCTGGCTTGGCGGTCGTTGCGGGGTTGACTGCTTGCGCCATCAATATGCCGGTTGGCGCCGTTTCCGTGAGTGGCGGCGTGGAGATTAATGTCGAGGTTTATAGTATCAACTATGAAACCGTGATTGAATCTCCAGAGGATAACGCGGTATATACCCAGCCAGTAATAAAGTTCACAGAGCGCCATAGTCGCGTGGATAGTGTAAAATACTATCTTATCAATTTGACGACTGGGGTTACCTATGAACTGTCAGAATACGAGGTCAGTGGAACGGACGTCAGCGGAAGGACGGAGTTCATGCTGGACCTTGATCAATTCGGTGGATATGGCACATATATCTTCAAGTCAAAGATTGTATCCTATGGTTCGCACTTTGACGATGAAGATTCTGTTCAGTTCACCTATGCGTCAGATTCTCCAGACGTACCAAATACCGGTGGTTCGGGTTTGAGCGCCTTTTATGGCTCGCTAAACGTGGCGAAATCTGACATCTTAATTACAGGATTGATTGGATTTTTCGCAATTAGTTTTGTGACACTATACATCATCCGTAAGTCAAATCGCAAAGAATAGCGCTAACGCTAGATAGTAGATAGATTTTGTTTTTGGCTTATCTTTTGAGCGGGCATCATGCGAGGGATGCTCGCTCCGTGTTTTCTAATGATTTATGCAGGCGATTTAACGCCTTGAAAAAATGCATAGCTTATGGTAGTATAGTAGCTATGGGCGGTTAGCTCAGTTGGCTAGAGCGCGTCTTTGACGTAGACGAGGTCAGAGGTTCAACTCCTCTATCGCCCACCAGTTCGTTTCATCTTGGCATTTTTCCGCGCTCGCTCGGCAGGCAGCCGCGCTTCGCTTAGAGAAAATACCAATCTAAAACGAACTATCAGTATCACAATTTGGGTCGGTAGCTCAGTTGGTTAGAGCACGGGCCTTTTAAGCCCGGTGTCGAGGGTTCGAACCCCTCCCGACTCACCACAGAAATAAAAAGCCCGAATGGGCTCTTTTTTTATGACTATTCTCTATTTAGAATTATACGGTATAATAGAATTGCAAAAGGAGTGTTTATGGATATTTATGATTTTAAGGTTAAACAAACAGATGGCAAAGAGTTTAGTCTTGCTAAACTTAAAGGTAAAGTGCTCTTAATTGTCAACACTGCCACCGGCTGCGGTTTTACCCCACAATATGAAGGGCTTGAGAATCTTTACCGAGAGTATCACGACCAAGGTCTTGAAATTCTCGATTTTCCTTGCGACCAATTTGGACATCAAGCTCCTGGCACTGATGAAGAAATACATAATTTTTGCGTCCTTAAATACAATACTACTTTTACCCAGTTTTCCAAAATAGAGGTCAATGGTGATAGCGCAGAACCCCTATACACATATCTAAAATCTCAAATTCAAGATGACACTATCAAGGGTGCTAAAAATAAAATTGCTATGAAGGCTATAGAGAAGTTACCTGGTGTCAGTAAAGAGCCTGGTTTTATCAAATGGAATTTTACTAAGTTTCTAGTTGATAAAAAAGGAAATGTGGTCGCTCGCTTCTCTCCAACTTATAACCCTGCCGACATGAAGTCAGAAATTGACAAACTTATCAGCCAGTAATTCAATTTGTAGGTAGAAACTTAGAACATATTCATGGTATAATGATAATAAGAATAAACGGAGTATGGAATGAAAAAGAATACAGATAAGTCAAAAAGGAAATCGGGCAAAGGCGCACCGATTACATATGAAATACTAGAAGCCAAAATTAGTAAAGGTATCAGTGCCGCTATTATTTCTTCGTTAGCTTTTGTCATTCTTGGTATATTGTTCATTGTATTTCCAGAGAATTTCTTGGATATTCTGCGCTGGATTATTGCGATTATCTTCCTGGCTGGCGGTATGATGCTAGTGTTCGCTGGTCTGAGGAGTAGATTTTTCCTCGGTAGCACGATTTTTGCCGCTATTTTGATTGCAGTTGGACTACTTTTTGCTACCCAGCCTGGCATTACTGCTATCTTCTCTGTAATTTTAGGTGTGTGGTTCATCGTTAGTGCGTTGGTATCGTTTAGTGCATCTTCCACTCTGTCTGGCAGTGTCGCATTTATCTCTGGGATAATGTCGTTTATCTCTCTGGTATGTGGTATTTTGCTGATTATTAATCCGTGGGGCGGATCTATCTCTATGATGATGTTCCTCGGTGTTGTTACTATCATTCACGCAGTATCTTCTCTGGCAGATGCGATGATTATGCGCTCTCACCTCAAGGATATTGGTAAGAAGATTAAACCAATGGTTATAGAGGGTGAAGAAGTAAAATAATCTTGCCTTATACCATGAAAAGTGCTATAATAGCACGGTTATGCAAAAAATCAGAAATGTCGCTATTATAGCTCATGTTGACCACGGTAAAACTACCCTCGTAGATGGGCTTTTGAAGCAGTCCCATACTTTCCGGGATAACCAGGCAGAAATGTCTCAGACCTTGATTATGGATAGTATGGATCAGGAACATGAGCGTGGCATTACTGTTACCGCAAAACAAACAGCAGTTTTCTATAACGATTATAAGATTAATATTATTGATACACCGGGCCATGCAGACTTTTCTGGTGAGGTGGAGCGTACGCTTAACATGGCAGATGGTGTACTTTTGATTGTGGATGCACAAGAGGGTCCAATGCCACAAACGAAGTTTGTCTTGCAGAAGGCGCTTGGTCTTCACCTGAAACCGGTCGTAATTATTAACAAGATTGACAAGCCTGCTGCCAGGATTACAGAGGTAGAGAGTGAGATCGCTGATTTGTTTCTAGAACTTGCTACTGATGAGAGTCAGTTAAATTATCCAATTTATTACGCGATTGCGCGTGATGGTAGAGCTGGTAAGACTACGGACTTAGATGACGATTTGCACGTGATTTTTGAGAGCATTATTAATGATATCCCAGCGCCAAAGGTGGATGAAGATGCGGCAAAGGGCGCACAACTCCTAGTGGCTGCTCTTGCTGCAGATAATTACCTCGGCAAATACGCCATCGGTAAAATATTTCGTGGTAAGCTCAAGAAGGGCGAAAATGTTAAGATTCTGGGGAGGAGAGTAGGTGATAGTTCTTTTGCGGACCATAAGCATGGCCGAGCGGCCACGAGCGTGTCCGCAAAAGAAGCTATCACTACTCTCCCATGCAAGATTGACCGTATTTTTACCTATCGTGGTCTTGGTAAGGAAGAAGTGGAAGAGGCTACTGCTGGCGATATCGTCGCTCTGACTGGTCTAACTGACGCTAATATTGGCGATACTATTGCTACTGGTGATACTCCAGAAGCTTTGCCGACTATTGAGCTAGAGCCACCAACGTTATCAATCTACATTGGTCCAAATACTTCTCCGCTCAAGGGTAAGGAGGGCGAGTTCACTACTTCTCGTCAAATTGCAGAGAGATTAGAGAGGGAATTAGAAACTAATATCGCACTCAAAATTGCACCGGATGGTCTTGGATATAAGGTTTCTGGTCGTGGTGAGTTGCATCTTTCAGTCCTAATAGAAACGATGCGTCGTGAAGGGTATGAGCTAGAGGCAGGACGACCAGAAGTAGTTTATCGTGAAATCGATGGCCAGCTAGAAGAGCCAATAGAAAATCTGACGATAGAAGTTTCCTCTGAGTTTGTCGGTGCAGTATCTCAAGAAATGGGCATCAGAAAGGCTGAGCTCAAGACTCAGGAACTTACTTCTACTGGTAGTACTCGTTTTACATATGAGATTACCACTGCAGCATTAATTGGCTTGCGTAATAATTTACTAACTGCAACTAAGGGTACAGTGATTATGTCTAGTATCCCAAGCGGTTACAGACCAGTAGAAAGCAAGTATAAGCCGGAGCGAAACGGTGCTTTGATTTCTTTTGAAGATGGTGTTTCTACGGCTTATGCCTTGGACGCGGCCCAGGCGCGTGGCGTGCTTTATATCCCGCCACAAGTGCCAGTCTATCAGGGTATGATTGTCGGACTTTCTAATAAAAAAGATGATCTCGATATCAATATTTGTCGCGAGAAACAATTAACTAATATGCGCACCCATGCTTCTGATGGGGCAATTCAGCTCACTCCATATACGCAACTTTCTCTGGAACAATGTCTAGATTTCCTTCTGGATGATGAATTATTAGAAGTAACACCAAAATCTCTCCGCTTGCGCAAACGTCAATTAGACCCAATCAAACGCAAAAGGGAAAATCGTCAAGCATAACAAGCAATAAAAAAGCTGGCCGCACGGGGTCAGTTTTTGGCGTTGCATTAACGACGTTATCGTGTTATAATTATTTTCGTACGGGGTTACCCGCAGCTCTTTTATAAGGAGGAAAAAGTTATGTATTCTTTAGCAACACGGCTTGCTTATGAAGAAAAGCAAGCAGCATATCAAGCGATGGATGCAGCTCGCAAAGAGATGAATGCACTTAATAATTCTATGCATGAGATGTATCTGGAAATTGGTCAACTGCAGGCCGATTTCGATGTTATCGGCAAGACGGCTGATGATATGTGGGATAATTTTATGTCCACACTGAATGATTATGACAAGCGTATATCTGATATGGGTTGCGCTATCCAGGAAGCAAAAGATTTATCGGAGAAGTTTGAATTTATTGCTCAGAAAGAAGAAAGTCAGGGTAAGAAATCGCTCTACGAGTCTGCCTCAGAATTTTTTAGAGAAAAAAGTATAGAACTCAAGGCAGATAGGGCTACTCTGATAGAAGAGAAGAAAGCTGTCCAGAAGCCGGATACTTCTGCCAGAGATGATTTACGTAATACTCTGAAAGAAAAAAGAGCCGAGCATAAGAGGCTCAAAGATTGCTATGCAGATGTAAAAGAGAATTTTTTCAAAAAGAAAGAATTATTCAGAATTGCTCAAGATAAGTATTATAAGCTTAAAGAAGAGGAAGATTTCATACCTGATGATGGCGTTGATGATAATGAACGTCGCAACGAGATACTGAAAGCCGCTAATATAGCAGAACAGTATTGGTCGGGAGCTGTTATCAGAGAAGATAATGAGATAATCCATATTTACTATGGCGGTGATGAATCATATGCGCATGGTCATGTCGTTCTGAAGGGTAATGATATCGACTTTGTTCGTAAACCGCGTGCATATAGTCAAGCAGTTGCTATGATATGATACTAATATGATAATATACTATTAAATTATAATTTAGATTTCTCCTAATAGACTGGGGCCTTTTGGCTCCAGTTTTTCTTTTCGGTGATAGATTGACTTTTGCGCTTATGTATGCTATAATAGGAGGGTTGGGTGTTAACTTTGCTAACAGATAGGGGAATATCAGTTAGCGGTGGCCAAGGTTCTTTAAAGTGATTTTAGAAATATTTAAGCATTGGCTACCAGATTCAGCTAAAAGGAGGAGAGTAATATGCTGAATTTCAGAATTACAGCCACTAAGGAGTGGCAGGAATTGTTGGCGGATGTAGTAAAAACCAGCAAAGAGAGATATCTTTGTGGGTATAGTCTACACGAGTTGTTTGAGCAATCAGCGATTGCTAGGTTGGCACTGCTGGCAGGGCATAATTTTTGCTATGAGTTAGCGGCGTTGGCCATGTTCACTGTTCCAAACAACCACACCGCTCGCATCATCAGTGGCTCAGCTGAGGTTAAGTGCGAGGATGGGAGTTTCTACGATGTGGATGATCACTATGTTGTGGAACTTAATCATCGTGGGCAGACGTATGTCTTGGATTTCGCTTGGGCAGCTGGCGTGCCGATTCCGATCGACGCGTACTGCGACGTAATTGATTTTGCTCCCAGGGGCACAATCCATAATTTACTATTCTGGACGCGCAGGGAAGTTTGGAAGTTCTTGGAGTGCTCGATGTTGCCAGATACTTCCAACATCCTCGTGGAATTACGTCAGTATCTTTGTCCTGAACCGGCTCAGGCAGACGAATATGGCTTTTGCCGTGGCATGAAACTGTCGGAGAATACCGGCAGGATATTCTTGCCGTATTTCAATAAAGACGGCGAAACCATAACCAAAGAGGTAGTGGATAGAATTATGCGTCCGTGGTCGCGGTCGCAAAGATTGGCCGGATACTGAATCACGAAAGCCCCGCACTATATATGTGGGGCTTTTTCGTGCTAAAATAGAGGTATGTTAATAGATACGCACTGTCATATTCATGATGTGGAGACTTATAAATTTGCCCTGACACGCCAGCAGGCGGGGAAAAAATTGCGTCGGGTATTAGAAGAGGACCCAGATTATGGCCATTATCCTCTGGAAATTTCTGATTTTACGGGAGAAAAGATAATCTCTCGGGCAGAAAAGGCTGGTATCCAAAAGATGATTACAGTTGGCACATCTGATACGGATTCACGCTTGGCTTGCGAATTTGCTGAGCGGCATGATAATGTTTTTTGGTCATACGGTATTCATCCAGATGAGGCGACAAGCGTGGCTGAAAGCGGCTGGAACTGCCCTTCTCTGGAATCTTTCGCGTACCTTGTTGCTATTGGTGAGGTTGGGCTGGATTATTATGGTAAAACATCTGCAGAAGATGGCGATTTCCAGGGGGAACAGATGAAATTATTTGAGCAGATGTTGCAATTGGCTAGGGACAATAATTTACCGTTAATTTTTCATGTGAGAGAGGCATTTGATGATTTTTTCGCGATTTTGGCCAACTTTCCAGAGGTAAGAGGTGTGGTCCACTCTTTTTCTGATACGAAGGAGAATATGATGAGGGCTCTGGAGCGAGGATTTTACATTGGAGTAAATGGCATGGCGACATTTGCAGATGATTTTCCGTTGCCGCCGCTGGAGAGAATGTTGCTAGAAACTGATGCTCCATTCTTGACACCAGTGCCATTTCGTGGTACAATAAATGAGCCGGCACATATTAGAGATATTTGTGCCTATATATCTAAGATAAAGGGAGAATCTGAGCGAGAAATTGCAAAGATTACAACGCAAAATGCAGAACAATTATTCAGAATATAACACCGTACCATCTTTTGGACAGCAACCTGCCTATGCTTTTGATACGCCAGAATTAGAACTATACCATGAGCTCAGTAGCATCTCCGAGGAGATTGGAAAATGCCGCTCGGGTCAGCTAAAGTAAGAGAAATTAAGTCTCCCCGTCGTAAGGAAGTCAAGAGTAAAGACATTAAAAATAATTACGCCGCTCGGAGAATAGCGAAGAAATCAGCCCTTGCCGCCTCTGTTATTTCACGCAAACCTACTACGAAGAAGCGCAAAAAAATCAGCCTGAAAGAAATTTTTCGGGCGACACCTGCTCGTCAGAGGTTGACAGAGGCAGATTTAATTAACGCGGAGTCTGCACTAGGTGCTACGCTTTTTGGTCCAGTGCCAAACGGCCATAGACGTGAATTTTTCCGTTTTCAGCACAATATTTGGATTTATCATGAGTCTTGGACCGAGAATGGAAAACACTTGGAATCTACTATCACGTATGAGGTGCGTGAAAATGGCGTATATAAACTGCCATTAGGTGGGCAATATATCAAAATTAAGGGTACAGAGCTAGAAAACTTTCGCAAGGCAGTCAAAGAATATGCAAAGCTGATCAAGGCGAAGCTATATTAAAGCGAGTGGTGGGGAATTTACCGGCATACATTTTGTGGGTCCTGTCGCGACATTGGTGTTTGAGGTCTGCATTTTCCAAATCCTGGTCCTACTTATTCACTACCTATGGGTATGGGGATAATGAGAGTGGGAATCATGGTGCTAGAAGTTACCCATTATCTTATGTATATTCAGGTGACTATTACTGGCAAATGGGCAGGCTTTATTATCAAATAATACATGGCGGCTACTGGTCATCCAATATTTATACTATTTTTGGCAATTACCGTCTCGGTATGTACGGTGTACGATTAGACGGAACAATGAACAATAATAAGTGCTATGGATTTACCCTGCGTTGTATACCAAAGTTAGCATGCTAACCCAACAGCACAACGCAGAGCGAGCCCGATGCGCTTATTATAGCTAGGCGCCTTAAACAAGCGTGTATTATACATATACAGGTAGTAACTATTGGTGCTACTAACTATACTAGACGACCAGTAGAGGCCATTCACCGTCTGGAGGTAAAGCCTACCCGTATCCCAGTAATAGTTGCCAGAATATACATACGACAATGGATAAGATCTTGCACCAAGGCTACCAGTGGAGAGAAAGAATCTTAGCTCCATCACACAATGCAAAGCAAATCCCATGAGCTTATTACCAACGCTAGCATTATACGAGCGTACACTATACATGTCCAGACAGTATCCAGCAGTGCTGTTAGCTGCACTGGGTGACCAATAACGACCGTTAGAAGATTGACCGTAAAGCTTGCCAGTACCCCAATAATAGTAGC
>JAFWHE010000030.1 GCA_017512045.1 Candidatus Saccharimonadota bacterium
CACTCCTAACAAACTTGAGTAGGCGTCAGTGCGAATAGTTGATACCCACCAGTTTCCATCTGTGCCAACGGCATTTAGTCTAATATCACTATAATTCCCACTATACCCAAGCGATGCACCAGTCATTAAATTATCCCGTGCGGTAGCATTGGTGCACTACATACTCAATCCAACCGATCCAGATGCTGGTACTAACCGTACTAATGCTGTGAGTAGGGATAATTTGATGAATGAAGCGGGACTGAAATATGATGGATATTATCTTCCTATGACATTAGAAATTATCGGTATTGGTGGAGTCTGGTGGTCATCCATTATCCGCGATGCTAATCGTGCGTACTTCTTAAGTGTGAACATCGACAATGGTATATTCCCATTAAATAACAATAGCAAGTCCATTGGTCGGGCAGTGCGCTGATACTAAGTTGGTACGTAAACTCGTCACACAACGCAGAGCGCGCCCGCAGCGCTTATTAAGGCTACCCGCCTTAATCAAGCGTGCACTACTCATACTTAGGCCGTAACTATCGGTGCTACTAACTATACTAGATGACCAGTAGTAGCCAGACACCGTCTGGTAGTAAAGCCTACCCGTATCCCAGTAATAGATGCCAGATTTTACATACGACATCGGATAGCTCCTCGCCCCTCTACTCCCACTCTCATTATCCCCATACCCATAGGCAGTGAATAAGTAGGACCAGGATTTGGGAAAGCCTAGGATTAGAATTAGTATTTTTTTGGTTATAAAACCAAGTAACCAAAAACACTAATTCTAACCCTAAACAATCGCTACTACTTATTCTTAATTATTGGAAACGGCACACCCTCACGCCCAGATACACCTTCTAGTAGCCAGAAATTGCGTTCGCTATTACCCCAGCCACAGGCCGGCGGCATACCGTATTCTAGCATTTCCACGAAGTCCATATCTAGCATCTGTGCTTCACTATCACCTGCATCACGCATGGCTTGTTGTTCCTGGAAACGTTGTAATTGGTCTAATGGGTCGTTTAGCTCGGAATAACCGTTCCCCATCTCTGTACCAGCAATAATTGGATGGAAGCGTTGCGTGACGAGTGGATTATCTGGTACTGGCTTAGCCAATGGGCTGAGTGCCAGAGGTTCTTCTATTAACCAGTATGGACCGGCAGAATTCTTGCGAATAATTTTCCAGATTGCATCAATTAGGCGTGCATCGGAAGCGACCTCTAGGGTGTGTTCTAGATTCTTGCGAGCAGCGGAGTCGTTCTTGTCGGATGATTTGGCGAAATCATCGCGCAAGATTTTCTCCATCTGTGCCCGGTCGGGGCTAAATACATCTATATCAAATTTCTCTTTTAGTAAATCAGCGTATTTTACACGTGGCCAAGGCTTGCCATCGTTGTCTAGGTCAATATCAAACCCGCCGACGTTGAATTGGAGTGTTCCCCATGTTTCTTTGGCGACGTATTTAATCATTTCTTCATATAGTTTCATACCATCTTCGTAATCTTCGTAAGCGGCATAAGATTCAAAAGCGATATGCTCTGGTAGATGTTCATCATCTACACCTTCATTGCGAAATCTCGGGCCAATGTCATAGACCTTCTCAAAACCAGCACCAAGCAAGCGTTTTAGCGGTAATTCTTGAGAGATGCGAAGATAAAAATCCTCATCCAATGCATCCATATGAGTGACAAAAGGCGTAGCGTCGGCCCCACCGGTGGTATGTTCTAGGACTGGAGTATTAATCTCGATAAATCCATGCTGATTCATAAAATCACGTGTCGCTTGCCAGAATTTGCTACGACGTACCATGCGTTCACGTACCTCCGTATTGACATTCATATCTACATAACGACGACGGTAGCGCTCTTCCTTATTAGTGAAGCCATCGCGGCCAGGTAGTGGACGTAAAGCTTTAGTGAGAAGTCTGAGTTGATTGCAGAAAACTGATATTTCCCCAGTGCTACTCTTGCCAATCTTGCCAGTAGCCTCAATGAAATCGCCAGTATCAAGCAATTTAAGTCTTTTTGTGTTAAAGAATCCATCTTGTGCATCTTCTTGTTGCATAAAAATCTGCACTTCACCGAAATAGTCGCGCACTTTCACGAAAGCCAGCTTGCCGAAACTACGAATGGTAGTGATACGGCCAGTGATAGTCTCCTCTTTGCCATCATATTCAGAGAAATTGTTAATAATTTTATCAATGTGAATGCTACGCTTGGATTGCGCGGGGTAAGGATCTATACCAAGTTGTTTGATTGCTTCCAGTTTGCGAAGACGTTCGTCTCTATAATCGGCTAATGTTGTCATGGTGATATTATAACATACTTTTATCAGAAAATGAAAAGCGCCCCTGAGGGGTAGGGGCGCTGGAGCATCCGTTGGGGAAACGGCTGCTAATTATGGGGGAATATATTCCGGGGGTCTGGGGAGACCTCTAAGGGAGGGAATATATTCTCTGGAGGGGAGTATAAAAGGGGTTTATATCGCCAGCGGAATGGCGGAAATAATCTCATAATATTATACACCCTAAGGTGCAAATGGAACCCACAAAGGGGCTTTACTCCATATAACCTTATTATAGCACACTTAGTCAAAAAAGTCAACAGATTTCTTGGATTTTGCCTTTATTGCCATTTGGTAGTTCATAAGAATCGCCAACCTTCTTTCCCATCAGGGCCTTGCCGATAGGAGACTGATCGGATATCTTTCCCTCTAGCGGATTAGCCTCTACTGGACCAACGATAGAATAAGTGAATTTTTTACCAGAAAGTGTAACAGTGACAGTAGCACCCATTGTTACTTTGTCATGTGACATATTGCGGATAATTTTGGCGTTTTTTAAGATTTCTTCTATTTCTGCAATGCGGTTTTCTACGGTCTTTTGCTCAGCACGAGCATCGCTATATTCCTGATTCTCCGACAAGTCACCAAAAGCACGCGCGGTCTGTAATCGTTCTGCAATCTGAGGACGACGAGAGATTAGTTCCTCCAGTTCTTTTTCTAAATCCTCTTTACCTTGCCTAGTGAGATTTACTGTCTTTTTCATACTCAGATAGTATAGCTTCTATTTCTGTTAGTGTCAATAGCTTTTGGTCACCAGACTGGCGCTCGGTGTATTCTACCTTATCATCGGCTAAGGTCTTGTCGGAAATCACTACTCTATATGGGATACCCATCAGTTCGGCATCAGCAAACTTCTCTCCTGGGCGATTGTTGCGGTCGTCGTAGAGGACAGATTCTGGGTATTTTTGCTCTAATTTGCTGGCAATTTCTATGCCCTTTTCACCAATAGCAACGATATAGACCTGGTATGGGGCGATTTCTGCTGGCCAGACTAAACCTTTATCATCGGCGTATTTTTCTGCTACTACTCCCATCACGCGTGATACGCCAATGCCATAGCATCCCATGAATACAGTCTGTTCCTTACCATCTTTGTCGTTAAACTTGAGATCTAGTGGTTCAGAATATTTATATTTAAGCGTGAAGATATTCCCTACCTCTGCGGCGCGCGTAGATTCCAGCTCATCCTCTGACACACCAAACTCATCTAGCACTTCTGGAAGCTTTACTTCTTCGTTGAGGACGATAGATTTATCCTTATTATAATAAATTGTATCTTCTCCGACAGGTATAATAGTCTGAAATTCATGTGAGAATTTGGAGAAGATCCCACCAGAAGCAAAAGTTTGATAAGTACAATCACCCAATCCCACGCGCTCATAAATCTTTTTATAAGCATTTTCCACTTTATGATAGAATTCATCATGAGATTTCTCATCCACGGAAAAAGAATAAAGATCCTTCATTAGAAATTCGCGTGTACGCATGATGCCAGATTTGGCACGCAACTCATTTCTGAATTTAGTCTGAAACTGATAAACATAAAGTGGGAGATCTTTGTAACTCTTAATATAAGTTTTTAGCATATTGGTGATTGGCTCTTCGTGTGTCGGTGCCAAGCCTAATTCCCCACCAGCAGAAAGCTCTGTCTTGAACCAGATATCTACTGCTTGATTACTCCAACGACCAGTCTTCTCCCAGAGGTCTGGATTCTGCAGAGCGGACATCCGAACTTCTTCACAGCCAATTGCATTTAGCTCCTCGCGGATGATATTTTCGATTTTGTTTAGAGTGCGCAGACCTAGCGGTAGATAGTCATATACTCCAGCTAGCTCCTTATGTACATAGCCAGCTCTAATTAAGAGTTGGGCAGAGTGAGCGGATTCGTCTTTTGGCGCATTGCGTAGAGTCTTAGTAAAAGAATGAGATAATTTCATAGGGATAGTTTAGCACATCTTCCCCTAGAAAGGCAAGTTTTAGCTATAAAACGCACTAGTGAGTAAGAAGAAAGCCAAAGCATTTTTGATAATATGGAGTAGAATGCCAGGATAGATAGATCCAGAGATTTCCCTCATCACGCAGAGTACTACGCTCATCGCAAAGACATCTACACCTACATTCCATTGCCCGTGCAATAACGCGAATGCTAACGATGTAATAAACGTTGCTGCGATAATGGCGACCGATTCAGCTTTCCAGAAAGGCTTCTTTTTGGTGTTTTTTGCTGGGCGTGTAGCTTTTTCAGGAACGGATTTTTTGGTAGATTTTTCATTTTGGTAAATAACCTTTTTCAGCTTGCCATAAATAAATCCACGGAAAATAATCTCTTCAATAACCGGCACAATAATTACAATAGTAATAATGGTGATGACGCGGTCGCTGCCATACAACAGGCTATAATTATATCCTATTTCTTGTGTTTCTGTAGGGTTGAACCACGGGAAAATTTCAAATACCGTGAATAGCGCGCGTGAAATTAAAATATAAATAAAATAGCCAATCGGGGCGATAGCAATGTCTGTCCAAGTAGGAAGCCCTAGCAGGCCGAGGTCTCCCCTGGTGGTTTTCCAAGTTTTGCGGAAAATAATCGGTACCAGAACAATAATAAGTAATGCTACAATGTCAGAAATCACTGTATAAACAGATTGTGTAGTCGGCATAGTAAGGGATTTTTCTGGTAAAATCCAGCGGAAAAGCCAGACAAAAAGCATCTGCACTAGATAAAATACCCCACACGCCCAGAGCGGAATCAGAATAACGAGTAACCAGCGTGGCAGTGTACGAATACGTTTCTTGGTTGGAGATTCTTGATTCGTATCTTCCCTGCGAGCTTGTTTTTCCATTAGAAGAACCTCGTGATATCAAGTACCGTAACGATAGCGATTAGGATGAGCAAGAATACAAAAGTGCGAGCAACGATTTTCTCTTCCATCTCTCTAGTAAGGGTTTTGCGGCGGAGACGGAAAAGTGCAATCAGGACAAAGCGACCACCGTCTAATGCTGGAATTGGCAAGACGTTCATGCAGGCGAGTGATACGGATATAAGTGCGGCAAGAAATGCCAGAGTGGTAGGCCCAGATTCTAGCGAAGCTGGGAATAGAATACCAATGATGCCGACTGGTCCAGAAACAGAATCGCCAACGGTTTTTAGCTCTGATGCACCTTGTGAGCGGACATTATCATCTGCGCTGAATTGTTTGACAATGCCAGAGCCGAGTGAAGCGACCATTGTACCAAGACCACGAAATGTCTCACCAGTCAACTGGACAGTATTGACGGCGGCAACAATTGGTGCAGACCAGGTGGCGCGTGTAGTTGGCAGGCTATCCTCGTGAATGCGAATGCCGAGCAAATATTCTGCATCAGACGAATTGAGCTTGGCAGAGATAGTTAATTCTTCCCTGTCATCCTTGTCAGTGGCACTTTTTGCGCGGCTAACAACGTAAACTGCTTCATCCTCGGCATGAGCTTCATTGTAAGAAAATACATCAGAAGTGCTTTTTATTTCTGTGTCGCCAGCCCTAATAATATAATCACCAGCCTTTAGTCCGCTAATATCTGCAGGTGAGCCTTCTATCACGCTAGAAATTACAATATGTGCAACGTTTTCATATGAATCGCCTGGCATATGGAACTGATTCTCCATAAAAGTTGGCATACCAGTCCAGGCTAGCACTGTCAGAATGACGAAGGCTGCTAGCCAGTTCATTGCGACCCCGGCAAAAAGTATCTTAGTCTTGGCCCAAAGAGAAGCTGCACCGAAACTATGCGGACGTTTATCACTATCTGATTCCCCCTTCATAGAGCAGAAACCACCGATTGGAAGCCAGTTAATAGAAAAGATAAGTGATTTTTGCTTCTTGCCCCACTCGGATTTTTCCAATCTAACCCATTTGGCTGGTTTGGTGCCTTTCTTTCCTGATTTTTTCCATTCTGCTAGTTGCTTTTCGTAATCCGGGTTCCTAAGCCAACCCTTCATTCTGGGCGGAAAACCAATACCAAATTCTTCTACTTCTACGCCATTCTTCCTGGCAGCTCGAAAATGTCCATACTCGTGAATAACTACGAGTAGCATCAGAATAACGAAGCCAACAATAACACCTAATACGATATTCATATGCTTATTATAGCATATTGCAGGCTAGATTTTCATGATTTCGGCTTCTTTCGCCTTGAACTCACTCTCAATCTTGTCTGTGTATTCCTTGGTGAGGTCATCAATCTCTTTCTCGGCGCGCTTAGTGGCATCTTCTGGAAGCTTAGCATCCTTGATGTCTTTCCTGGCATCTTCACGCACATTGCGAATGCCAATTTTGGCTTCTTCTACTTTTTCGGAAGCAGTTTTGACAATTTCGCGGCGGCGTTCCTCTGTGAGTGGTGGGATAGGCACGCGGATCACACGGCCGTCATCGGATGGGTTGAGCCCTAGCGTATTATCTGCGCGAATTGCGGTGCAAATTGCAGCAATATTGGCAGGATCGAATGGAGTAATTAGAAGCATGGTAGCATCGGCAATAGTGACATTAGCCACTTGGTTTAGTGGCATGAATTGTCCATAAGCCTCCACTTTGATATTGGCCAGCATATCAGGATGAGCACGACCAGTGCGGACTTTTTTCATCTCATCGCGGAAACGATCCAAGACCTTTTCCATTGCCAATTTTTCCTCTTTTGTGTCAAACATATATCACTCCAGTTATTGTAGTTTAATTATAGCATAGTTTGTTCCCAGTAATCGTGGAAATCTGGTGATACATATTTTGTGGGCCCTGTCGCGACATTGGTGTTTGAGGTCTTCATTCGACTCCACTGGTAGCCTTGGTGCAAGATCTTATCCATTGTCGTATGTATATTCAGGCTACTATTACTGGGATACGGGTAGGCTTTACTACCAGACGTTGCATGGCACCTACTGGTCGTCTAGTATAGTTAGTAGCGCCGGTAGTTACCACCTGAGTATGAATAATACTCGCTTGATTAAGGCGTATAGCACTAATAAGCGCCTCGGGTTCCCTTTGCGTTACGTAATGAAAACACAGCGCACTGCAAAGCCAAAATACTTATAACCACTATTCTGAGGAGAAATAATATCGCTAGTAGCTACAACTATATATCTGGCACTGGTGTTGTGAATAGTAGAAGTCCACCAATAGCCATGCGAATTTGTGCCGCTAGATGACGCATTGTTGTATAGTCTATCATATCCAAGTGATGCCCCATTCATCAAATTATCCCTACTCACAGCATTAGTACGGTTAGTACCAGCATTTGGATCGGTTGGATTCCCCAAATCCTGGTCCTACTTATTCACTACCTATGGGTATGGGGATAATGAGAGTGGGCAAAGGAACGCCAGAAGATATCCATTGTCGTATGTATATTCTGGGCGATATTATTGGGATTCAGGTATGTTATATTATCAGTCAATA
>JAFWHE010000001.1 GCA_017512045.1 Candidatus Saccharimonadota bacterium
TTACAGCCAGACGGTGATTGGCCACTACTGGTCATCTAGTATAGTTAGTAGCGCCAGTAGTTACGACCTGAATATGTATAATACTCGCTTGATTAAGGCGGGTAGCTATAATAAGCGCTACGGGTTCGCTCTGCGTTGCATAGTGAAATTATATACTAACTTGGTGTCAGTGCACTGTGCGGCCAAAATATTTGCTACCATAGTGCCATGGATAGATGTTACCATTAGCGTCAATATATAGACGGTATGAATAGATAGAATCACGAACGGCAGATTGCCACCATTCACCAACAACACCAACGTCACTTAGTGATGTACTGCTATGATATCCACTATACCCAAGCGATGCACCAGTCATTAAGTTATCCCGTGCGGTAGCATTGGTGCGGTATCCTGGTCCTACTTATTCACTACCTATGGGTATGGGGATAATGAGAGTGGGAGTAACAGTGCCCGAAGTTATCCATTATCATATGTAATGTCGGGTAATTACTATTGGGTTACGGGTAAGGCTTATTATCAGACAGGGCATGGCCGTCATTGGTCATCCAATATAAAAGATTCTGAAACGAGCTATTATTTGCGTGTTTCAGTTAACTGGCTCGTTCGTGCAGATACCCACAATAAGCGCTTTGGAATATCTCTGCGTTGTGTGACGAGGAATTTATCATGCTAATTTAACATCAGCGCACGGAGCGACCAACATATTTATCGCTGTTACCCTGTGGATAAATAGTATTGTCGCTATACATGAGCAAACTATATGCCCCATTAGTGCCACGAATGGTAGACACCCACCAATATCCACGTGTGCCAACATTATTCAATGTAGTACTACCGTAATATCCGCCATACTTCAGTCCTGCTCCCTCCATCAAATTATCCCTACTCACAGCATTAGTACGGTTAGTACCAGCATCTGGATCGGTTGGATTGAGTATGTAGTGCACCAATGCTACCGCACGGAATAATTTAATGACTGGTGCATCGCTTGGGTATAGTGGACATTACGGTGATTCACTGACAAGCGTTGGCACAGGTGGATATTGGTGGGAATCTACTATTCGTGACGCCAGTAACTCATACAGTTTGAGCGTGCGCGATAGCGGAACCATTAATCCTAACAACTTCAATTCTAAATCCATTGGTCGGGCAGTGCGCTGATACTAAGTTGGTATATAAACTCGTCACACAACGCAGAGGACGTCCGCTGCGCTTATTATGGCTATTCGCCTTAATTAAACGTGTATTATCCATATATAGGTCGTAACTATCGGTACTACTAACTATACTAGACGACCAGTAGCCGCCATTTACCGTCTGGCCGTAAAGCCTACCCGTATCCCAGTAATAGACACCAGAATAGACATACGACGAAGGATAGCTTCTAGCATTCTTACTCCCACTCTCATTATCCCCATACCCATAGGTAGTGAATAAATAGGACCAGGATGCCATATTTGCTTTTATCAAACTAGTTATGCTATAATGGGTATATTATGGGAATTATAGTATCAAAGAATAATGAAGAGAGTACGCGCCTGAACGACAGAATTGCGGCTGACCTTCGCGAAAGAGCAAAAGAAACTGACAAGGGTCAGGATCCTGATTTGGTGGAAGATTCGGATTACGCAAAAGATTTGAAAAAAACTGGTAAATATACCTGGATTTGGATAGTTTTGATTGTTCTCGCTATTGCCTCCATAGTTGTGATGGTAGTGATGTAATATCACTATTGATTGAATAAGAACCCCGTGCACTCGGGGTTTTTGTGATATAATATATACTATGTCAAGTGTAGAGAAAATAAAGGCAGATTTGAAGGCACTTAATGCTGAATATGCCAAAATCAAAACCATTCCAGCCGAGGAGCGCAAGGCTTTTGGCCAGGAACTAAACAAGAAGCGCGAGGCTTTGCAGTGTGAATTACAGAATGCACTAGATGCACAAGAAGCGGATAATGTTGAGTCAATCGACATCACTGCCCCATCTGCACCAAATACAGACGTCCCAGCATTCAAACGCGGAACAAAGCACCCCCTCATGACAGAATTAAACCACGTGTTAGATATTTTCTCTCGCATGGGATTTGATATTATGGAAGCTCAGCAGCTTGACGATGAATTTCATATGTTCGAATCCTTGAATTTCCCGGAAGGCCATCCAGCACGCGATGGATATGATACGTTTCGCACAGCAGAGGGATTTATACCGCCAGCGCATACATCCACTATGCAACACCGTGCTTTAAAAAGATATAAGAAGAATCTGGAGAATGGTGGTCAGATTGCAGTGGTAATTCCAGGTCGTGTATTTCGTAATGAGGATGTAGATGCTACACACGAGCATACGTTTTATCAGTGTGAAGGCATCTTCGTCTCAGAAAATGCTACGATGGGACAATTGCTTGGTACTTGGAAAAAGTTTTTCGAAACATATTATGGTCAAAAATTAAATATTAAAACTCAGCCAGGATACTTCCCATTTACAGAGCCATCAGTTGAGTTTTTGATTGAGAAGCCAAAGTCTCTCGGTGGTAAGGGTGATGGTTGGCTAGAAATGGGTGGTTGTGGTATGGTGCATCCGAATGTATTAAAAATGGCTGGTATTGACCCTAATAAATATAAAGGTTTTGCTTGGGGAGGCGGTATTGATCGTTTAGTGATGCTGAAATATGGTATTAATGATGTGCGGTATTTTGAATCTGGTAAATTAGATTTCTTAAAGGAGTTTTAATATGAGAGTTAGTCTAAATGAAATCAAGAAATTAGTCCCAGAAGCTGGAAAAATCAAAACCGATGAGCTGGTCAAACTAATCGGCTCTCGTCTAGTAGAGGTAGAGGAAACAATTGATTTAGCACCAAAGTATGCAGGCATTTATATCGTGAAGGTTGTAGAATGTGAGGCGATTCCAGAAACGCATTTACATCTCTGTCGAGTGGATGCAGGTTCTGCCGCTGGTCATGTGAAACGTGGGGATGATGGTCTAGTTCAAGTTGTTTGCGGTGCGCCAAATGTCAAAGCTGGAATGCTGGCTGTTTGGATTGCACCAGGTAGTATTGTGCCACAGACTTATGGTGAGGAAGATTTCAAGCTGGAT
Source organism: Candidatus Saccharimonadota bacterium (assembly GCA_017512045.1). GTDB lineage: Bacteria > Patescibacteriota > Saccharimonadia > Saccharimonadales > Saccharimonadaceae > Nanosyncoccus. The sequence goes on from JAFWHE010000001.1 coordinate 3,101, forward strand.
GTCCGCAAGCTTCGTGGACATGAGAGTAATGGTATGCTTGCGGCAGTTGACGAGCTGGACCTTGGTGAAGATCATGAGGGAATTGCAGTAATCAATCCCGCACAGAAAAACCCTGTGACGGGCGATGTTGTCCAGCCTGGCGATAGCTTCGGAGATGCTTTTGATTTGAACGATGTTATTCTTGATATCGAAAATAAATCCCTCACTCATCGCCCAGATACATTCGGTCTAATCGGTTTTGCTAGAGAAGTCGCTGGAATATTGGGTGTGAAGTTCGCTGAAAAGACTACAGACGGCAATTCTAATGCCAATAGGTCCGCTCTGCTTGCTTCGCTCGCGCCCGTCGTTACGGGGCTCACTCGCAAAGACGCTCCCGTTGTCGCTAGATGCATCTCGGCACCTATTAGCATTGAGATTGCCGACACTAATCTTTGTCAGCGCTATTCCTGCGCAATATTGGAATTTGACGATAGCCTAAAAGAAGAAAAATATTTCTCTAAGATGGATGTTTTTCTGGCGAAGGCTGGGATGCGTGGTATTTCCAGAATTGTTGATATTACGAATTACTTGATGTTGATGACTGGCCAGCCGCTGCATGCTTTTGATTATGACAAATTTGTCAAAGTTGGCGGTGGCGATAATCCGCAAATTACTATTCGTGCTGCAAAAGATGGAGAGAGGCTACAACTCCTGGATGGCAAAACGATAGAGTGCGATGATAATGACATTCTAATCACATCTAATAATGTGCCAGTTGCACTAGCTGGTGCTATGGGTGGTGCATCTACGGAAATAGATGCTTCTACCAAAAATATTATTATAGAATCTGCTACATTTTCACTTTATCATCTACGCAAAACTCAGATGAAACATGGTATCTTCTCGGAGGCAATTACCCGTTTTACTAAAGGTCAGCCCGCTTCGCAGACTTTACCAGTACTAGAAGCAGCTTGTGAGATGCTAGTCCCAGAGCCAAAAGAAACTAACGACAAAGTACTTGGCATAGCTGATGAATATCCAGCCCCAGCTGAGCCGAATGTTGTAAAAATTACAACAGAAGAAATAAATAACTTGCTTGGTGCAAAATATAATACAGACTTGGTTGTAAAGACTTTGGAAAATGTTGGTTTCGTAGTAGAAAAATCCAATACGGATGATGTGTTAGTGATTACTGCTCCACTTTGGCGCACAGATATTCATATCAAGGAAGATATTATCGAAGAAGTTGGTCGTCTGCTTGGATACGACAACATCTCCTTGGATTATCCGCTACATCCATTTGCTTGCACAGAAACTGATCCGATGCTAGAGCTAAAGAGCCGGATTCGCAATATTCTGTCTGATCGCCTGTCTGCACATGAAATACTAACCTATTCTTTCGTGAGCAAAAAATTACAGGAAACTGTAGGTGAGGATGTGAAAGATGCTTACGAAATCGTCAATAGTATTTCTCCAGAACTTCAATGTTTCCGTCAATCGCTCATTCCGTCAATTCTGGAAAAAACACGTGATAATATCAAAGCTGGATACAAAGATTTTGCACTTTATGAAATCAATCAAGTATCCAAGAAGTCTTATGGACGTGATGAGGATGGTGTGCCAAAGCTCTATACGCACCTTGCATTTGTGACACTAGGCGATTATTACCAGATGAAATCTAACCTGATTGCATTACTAGAAGAATTGGGATTTGATGGTGTAGAGTTGGTATTTCGTGAATACGATGGACATTTTCCATACCTCGAGCAAAAACATTCTGCTACGATTGATACCCCACATATTTGCTGTGGAGAGGTGAAGCAATCCGTCTTGAAACGTCTCAAAATTGACCAGCCAGTCAGTGCTTATGAAATAGTTTTAGACCACCTACTCGCGGATTTGCCGACTACTACCGCTCATATTGCAAAAATCTCTAAGTATCCGTCCGTAGAGCGTGATATTACTGCAAAAGTCGCAGCCAAATATAATTTCTCTCAGGTGGAACAGGCGATTTTGTCAGCGCTGAAGGATGTCAATGATTTAACATATGAAGTTGAGCCAGTATCGATTTACCAGTCAGACGCAGAGAAAAAAGCAGATAATTCTAGCCGTAACATTTCCTTCCGTATTAAATTTTCCAATATGAAGAAAACTCTCACTAATGCCGAAATATCTGATATAATGGAGAGAGTTATTAAGAGTGTGAAAGCGGCGGTGGGTGCCGAGATCATCTAATTCATCATTTATAGGAGGTAATATGGATGAAAAGTTACTAAAAACTAGCCCTGCGCAGAGAATCTGGATCAGCCTAATCGCAGTATTGTTACTTGGCTCCACAATCGCCACATATGTAGCAATTGTAGCATCTTCCCAGTCTAATAATTCCAGTAGCCAGTCGGATTTGGAGAAGCAATATACTGCTAAGCAACAGGAAATGGAGACATATTCTACTACACTTTCTGATAAATATTTCTCAGATTTCTCCAGCTACAAGCCAATGGTAAAGGCTTATAATGCAGAGGCGGCCAACAGCGTCGGTGTCCAAAAAACGGATTTAAAAGAGGGGACAGGCAGAGAGCTAACCACTGGTGATTTGGACTACTACGCGTATTATATCGGTTGGTGTGCAGACGAGACGGTTTTCGATTCCTCGTTTAATGATTTTGATAACCCTACTTCGCTAAAGACCCCACTTTATGCTGGGCAAGGCCTAATAGAGGGTTGGAATGAAGGTGTAGTCGGTATGAAACTTGGTGGCGTGAGAGAAATCACAATGCCAGGAGAGCTTGCATATGGCGAGAGCCGTGAGATTTGCGGTGGTACTAACTCCCCACTCAAATTTATTGTTTTGCCACTACTAGAAGACGATAAGCTAGCCACATTGAACGGCGAGCTCCAAGAAATCTATATGCAGATAATGTCAAAATACTATAACAACGCTCAATAGTCATCTGATTGGAGGGATTGATACCAAAGTGTCAATTCCTCCAGGATAAATGGGTCTATTTTTTGTCCGCGTTCATTTTCTGTCTTGCCGGCATCTAGGATGGCTTTCATGTCCTCCATCTCTTTTGTGAACTCTGGAAGTTGACGGTTCAATCTATCTACGCGATATTTTTCCCATTCTTTCTCCTCGCTTTCTGTTAGGGAATTAGGGAAGTTTTTTGCTTTGTAATGAACTAACAGCTCTGGCAATCTCTCATCTTCGAATTCAGGATAAAAGTCCGCTAGCCTGTCTTCGTCGGCATTACGAATCACATTACAAAAAGTTTCATCCTTTTTTGATAAGAATCCGTCGTATAAGGCCGATTCTGGGTCGGCGGCCGGAGGAAATTCATCACGATTTTCATATTGCTCACGCATCTGCTCGGCGAATTCTGGGTGGGACAGGAGTGATTTTAAATTTTCTTCCACTTGTTCTTTGGTTAGGTCGATTCTTTCCCAACCAGTCTTGCCATCGCTTTCTGCGTCTAATACACCAAGTGGTGCTACGGCCGGACACTTGTTTAAAGCTAGTTCCTTTACAATTGGAAAGAATGATGCATCTTCTTTTTCTAGCAACTCATCCAAATTATAACGCAGATCAAAGACAATTATGTTGCCATTTCTGCCAGCAGTGAGTGGAAATGCGACGGTAGTTTTTTCGTTTTTTGCAGAATAGCGCCCACAAGCATAGACAAATGGTCTTTTATCTTCTAGATTGACTAATTTTGCTACTTTTTTCTTGTCGCGCATTTCAAAAAGATAATTAAATAGCTTTGGCTGGCGTTCTTTAATTAATTTCGTCACCTCTATCAGCGCGAATACATCAGCTAGGGCATCATGGGCATGGGTATGCTCAATGCCGTTCAGCTTAGTGATGAGTTCTAGGCGGTTTGTAGCTTTTTGGATAGTCTTTTTTTCACCAGTTTCTTTGTCGGTAATTTCCGTTTCAACGACGGGCCATTTAATTCCTTCTGGACGTAGAGCCCTGGTCAGACGTACTACATCTAGCATATCCCATCTGCTTCTACCATCTTTCCATTGCCAAGTATAAGCCTCCTGGAAGTTGCGCCAGAGGGTATGTCGCATAAATTCATCATCGAAACGCACGGAATTATACCCTATCGCGCAAGTATCCTTAGTAAAGAATTCATTCACCACGCGATTACAAAAATCCGCTTCATCTATACCATCCTGTTGAGTCTGCTGTGGAGTAATTTTAGTTACCATGATAGCACTAGGGCTAGGCAAGGTATCATTAGTCAACTTCACTAATAAGTTAATAGGTTCGTCAATTGGATTTAGATTCATGTCTGTGCGCTGACCAGCAAATTGCATAATACGGTCTTCTCTCGGGTTGAGGCCGGATGTTTCTAGATCATAAAAGAAAAATGATTTCATAAGATGATTATAGCATAAATTTTCTGTCGTAGCTTTTTGGCTTTGGCATGAAAAAGCCCCGGGTGACTAGCCCGGGGCCGTAAGAGGAGTTGATGCGGCTTGGTGTTGTGGTGACACCATGCCATCTATACATGATGGGTCTGAAGTACCCTCATGTTTGTGCTATTTTGTGGAGCTTTCCCCTAGCGTCCACAATGTAGTTCCCAGGCTCTGCCTTGGATATCTCTGTGATAAACGTGCAGTAATAAGCGCGCTTTCTCTCAGCTTCCATTTCCTCGTCCTGGGGTGTAGGAAAAAGTTTCCGATTGAACCGCTTGGAGGCGGTTTTGCTCCAGATGACCGTGGCCAGTGCAGCGTTGCCGTATATTATCGCGACGGTTATCGCTACTATGATTACTGCCAACGCGGCGCACAGATCAAGCCTCAGATGCTTACCATACACTACGACAAGCAGTTTGACCAGCACGTCTACAGCTACAGCTAGCGTTGTCACGATATTGGTTGCCATAGCCACGGTCCAGCCACGATCCCAGCTATATTTAGCTGATAACCATGCTAATGTCATAGAAACTATTGCAATTACTACGATTGCTACAGCTACTACTACCCAGTTTACCGACATGTTACTTCCTACAAAAACTAACCCTTTTAACATATACTCGTCCTCCTATAAAAGAAACTTGATGGCCGGCTTTATAGATTACTTAATCTATACCATCACACTTATAGCCTACTCTCCATTATATCACACTTCGGTCAAAAAGTCAATAGCTATAGGGAAGTAACAGGGGCGGGAATTATCAACTATTTCTTTAGATACATCTTTAGATATTGCCCAGTCGGAGTTTTAGCCTCCTTTGCGAGCTGTTCTGGCGTGCCTTCCGCGACAATGGTACCACCATGCTGACCACCCTCTGGTCCCATATCTATCACCCAGTCAGCGGATTTAATCACATGGAGATTATGCTCGATGATAATCATAGAATTACCACCATCCACTAGCTTGTTTAGAATTTCTAACATCCGCTTGACATCGGCAGTGTGTAGGCCAGTAGTTGGCTCATCTAGAATATAAAGTGTTTTGCCCGTGCTGCGACGAGACAATTCCGTAGCTAGTTTGATACGTTGTGCTTCACCGCCAGAAAATGTCGTCGCTGGCTGGCCCAAGCGGATATAACCTAGTCCCACCTCTTGAATAGTCTTTAACTTTGGTGCGATAGACGGAATATTAGCAAAAAACTCTACTGCCTCGTCTATTGTCATGTCTAATACATCAGAGATTGTCTTGTCCTTATATTTGATTTCTAAGGCTTCACGGTTATATCTTTTGCCGTGACAGGCTGGACAAGTTACATAAACATCAGGAAGGAAATGCATTTCTATTTTATTTACGCCGTCACCTTGGCAGGTTTCACAGCGGCCGCCCCTAACATTGAATGAGAATCTGCCAGCCTTATAGCCGCGCACTTCTGCCTCTGGTTGCTTTGCAAATAGTTCTCGAATTTGGTTAAATACCCCAGTATAAGTCGCTGGATTAGAACGTGGTGTGCGACCAATTGGGCTCTGATCTATCACAATGCACTTGTCTAGATTCTCTATCCCGTCAATTTTATCATGTGCACCCGGCACAGTTTGTGCACGATGAAGTCTGGCTAATAATTCATTTGCTAGAATATCGTTCACAAGAGTGGATTTGCCAGAGCCAGAAACACCAGAGACCACCGTCATTACACCCAGAGGAAATTTCACATCAATATTTTTTAAGTTGTTTTCGCGTGCACCATAAACGGTAAGATATTGGTCGGACGAGGTGATGCCTTGTCCAGTTTTTTTGACTTTGCGGCGCTTTTTTGGTACAGGAATAGTCTTTTTGCCAGAGAGATATTGGCCAGTGAGAGAAGCGGAATTTTCCATAATTTCTTTTGGCGTGCCGCAGGCAACGATTTTACCACCATTAACGCCGGCGCCTGGGCCAATATCAATAATGTAATCAGAAGACAGCATGGTGTCTTCATCATGTTCCACTACCAGAACGGTATTTTTTAAATCACGCAAATGCTTTAGTGTGGCGATTAACTTATCATTGTCGCGTTGGTGTAGACCAATGCTCGGCTCGTCCAAGACATATAATACACCTTGGAGACCAGAACCAATTTGTGTAGCCAGACGGATACGTTGCGCTTCTCCACCAGAGAGTGTGTTGGCTGCACGACCAAGTTCCAGATAGCCCAATCCGACATCTTGCATGAACTTTACTCTTTCGCGAATTTCCTTTAGGATTGGGTCGGCGATTTGGTGTTCCGCCTCTGTAAACTCCATATCTTTATTAAGCACTTCTAGTGTCGCATCAACGTCTAAGTTACAAAAATCGATAATATTCAAATCGTGAACCGTTACCGCCAGCACTGCTGGTTTTAGCCTAGCTCCATGACAAGTTTGACACTCACGTACCCGCATAAAGCGTTCAATATCCTTACGGATAAAGTCAGAATCTGTTTCGCGATGACGACGTTCGAGAGTCGGGATTACGCCCTCATACGTAGACTCATATACTGCGCCTTCCTTAAACTTGCCAGAGCCAGATATCCTAACGGTATATTTTTGATCGCCAGTACCATACAGTATCATCTGTTTGGCCTCCTCTGATAATTCACGAATCGGAGTATGAACGGAAAAACCGTTTTTCTTTCCTACTGCATCGAGCCGTTTTAGCCACCAAGAGTCTTGTGTCACACGATTAAACGGACGAATCCCTCCTTCTGCAATAGTCAGATTAGGATTGAATACCAATTCTGGGTCAATTTCCATTCTCGTGCCAAGCCCGGTACAAGTCGGGCAAGCGCCTTGTGGTGCATTAAAAGAAAACAACCGTGGCTCTAGTTCTGGTATCAACTCATCTGGATGATTAGGGCAAGCATAACGCTGGGAATATGTTAAAACTTCCGTATTGTCAGAATTAATTCGCGTTGGTGTAGCCTTAGATCCGAGGTTATCTAATGCGGTAGAATTATCCGTAATCTTCAAAATCTGGATAATCCCTTGGCCTAACTCCAATGCCTGCTCAATGCTACCAGAAATTCGTGATAATAAATCTGGTGAAAGAACAAATCTGTCAACTACGATTTCTATATCATGACGCTCATTCTTGGCTAGCTCCGGAAATTCATCTAGGGCATAAACGATGCCATCCACACGTACGCGAGAAAAACCTTTCGCTTGGTACTGCTCTGGGATATGTAGGAACTCACCTTTTTTCTGTTGAACGATTGGCGCAAGTAACATCAATTTGCTACCCAACGGGAGCTTCATTACTTCATTCACGATATCTTCTGCCGTGCGACGAGACACTGCTGAATGGCAAATCGGACAATGTGGTACGCCGACCCTTGCGAATAATAGACGTAGATAATCAAAAACTTCTGTCACGGTAGCCACTGTAGAGCGCGGATTACGCGAGGTGGATTTTTGATCGATGGAAATTGCTGGAGAAAGCCCAGTAATAGTATCGACATCTGGCTTATCCATCACGCCTAGAAACATTCTAGCATAAGATGACAAACTTTCTACATAGCGACGCTGACCTTCTGCATAAATCGTATCAAAAGCGAGACTGGACTTTCCAGAACCAGACAAACCGGTCAAAACCACCAGCTTATCACGCGGAACATCAACATCTATGTTTTTTAGATTATGTTGACGGGCACCTCTGATTTTGATCATATTGTCGTCCATAATGCATCCTCGCTAAACTGTAGTATTATACGCCAAGACTAGCAAAAAGTCAATGCTAGTGATTTTGCAGGAGATTTTTTCGCTCTGCCTCTTGCATTTTCTCTGAAAATAAGGTAAAATATACAGAAGTTAGAAGAAAATATAAGGAAGTTATAATATGTCCGAGAATAAATTATCTCTAGAGAAGCGCACTTTGGCTGGTAAAAAAGCCGCTAGTTTGCGTGCAGAAGGTCTTATCCCATCTGTCGTCTATGGTGAGGGAGAGCCTATCCTAGCACAATCCACTTATAATGAAACAGAAAAGGTATTGCGTAGTGCTGGTTATCACTCCACAATTGATATTGATATAGCTGGCAAGAAGCAGATGGCAATCGTCAAAAATGTTGCCATTGATCCAGTCTCTCGCAAAATTGTAAATGTAGAGTTCCAGGCTGTATCTGCTGATAAACCAGTAGAAGCTACTACACCTATCGTATTGGAAGGCTTCGATGCTTCTGAGGCTAACAAGCTGCACTATACATTATTGCAAGTTATGGAAGAGATTGATGTCAAGGCGAAGCCGGCAGATCTTCCAAAACAACTTACTGTTGATGCTTCCAAGATGGTGGAGCTCGATGACAAGTTGACCGTATCCGATATTGTTTTGCCAGATGGCGTAGTTTTGGCTGATAAAGAACTTGATCCAGAACAGGTCATCGCTAATCTTTATGACCCTGCTGCTGAAGCTGCTCAGCGTGAAGCAGAAGAAGCTGCTGCTAAGGAAACCGCTCAGACTGAAGCTGCCGATGTTCCATCCGATAATGGTAGCAAGCCAGAAGAAGCTGCTGAGGGTGAAGGCGAAGCAAAAGAAGAAGCTAAAGAATAATAATTACCTAAGAATTGAAATTGCCGATATGTGTTTTGTGGGTCCTGTCGCGACATTGGTGTTTGAGGTCTGGACTTGAACGTTCTGAACGTCATACGATGTAAAAATAAAGCAACCCCTGAAAGGGGTTGCTTTATTTTTAGGCATGAATATACGTTAGAACGTTCAAATCTACCAACCTTAAGACCTCAAAACCAATTGTCGCGCCACCCACAAAACCGCTATCGTCAGTTCCGCTTCCAAATCCTGGTCCTATTTATTCACTACCTATGGGTATGGGGATAATGAGAGTGGGAGTAGAGACGTCATGAGTTATCCATTATCGTATATCTTTTCTGGAGAATACTATTGGGATATGGGTCGATCTTATAATCAAACTTTAACTGGCTTGTATTGGTCATCTACTATGTCTAGTGCTATTTACAACTTCCGTCTATATACAAACGGAATACGCTTATTTAAGACAAGTGGTGGCGATAAACGTGATGGGCTCGCCTTGCGTTGTGTGACAGCGCACGGAGCGGCCAAGTTGTCTAGTACCAGCATCATTTGGGTAAATGCGGCCATCTGGATATACGTCAAGACGATATACTTGACTATCACTAGATACGGTGGCAGACCATCTCCCTCCAGCTCCACCAACATAGTTTAGCGATGTCGCATTATAAAATCCATCATACCTTAATTCCGCCCCATTCATCAAATTATCCCTACTCACAGCATTAGTACGGTTAGTACCAGCATCTGGATCGGTTGGATTAAATCTAATGAGAGCAAAAAACGCAACGCAGAGCGAACCCGTTGCGCTTATTATGGCTACTCGCCTTAACCAAGCGTGTATTATTCATACCCAGGCCGTAACTATCGGCGCTACTAACTATACTAGATGACCAGTAGTAGCCAACCACCGTTTGGTTGTAAAGCCTGCCCAATATCCAGTAATAGAAGCCAGAATATACATACGACAATGGATAAGATCTTGCACCAAGGCTACCAGTGGAGGAGGGGATTCGTCAACCGCACCAATGCTACCGCACGGGATAATTTAATGACTGGTGCATCGCTTGGGTATAGTGGGAATTATTTTAGTACTGATTTGCTGAATTATGTTGGTGAGAGAAGCTACCAGTTATCATCCACTATAGCTGGTACTGGTTCCTCAGACATGTTACGACTAGACTATGGTGATGCTGGTTTAATTCATCTGCAAAGTCCTAACGCTAAATATATTGGTCGGCCAGTGCGCTATCACACAACGCAGAGTATGTCCACGATATTTCCCATAATTACCGTTTGCTTGAAGATTTGATGCAAACATACCCATATGGTAACCATTATCTTTACTTTGTACACTAGAGGCCCAATAACGGCCATAGTAGGATGTCTGGTCATACAATCTCCCAGTGCCCCAGACATAATAACCAGAGCGTATATAAGATAATGGGTAACTTCTAGCACCATGATTCCCACTCTCATTATCCCCATACCCATAGGTAGTGAATAGGTAGGACCAGGATTTGGAAGGCTAGCTATTTTTTCTTTAAGGCTTCGCAGTTTGCGATTAATCTTGCACGGAAGGCATCCTGCGCAGTAGAGCGATTATCATTATTGCCTTTCCAGGCCTCTAGTGCTGGTGTTTGCAGTGCACGGGAGAATGAGAATGTGACTGGCCAAGGGAATGGACCATTATTAGTGACAGCTTGGAGATTATTAGTGGCTTGTTCTACATTCTGGCCACCAGATAGGAAGACAACTCCAGCAATATTTTCTGGCACGTGTGATTTGAGCACATCGGCAGTGGTGCGTCCTACTTCTTCTGGTGTAGACTGAACAGGATATTTCTTGCCAGCGAGCACCATGTTCACCTTTAGGATACAGGCATCTAATTTTACGCCCGCTTTTGCCAGTTCGTCAAAGAGCATATCTAGGACTTTGCCAGTAATGTCAGCAGATTGTTCTAGCGTGTAGTTGCCATCATAAACTACTTCTGGCTCTACGATTGGAACGAGATTATTGTCTTGGCAGAGTTTGGCATACTCAGCGAGGAGCTGGCTATTCTTAGTGAGGGCCATTTCGCTAGGTTTGCCGAGATCGATCTCGTAAGCAGCGCGCCACTTACAGAAGCGTAAACCTTGTTTGTAGTATGCTGGTAATTTCTTCTTTAGATTCTCGATGCCCTTAGTGTATTTCTCATCGGAATCAGGGAAGTTTTCTAATCCTTCATCCACCTTTACCCCTGGGATGATGCCGTGCGCGGTCAGAAATGATACGAAATCGCGTCCATCATCGGCTTTTTGATGAGTGGTCTCATCAAAGAGAATTACTGCATTGACGTAGCGCTCCAATTCTGGCGTGGAAAGTAGGATGTTACGATAATCACGACGATGCTGCTCGTCGTCTGGAATCATCAGCCCTTGGAACTTCTGATGAATGTTGCCACCGGATTCATCTGCAGCAAGTATACCTTTGCCAGGAGTCATCATGGTTGCAGCAACTAGGCGAATATCAGTCTCCTCGGTTTTCTGAGTATCGGCAATAGATTTGATTTTTTCGATTGGCATAGTGCCGGATAGGGAAGAACCCTCAGCATTGATTTTTGCATAACGCAGAGCGTCTTTGACAGAAACACCTTTGACTAATGCGCCAAACACCGTAGCAGCAATAATAGAATGGACGGTTAAATGAGTCATTAAGTCTGTGCGCTCAATGCGCCAAGTTTGAGTATGATTATTTAATGTAATATTTTGATCTGAGATGCGACAAATAGAAGCATTAGTCTTAACTCCGTCTAAGTCTAAATCTTCTTCGGCAAAAATTAAGTTTGCCAACTCTAGTAATTTACGATCATTATCAGTAAGATCTTTCGCTGCGAAGACCGCTACTCTAGTCTGAGAAGACATGGATAAGAAGTTTTTTAGTTCTTTTACTAAGTCATTAGTTACTCCAGTGGTGCGATCAACATAAATCCAGTCAACGGCATCCTCGGGGTTAACCCACTTGGTTTCTTCGCGCTCGTTTTGGACGATATAAGAAATTTTATTACCGTGGCAGAGCATATAGCGATATTCATCAGCGTGTTGGCCATTAGAAACTATTTCTCCACCAGCGAAGCCGAGTTTGGCGCCGGCAATCTTGGTCGGTAATTCATAGCGGTTTAGGACTTCTAATGCTATGGCTGCACCACCGTAAATGCTAATTCTGCGGAAGAACTTATGTGAACTTCCATTGAAACCGAAATCAAGCCAAGGGGTGCCGTGCTCGTCGGTTTCAAAATTATTGAGGCGCTCATCCATACGCAGATAAACATCCTTCAATACATTCCCAATTATCAAAATATTACTCATGCTTTTAGTATATCATAAGATAATCACAGATAACAAAAAAAGTCGCAGATTTTGCGACTTTTTAAGAAATATCTCTTAGCGGACTTCTACACGGACACGTGGGAAACTTTTGCCAGAAAAGTGAGTTTTCTTAGTTTTGACAAAAGCTACAACACCATCTTTGGCAGCGTGAATTGTGTAGTTGCGAGACATATAAGTGCCAGGACCAGCAATCTTGGTGCTACCTGTCTGACGGACGAGAACCTCACCGTTTTTGACTTTCTGGCCACCAAAACGCTTCACACCGAGGCGCTGACCAGCGTTGTTGTGGATATTCTTGGCGGTACCGCCAGCTTTCACATGTGACATATTATTTCTTCCTTAAAACTATTATTTCCCGAGCCACAACCTGACCTTCTCTGTAATAGAGCAAATCCCTCTGGCTCGCATTCTTATACTTTATAACATTATACCCCAGCTTCTCTATCTCGTCAAGTATATTCATCCTCTGATAATGTCCGTCTGGGCGAAGCCAAGCTGGAATCGCCATTGCAATTGATGTGTCAGATTTTATCTGGGGATGAATATTTTTGAAGAATCCAATGATTATTGCTTTGCACTCTTGCATGGCAGATTTCATCTTTATATCAGCTGGTGATAATGACATTGGCGGGCCGAGATATCCTTCACAAGCGACCGCGCCAATCGGTTGTTGCCAAGTAAAATCAGTGGCATCACCTTGAGAGAGTAAAAACGCTCCTTTCTCGTCTGTAAACCACTCCATATTTCGCTTGGAATATTCCACCATGCGGTCGCTGAGGTCGGTTCCGTATGGCTTATAGCCCATCAGGTATGCTTCTTGTAAGACCACGCCAGTTCCACAGAACGGATCAAGAATTGTAGTTCCAGCAGGGAGTGGACTACAGAGATTAATGAGAATTTGGGCAAGTTTCGGTGGGAGCATACCAACTTTAGCATCTCTGGCGGGACGAGCTTGATCGCGCGCGGTATATGCGTTAATATTTTGAACACCAATGCCGACAAACCATTTTTTGTCAAAATGAATTATTTCGTAATGGCCAGACTTACTGCAGAGGGAATTATGATAGACGGTTGCACTTGACAGCTCTGCATTTTTGTTTGATAAAATCCGAACACTTGGGATTTTGCCTGGTATTACCTCTGTTTTGCGAAGTTTGGATTTTAGCGTCAGAGCGATTTTTTGGCTATTTCTAGCACTTGCTTTTTTTGAATAATCTGATATACCTATGACAATCTTGCCAGAGTATCCTTTTGATTTTATATCATCTATGATATATTTTAGGGGATCAGAAATTTCTTTGGCAAGCTTCAAAGAACCACCTAGACGATTAATATCTGGTTCACCAGCTTTATTTACAGGGGATATTTTTGTGAGAGAGAAAGTAGCGAGTTTCGGTGACAAAGGTGTTACTTTATCAAAAAGACTTTCTAATTCGGCTAGTGATATATTTTTTTGTCGTCCAAGAACTGCTAAATAATTCATAAGTATATTATACCATATCTTGAAAATATGTTATAATATTTGCATGATAGATAAAGATCAGAATAAGAGTAAAAGGTTGACAGGTCGGACACTCCATTATTTTTGGTCTTTTACTAAAAAATACAAATTACTTCTTGCTAGTTCGTTTATTACTACGCCACTGGTGTTTGTTTTGCGCGTAGTCTCTCCTTTGCTTTTTGCGCAAATGATTGAAATTGTCTCGCTTGGCTTGCCACAAGAACAGATGATGGAACAACTATTGCCGCTTGCTATCTGGTCCCTAGCTCTTGAATTTGCTCGTAATTATATTATTGGTCCACTTAGACTTTATTCAATCTGGGAGATGGAGATTAAAGCCATGAACGACATTGGTAATCAGTGTTTTAATACTGTAGCCGCTCAGAGTATGCAATTCCACAACAATCGTTTTTCTGGTTCTTTAGTTAGCCAGACTAATAGGTTTATTGGCAGTTATGAACGATTTATGGATGAGCTGCTTTGGAATATTATTCCAACAGCTATTGACGTTCTATTGATTCTTGCGATTATGTTTACGCGTGCGCTACTCTTTGCACTGGGGCTTTTAGTTTTTATGATTTGTTTCTTAGTAATTGCTTATATTTGGTCTAAGAAAATTACCCCACTCAACAAACATGAGGCAGAATTAGATAACAAACGTACTGGTCAGCTAGCGGATTCTATTACCAATATTATTTCTGTCAAATCTTATGCTAAAGAAGAATACGAGCACCATCGTTATGCGCGTTTTCAGAAAGCGGTAAAGGATGCTAGCCACAAAGTTTTGATTGCCGATACCAAGCGTAATTACATGATAGATTCCATGGTTTTCTTGATCAATATCGTGATTGTATTATTTATGCTCTATGGCCGTAATTCTTTTGGACTTTCCATTTCTACACTGGTTTTGATTATCAATTATTCTAGTAGTATTATGCGTGATATGTGGGATATCCATTCGGTATTTAAGACAATGAATCGTATTTTTGGTGATGCCTATGAGATGACTGAGATTCTTGATATGAAAGATGATGTAGTAGATGAGCCAAATGCTAAAACGCTAAAAATCACAAAATCTGCCATTAGTTTTGAAGATATTATGTTTAAGCATCACGATGCCAAAACTGCGTTATTTACTGATTTTTCTCTTGAAGTCAAACCGGGCGAACGCGTTGGCTTGGTTGGTGTGTCTGGCTCGGGAAAGACTACGCTCACTAAGCTTCTACTTAGATTTGCTGACGTCAATAAAGGAGAAATAAACATTGATGGCCAAAATATCCGCTATGTTACTCAAAAATCTTTGCGCGAGGCGATTGCGTACGTGCCACAAGAAACGTCGCTTTTTCACCGTTCAATTGCTGATAACATTGCCTACGGTCGTCCAGATGCTAGCCAAAAAGAGATAGAACGTGCTGCAAAACTTGCAAATGCAGATGAGTTTATCAAAGAGTTGCCAGAGGGTTATGAGACTTTGGTAGGTGAGCGTGGCGTAAAACTTTCTGGTGGACAACGACAGCGTGTAGCGATTGCAAGGGCAATCCTAAAAAATGCACCAATTTTAGTACTAGATGAAGCAACCTCGGCGCTAGATTCCGAGTCTGAGGCATTGATTCAGGGTGCATTGCACGAGCTTATGCAGGGTCGTACTTGTATTGTAATTGCGCATCGTCTGTCTACAGTGGCTCACTTGGATAGGATTGTGGTACTAGAAAAAGGTAAAATTGTTGAGCAGGGTACTCACCATCAATTATTAAATGCTGGCGGTCCTTATAGTAAGCTCTGGAGTCGCCAGTCGGGTGCTTTCCTAGATGAGGACTAAGCTCATCATATCTGTTGTGCTATAATATAACGTATGGAAACAGAAGGTCAGGGAAACAGAATACCTCTTGCCGAGCGCATGCGCCCCAAGACACTAGATGAAGTAGTAGGACAAGATGATATTATTGGTGATGGCAAAATCCTGACAGAAATCGTGAAGAAGGGTGAGCCAGTGAATTTAATTTTTTGGGGGCCTCCTGGTACTGGTAAGACTACGCTTGCTCGGATTCTAGCGACGGAGTTTAAAGCGGATTTTATTGAGCTTTCTGCCGTCACGGCACATAAGAGTGACGTAGAAAAGGTGGTAGAACGTGCCAGGCAGAATTGGAATTTGCAGACGCGCACAGTGCTTTTCGTGGATGAGATTCACCGCTTTAATAAAGCCCAGCAGGATGCGTTTTTGCCACACGTAGAGAGTGGGCTAATTATCTTGATTGGTGCGACGACAGAAAATCCATCTTTTGAGGTCATCTCACCACTGCTTTCGCGTTCGCGTGTAGTGATTGTCTCTCCTCTAAAAAAAGATAATATCATCACTGTCTTGAAACGTGCAATCAAAGCAGAGAAAGCTACGAAGCGTGTGACGAAGAGGGCAATTGACTACCTAGCGGAATTATCTGGTGGCGATGCTAGGTCGGCGTTAGGTGATCTAGAATTGGCTTTGTCACTCGCTCAGAAAGTGGACGAGGAAATTGTGAAAGAAGCTGCTGGTCGCAAAGTACCAGGCTATGATAAAAAAGGCGACAAGCATTATGATAATATTTCTGCCTTTATTAAATCTATGCGTGGTGGCGATGTAGATGCAACGTTATATTATCTAGCACGGATGGTAGAAGCAGGAGAAGACCCAAAGTTCATTGCACGCAGAATGGTAATATTTGCCAGTGAAGACATTGGTATAGCTGGAAATGGCGCGTTAAATCTTGCAGTGTCTGCTTTTGAAGCAATAGAACGAGTTGGAATGCCAGAAGGTGGAATTATTTTGAGCCACGTCGCAGTAGTATTAGCCAAATGTAAGAAGAATCGTCAGACGATAGATGCTTGGTATAAAGCACAGGATTTAGCTCATAAATCCATGGGCTTACCAGTACCAACGCATCTTCGCAACGCTCCAACCAAACTAATGAAAGATCTTGGTTTTGGGGAAGGCCAAAAATGGGAAGCAGGATTCCATCTAGACAAGAGCTATTTGCCAGATGAAATTGCAAATGAGAAAATTTACGAAGATTAACTAGTTATAGTGGATGTTGACATAAACATTTTACTGGTTTATACTGAAAGCAACAATAAATGAAAGGAAACTTTTAAATGCACACATTAACAACTGG
Organism: Candidatus Saccharimonadota bacterium; assembly: GCA_017512045.1. Taxonomy (GTDB): domain Bacteria; phylum Patescibacteriota; class Saccharimonadia; order Saccharimonadales; family Saccharimonadaceae; genus Nanosyncoccus. Next base: position 20,072 of record JAFWHE010000001.1, read on the forward strand.
CGCGACAACGCTAACAGAGAGAGAAGCTACAGCAGCTGCAGCAGGTGGCCTCATTGGTGGCCTATTTGCTGTGCTCATTGCGTTCTATATCTTTATGATTATTGCTGGCTGGAAGATTTTCACAAAAGCTGGTGAGAAGGGTTGGAAATCTCTTATTCCTATCTATAACGTATATGTCATGCTCAAGATTTCTGGTATGAAGAACTGGTTCTGGGCGTTACTTGGTGTTTCTGTTGTTGCCAGCATCTTGCTCGTTGTCTTCAAGTTCGATACTAATGCTTTGTATGATACTACCGCTATGGAGAAAATTGACTGGGGCAATAATATCCCAGCACTTATCATCCTTCTAGCTGAGGGTATCTTTGAGATTATCATGGCAATCATTTACTGCCGCAATACCGCTAAGGTCTTTGGCAAGGGTACGGGATTTGCAGTTTGTCTGTTCTTCTTCACCCCAATTGTATGGCTAGTTCTTGGCTTTGGTAATGCAAAGTACGACAAGAAAGCTCTAAAGGCTTTGAAGAAATAGTTTAGTAACCAGCTTATAACTAGGAAACCGGCTGAAAATGCCGGTTTTTTGTCGCCAATGGATAAACGCGGTATAATAAGGACAAGATGGTTTATTTGGATTATGCAGCGACAGTACCAATGCTGCCGGAAGTTTTGGAAGCGATGCACAGGGCAGAAACACAGTTTTTTGCTAATGCATCAGCTTTGCATACGCCTGGCCATTTAGCGCTAAACGAGATAGAAAATACGCGCGAGATACTTGCTGGGTTAATTGGCGCGAAGCCTAGCGAGATTATATTCACATCTGGTGCGAGCGAGTCTAATAATACGATAATTCGTACTTTTGAAGGCTGTCAAATTGAAACTTCGCTTTTGGAGCATCATTCTATCATAGAATCTGCAAAAAAATACACTGGCGATAAATTACCGAAACTTTATTCATATATGTTAGCTAATAATGAGATTGGCGAGATTTTGGATATTGTTCAGATTGTGAAAGACGCCGCAAAAATTTCTCTGCCAAAATCTGCTGATGAGCCAGAGATTTTTAAACCAAAGACGGAGTGGGGTAAACCACTCGTAACAGATAGACGCGGTGCTTATGTTCATTCTGATCTCACACAAGTCTTAGGCAAGATTCCGATTAATGTGCACGAGCTAGGGTTGGATTATGCCACTTTTAGTGCGCATAAAATCGGTGGACCGATTGGTGTGGGAGCACTTTATATTAAAGAGGGTGTACCGCTCACGCCACTCATTATTGGTGGTAATCAAGAGCACAAACGTCGTGGTGGCACATATAATACAGTTGGCATCATTGGTTTTGGTGTTGCGTTGAAAAAGATGCGGGACGAAAGAAGCTGGGAATTGTATGATACACAGGTACGCAAGTTGCGCGATGAATTGGCGCGCAGGATTCTCGCCGAAATACCAGGCAGTAGTCTCAATACGGATATCACTCCTGGTAAATCTTTGCCAAATATTCTTAATGCTTCTTTCCAGGCAGCAGAGGGTGAATCCATCCAACTATATTTGGATGCAGAGGGAATAATTGTCTCTACTGGTTCTGCTTGTGCTGCTGGTGATATTAAGCCTAGTCATGTTCTGATGGCGAAGACTGGTGATGCCGAGGTGGCACATTCTTCGATCAGATTCTCTTTTGGACTGGAAAGCACGCAGAAAGATGTAGAAAAAGTGATGGAAGTTTTGCCTGGAATTATCGATCGTTTACAAAAAATTAGCACCATAGAAATGAAGGAGAAAAAATGACAGACCAAAAATGTGACAAAAAGAGCAACAATATGGAAAACCAAGATTGGGTCTATTCAGAGATAGTCAAAGAGCATTTTTTGCGCCCAAGGAATTATCTGATGGGCGATGAAAGTAAGTTTAAATATGATGCAATGGGACTGGTCGGGAATCCAATCTGTGGCGATCAAATGAAGATGTATATTAAGGTAAAAGATAATAAGATTGTGGATATTCGTTGGAAAACTTATGGCTGCGCTTCAGCGATCGCCTCTACATCTGCTTTGTCGGAACTCGCAAAAGGCCAGACTTTGGACGATGCATTAAAGATTGATGCAAAACAAATTGATGACTATCTTGGTACTTTGCCAAAACATAAGTTTCATTGTTCTGTGCTCGGGCATGAAGCGTTGGCGGATGCAATCAAGAATTACAGAGATAAATAGCTTCGAAATCGTCAAACCCAAATTCCTCAAAAAAATAAAACCCGCTCCATAACAAAGGGAACGGGTTTGGGTCTTGCCTACTAAAAGGCTACCATTTTTAGAAACGGGAATTATGTATATATACCTTTCGTTATTTTTTGAAAATCTGGATCTTTATAACAATTCCAAATGCGATAGCTCAACTTAGACTCTTTGCATAATGGATTATTCATATCGTCTAAAACATTCCATTCAACAAGTTCCCCACGCCATTTTGCGCAAAGAAAAAGATTATTTTTTAGCATATGGACTTCATTCCATTCTACTGGAATAACAATTTCTCCAGAGGGGAATCTTGCTATTCCGTGTAAAATCTTCCCATTATACTGTGTAACCAAGACCCATGGCTGTTTCTCAGAAAATAAATCATCTAGTATCCAGCCGGTGGTTTCGAAATCTGTAAAAATAAATGGAAATACAAGTTTATTGTCTCTAGTAACTAGCCCAGTCTTTCCATCTTTTCTCACTCTAAAATAATGTTTTCCATTACTAGTCCATCCACCATAGTAGATTTCATCATAGGCTATTGGAATGATTAATTCGCCATTAGCTCTGGCTATGCCATTTAATACGCCATACCGTCCATTTTTGCAAACTATAGTCGCATTTGCCTCATAAATCAGCCTCAGCTCGTCGTAAATGAACGGAAATATTACCTCGTTATTTAGAGTTATAATTCCTTCCTTCTTGCCGTCCTTGACTTTTAAACAGTCATATTTACTGCCAATTTTACCTAGTTCATGAATCTCATCATACAGAGGGATTACTAAATTATGTTTTAGATCAGTGATACCAGCTTTTCCGCTTTTTTAGAAACACCCAATACGAGCTCTTCACCACCATGACTGAATATAGTAAGAGCTGTCCATAATTCCGCTTTTCCAAATGTTCTACTATTCGTCAATTTTACCACCTCCCATCTTGAACGAATAAGTATGGAACTATTATATCACATCACCGCTTTTTGAATTTTTTATCGCACAAAAAATGGTGGGGGCGAATTGGGCAAGCATTAACAATCTACAAAGAAGATACCCAGGATTCGCTGAAGAACTTTGACGATAGTGCGAGACAATATTCTTGTCTAACAGGGGCCACCTAGGCAAAAATCATCTGTTTCGTGGTACAATATTTATATGAAAATATGTATTTGTTGTAGCTTAAGCTTCACTAAAGAAGTCCTAGAATTAACGGACAAGTTAGAAGCCGCAGGCTATAATGTCCTACTCCCGAACGGCGTAATTAATAAATTGTACGAGAAAAACGGATTTGACCCTATAAAAGCTAAAATAGAAACCAATGCCATAAAAGCACATATCGAAAAGATAAAGGAATGTGACATCGTCTTAGTTTGTAATTATACAAAGAATAATATAATAAATTACATTGGCGCTAATACTTTCCTAGAAATTGCATTTGCACACTATTACAATAAGCCTATCTTTGCACTTAATCCCCTACCGGACCAACCTTATATTTATGATGAAATTATGTCTTTTGATATAAAAGTTCTGGATAACGACATAGCGAAGCTAGACAAAAAGTAATATGATATATACCAGTAAGTAAGTTTATTGGATATGAAATAGGGTATACCGAATATCAGCTTATGTTTTATGATATAATATAAATATGATATCGCTTAAGGAATTTAGTCATCAAGATAGTCAGGATAAGTTGGATTTTCTCAAAAAAGCCGATTTCCGAGTAAGAGGGTTTAATATTATTGGCGCGTTTGAAGGAGTCGAAACCGTAGAACAAATGCGCAATAAAATAAAAGAATTGAAAGAATTATCAGACCATGACCCATGTGAGCGCAAATTTTTCTGGATTATAAAAAACGACAATCCTATTGGCGTAATAACTTTACGTCCAGCCCTTAACGGTTTTTGGTTGCATAATGCTGGACATATAGGTATCGCCATTGATAAACCCTATAGGGGTCAAAACTATGGCACAGAAGCATTCAAAAGAATGTGCAGAAAGGCTTATGATGAGTATGGCATCAAAGATATTATTACTATGGCGCTAACTGATAATATTGCTAGTCGCACCATGATAGAAAAGTCTGGTGGTAAATATTGGGATACCATTACAGCTGCCGATGGCGAAAAATTAGCAAGATATTGGATTAAGCATCAATAGTTTTACATTTTTCGATTTACAAAGTTTACAGGGGGTATTAACAGAAATTTGCCACTAAAAAATCGGCGAAAATGCCGAGTTATATAAAATTTGGTGGACCCACCTGAAATTCAATGGAACCAAGTTATCGACGAATTACGGGAACTGAGGTATATCCTTTATTCCCCAGAAGTATCCATAAAGGACTTAAAGGAGTAGTACTTAACAAAGAAACATAGAACTCTCTATGTAGTAGGGTAGGGTCAGAGTGAAGCTTGCTTCATCTGAGCAACCAAGAGTATTAGCAACCCAGGAGGATATATGGTAAAGAAAGGACAAAGTAGGACCACCACCAATACAGACCAAACGGTTTTAAGAGACTCTAAGGGCCGTTTTAAGAAGGGTAGTAAGCCAAAGAACGGTTTTGACAAGAATCCAGAGAATATCGCACCAGGAGGCTTCTGGCGCTATAAAGAACATGGTAAGGCCGCTATTATCGACATATTCAAGATGACTATGGCAGAGTTTAATAGCTTAAAGAAGGTCAAGGATAATGAAAAGACCGTACTAGACCAAATGCTGTTCAACAAGTTCGAATCTGCTATGAACGGCAACTCCAGAGACGCCGATTTCTTGCTACTACAAGCTTTTGGATATGCACCGAAATATTACGAGGCTAAATTTGACTATCAAGCCGATTTTAAGCCAAAGAAAAGCCCATTAGAGGACTTAACAGTAGATGAGTTAAGGGCATTATTAAAGATGTGCGAGAGCGGCGCATAACACCTTAGCGCTATAGGAAAAATTTGCATTTCATGCTATAATTAAAGTGTCCAATCTTAACATTTAATTACAGCAGAAATTACAATTTTATAGTTATTGATTTATAGTAATTTACCGAAAAGATTGTCAGTAATGACAGTCTTTTTTGTACGACAAGCAGTTATACAAATAGATTAGTTCAGTGCAACTAATCTATTTTTTATAAGAATTATAA
>JAFWHE010000002.1 GCA_017512045.1 Candidatus Saccharimonadota bacterium
AGATAAAATATCCCAGGGTTTGACATTATTCTTCCTCAAGGAAGAAGTGGCACTTGTATGTGCCTTCTCCGTCTTTGTAAATATCTTCACAAAGCTCTCTTAGCATAGCAAAATCTTCATGTAGATAAGACCTTGGTATGTTGCTAAAACTCTTTAAGATATTACTTGCAAGAGGTACAAGATAATTCTTGTGAATCTCCAGAACGTAATTTCTTAATTTCGCCTCACCTGGAGCGCAAGGCGAGAATAATAAACTCCCATCATTCTGTCTTGTAACCTTTAGTCCGACTAGTTGCTGTCCGTTACTGTCAATATACCGTGGAAGACTTTCATCATTCCAGCTCTCACTCCATACATGATTAATAAAACTATACAGTTTATAAGCCGGAAAAAATACAAGTAAAGATCGCCACTCCTCAGGCGTGATGTTAGAGATTACCTCTAACGTCCGATAGTCATGAAAATGAGAAAGCTTCATAATTAATACACCTCCTATTGGAAAGAATTTTTAAAGTACATATCTTCATTGTATCACACTTTTTAGTTTTTGTCAATATTTCATAAGCATTTTCATTATTCTGCCATTTATGTTATAATGCTCATATGGAACCTACAGCTGGTGGGACAAACCCAACGTCTAGGCAGAGAGACGCTGCTGCTGAAATTGCCCGCAAGAAGGTCTTAGCGGCCTATTCTTCTGATGCTCACGCCGTAGGTACATTCTCTAGAAGTATTTTGTCTGATCCATACAAAAAACGAGCCTATCGTAATATGGGTTATGCCGCTGGCAGAATTATTAGTAATGACAACAACACTTATAATCGCCCAACGCCCGTTACTCCAGCTGCGCTCAAACAAGCCCCAATTTCCACCAATGTTGCTGCTGCCGCTCCAGCCCAAAAAGCCGCCGGCGAGCAAGCTGTCAACTGGCAGAAATATCACTCTGCTTGGCAATATTACTATCAAAAATATTACAGTGACTACTATGCCAAAGCCGCCAACCAGATAATCGAAAATGAGCGTTTGAAGCATGACCTCAAAGACACTCGTAAGGAAAGAGACGAGCAAGTAATTAATCCTGATCGTGCAGTAGATCCTACTGACGAGGAAGAACAAAGCATTATTTCCGACCTCAAGAAAACCGTCAGGAAACACGCATCAAGAAGCGCCAAAAAGTCCCGAATCCACCGCAAATTTATCCCTATTATTGCTGGTGTGGTAGCAGTATTGGTTATCCTGTTCTTGCAATACAACCGTATGATTTTTGCACCTATTATGGCTTATGTTTCACCAGGTAATACTACTGATACAGGTATCACAGAGATTGATCCAACCATCACCAAAGCTGTTGGACCAGATAATCGCCTAATTATTCCAAAACTCAATGTTGACGTGCCAGTGCACTTTGGTATTGCAAACGATACAGATACAGTTAATGCCGCGATGGAAAACGGCGTGGCTCAATTTTCTATTCCTGGAGCTTCTGCTATGCCAGGGCAAATTGGCAACCTAGTAATTACCGGCCATTCCGCTGGTGATATTTATAGCAATAACCAATACAAGTTTATTTTCTCTGGGCTGGAAAGACTTAGCAACGGCGATCTCATCTATATCGATTATGGTGGCACCCGCTACACCTATTCAGTCACCAAGCAAGAAGTAGTAGAGCCTGATAATGTCGGCGCTCTAGTCTATGACACTGACAAACCAGTCCTCACGTTGATCACTTGTACACCACTCGGTACTTCACGCTATCGCCTGCTTGTTACCGCTGAACAAATTAATCCATCACCAACTGGCGCCACCCAAGAAAGCCCATACGTTGATGAGGGCGAAAAGAACGAAAGTGTGATGCCTCAAAACGAACCAACTTTCTTTGAAAGAATTTGGAACTGGCTAACAGGAAACAGTTAGTAATCTTTTTGTTATTCGCTGATTTTTTCGCGCATGATTGATGAATCGCCGCGATCAGATTTTATGAAAAATAGCGTCTTACTATCTCTTGCAATAAAACCTGCACCAGTCGCATCGGTGAGCTCTCGCCTGTTGGCACCGTCAAAATCGCGCACAATCATTTTATCGTTATCGATATTTGCAATCAAATAATCATCCAAGAAGAAATAGCTGTCTGATTCAATTGAGTATTCTGACAGCTTATTTAATTCTGCATCATAAACAGCTAAGTTATTGCCAGATTTTGCAATGTAAAATTCGCTTCTAGCATCAGTGGAAATCCAGTCTGGAATAAAAGCCAATTCTTTTTTCAGAGCCAATTCCATGCTATCCAAATCATCATCCTTAGTTGGCAAATTACCCCTGTAATAATAGACCATTTTATCTACTGAAATGGCAATATAACTGCGACTTAGATATTCACCAAGTGCCACGTTTACCTTCTGCTCTGGCTGGTAATGAGCTAGACGAATATCGTCTGAACCTTCTTGGAATAGTTTAACCTCGTGGCCACGAGTTATATAGATAATGTGCTTTTCATCCTGGGTGAAGCTCTCTATATCGCTTGCTAAAATTTGGGAAATAGTTCGATCACTTGCCATAACGGCGCGGAGATTACCGTTTTCTAGAGCAATCAATCTTTCTCCGTTATCACTAGCAAATTTTAACTCAGAGAAATTCATACCAAAAGTTTTGGAGAGATTTATACTTTTATTTACATCGTTAATATTGATAATGATCCACTCAGTACTATCGTTATTTTTTGTCTGCACTAATATTTTGTCGCTATTTTTATTCCAAGTTAAACTAAGTACCGTACGCTTCTCCAAAATTTCTGAAGTTTTTAGTGTTGTTTCTGTCACATCGTTACTATTGCTGACATTGAGCAAAGTCCAATCGTCAGATGATGCAACGGAATAGACAATATATTCATGACTTGGTGATGGGGCAAAAAAGCTAATGTCCGAGGTGTACTCACGCACTTTTTCCGCACTGCGATCAGTCAAGAATAATCTAGGATAATCGAGTTTTAACAGCCAACCAGACTCACTAAGCACAGTCTTTTCCCAGGTATCATAGCCAGATTTTGACAATTTTATTTTGTGCTCACCTGCGGGAAGCATCTTAGAAGTATTGGTCTTAGCAGAGATAATTTCATTATCAATTTCTACAATTGCACCAGTAGGAACAGACCTAATC
>JAFWHE010000003.1 GCA_017512045.1 Candidatus Saccharimonadota bacterium
CCACTATACCCAAGCGATGCACCAGTCATTAAATTATCCCGTGCGGTAGCATTGGGATTTTCATCCTGGTCCTTTTTATTCACTACCTATGGGTATGGGGATAATGAGAGTGGGAGTAAGAATGCTAGTAGTTATCCGTTATCATATGTCTATTCAGGCGACTACTACTGGGGTACTGGTCGGCTTTACTACCAGTCGTTGCATGGCCGCTACTGGTCACCTAGTACAGAAAGTAGCACCCGTAGTTACGACCTGCATATGTATAGTACACATCTGGTTAAAGCGGATACCAATAATAAGCGCTTCGGGTTCGCTCTGCGTTGTGTTTCAAAGTGGCATATTATAATTCTAGATGCAGCGCACGGCACGGCCAATATTTTTGTCACCACTATATTGTGGATAGATATTGCCACCCACATTTATATCTACGTTGTAGGATGCTGATTGATTGCGAATAGTTGCTGACCACCAAGTCCCTTTTGCACCGACATTGTTTAATGATGCTCCATTATAAGTACCACTATACCCAAGCGATGCACCAGTCATTAAATTATCCCGTGCGGTAGCATTGGTGCACTACATACTCAATCCAACCGATCCAAATGCTGGTACTGGCCGTAATAATGCTGTGAGTAGGGATAATTTGATGAATGGAGCAGGGTTAGAGTATGATGGATATTATAGTGGCGCTTCATTGAATGCTGTCAATGTTGGAGCAACCTGGCAATCATCTACTGTTAGCGATGACATTAAAGAATCATATAGCTTTGGCTTTAATAAAGGAGGAACCTTATCCCCTCAATATAGTAATGGTAAAATTCTTGGTCGCTCAGTGCGCTAATGCTAGACTAACATGCTAAATCCTCGTCACACAACGCAGGGCGACCCCGTTGCGCTTAGTATCGGTGGAAGCCTTAATCAGGCGTGAGCCATACATACCCAGGTTGTAACTATCGGTGCTACTAACTATAGTAGAGGACCAGTAGCGGCCACTCAACGTCTGGTCGTAAAGCCGACCAGTGTCCCAGTAGTAGTAGCCAGAATATACATACGACAATGGATAAGATCTTGCACCAAGGCTACCAGTGGAGCCATTTTATTGTTCAATATTTTTCATTGACAAGCTAAGTTTGCCCTTGTCGTCAATCGCAACAAGTTTCACCTTTACTTCATCTCCGACATGTAAAACTTCATCCACGCTCTTTAGTCTGCGATCTGCAATTTGAGAAATGTGTAGCATGCCATCAATACCTGGCATAATATTCACAAATGCACCAAAATCCTTGATAGAAACAACTTTACCAGTGTAAATCTTACCAACTTCTGGTTCTTCCGTTAGACTCTTAACCCAATCAAGCGCTTTTTGGATGGACTCACTATCAGTGCCAGCAATCGTGACCAAGCCATCATCTGCAATATCAACTGATGCGCCAGTCTCTGTAGTAATCTTATTAATGGTCTCACCACCTTTGCCAATTACGGCACCGATTTTGTCAGGATTAATCATCAACTTCTCAATGCGTGGCGCATACTTAGAGATTTCTGGACGTGGGCCAGGCAAGACAGAAAGCATATGTTTCAGGATAAACATTCTTCCCTCGTGACTCTGCGCAATAGCTTTTTCTAGAATATCTACCGGCAAACCATGAACTTTCATATCCATCTGCAGAGCTGTCACGCCTTCAGTAGTGCCAGTCACCTTAAAGTCCATATCGCCAGCGAAATCTTCTGCATCCATCAAATCTGTCAAAACATAAGCCTTATCTACATCAGCAGGTGTGATTTCTGTACCCTTCGGCACATCTACCATTAACCCCATTGCTACACCAGATACTGGGCGCTTTAGAGGGACACCAGCATCCATCAGTGCGAGACAGGAAGAACAAGTAGCTGCCATAGAGGTAGAGCCATTTTGTGACATGATTTCCGTCACAGAACGGATACAATATGGAAACTCCTCTAACGGTGGGAGAACTGGGGTGAGCGCCCTCTCTGCTAGATAGCCGTGGCCAACTTCACGACGGCCAGGAGAACCAATCCTGCCACATTCACCGACCGTATAAGGAGCGGCATTATAGTGGTGGATATAACGACGTACTCCATCTGTCACCTCCATCGTGTCCACCACCTGAGCGAAGCTCATCGGTGCCAATGTCACAATGTTCATCGCCTGAGTGAGGCCACGTGTGAAGAGTGAAGAGCCATGTACTCTCGGCAACACGGAAACCTGAGAAGAAAGTGGGCGTACTTCTGTCAACTTGCGACCATCTGGACGTACGCCATCTTCTATAATTCCACGGCGTACTTCATGGTGAACTGCTAGTTCAAAGGCATCATCATATTCAGCCTTATAATTTTCCCCATAATCAGCGATTTTTTCTTCATCAGTCTCGCCCTCACCAAGTTCTATAGCAAATTCATCATCCATCTCTGCACGAAGTTCGTCACAAATCTTTTGACGTTCTAGCACGTTGCCACGAATTTTACCACCGGCGAACTTCGGCGCGGTCCACTTGTCCACCTTTTCTTGGATGCTTTCCTCTGGAAGAATTAATTCATACTCCAAATCTTCTGGTTTCACTACTTCGCGCAATTTTTCCTGCAATTCTAGAGCTGGTTTACAATTCTCTACTGCCCATTTCATAGCATCGATAATGACTTCCTCTGGAACTTCGTTCGCGCCAGCTTCCACCATCATCACCTTACCATCACGCACTGCTACGACCAAATCAAGATCAGACGCCTCACGCTCTTCGCTAGACAAGAAGGCTTTAAACTCATATTCACCTTTGTCATTCTTTACCCTACCGATACGAAGACCAGCCACTGGGCCATCAAACGGCACACCAGCACAATGTAAGGCCGCACTGGCTGCCACCATCGCCACGCAATCTGGACGGAAATCTGGATCCATAGAGAGAACTGTAGCTACTACCTGGATTTCTTGACGATAGCCCTTCGGGAAGAGCGGACGAATCGGACGGTCAATTAAACGGCCAACTAAGATAGCATTATCTGAAGGCTTGCCCTCACGCTTGATGAACTTGCTACCAGACATCTTCCCTGCCGCATAAAACTTTTCTTCATATTCAATAGAAAGCGGGAAAAAGTCCTGTTTTACAGGCTGCTTGCTAACCACTACACTACCAAGTACAGTAGTGTCGCCATAAGTCACTAACACACTAGAGGTAGCACGGAATCCTACTCTGTTCACCTCTAATTTCAATTCACGACCTTGCCACTTGGTGGTAACAGAGGTGGTTTTCTTCCCACTTGGATTAATAATATCCATAAAAAATATCCTTTCTGGGAAAACATCAGATTCTCACCTCTGTTATTAACAGAAATACGAATCTGCCGTCTTCCCTATTATTTTACTATACCTATTTTAGCATATCACCTCTTTAGAAAAAAGCATTGACTTTATTTATTTGGTGTGGTATAATAAGGAATGGAACAGGTTGTCGGTTATAAGGGATAACGGATAACCAAGTTAGGTCTTTAGGAGGGATTTTTATGCAACAAGTAAAAGTATTAACCACGATTGAGAACTCATCAGTCAACAAGGATCTTTTAACTGGAGATTTCACCATTCGTGGAGATATTCAATGGAAGCCCAAAGATACGAATGGCAGCGAAACATGTAAGGACCCTGTTGTGGAGCTATTTATAGCAATCCGCAATCAGTACCGCAATGTCATGCCGTTAAGTTTACTTCCACCAGTACGGGAAAACGATGTCATCAGATGTCATGTTCTTCCCAGTTTTGTCACTCATTATACTGACAAAGATGAACTGCCAGAAAAATTTCAGGTAGTAATGGAGAAAGTCTTTATAGACTTCGCTAAAGCATTATCCATCTGGGATAAACGGTGGGGAGGAATGTATAACTTATATTTTGAGATTTCCGAGTACAAATTATGCAACGAGTTAATAGAAACTTTCATCAGCGAGCTATGCTATAGCAAAGCTCCTGCAATCTGTAGCTCGCTACTATTCGATATTATAAGCCAGTTCACCGATGCAAGTACAGAAGAAGTCAAAGAGATTTTAAATCTCTTTAATGCTTCGACGGCAAGAACGCTGAATTTGTTGACATGATACGCCTCTAGAATGCCCCCGGAGGCGTTCACCTCCCGCCCCAGGCAGCAACACGCCTGGGGTATCTTTTTGCACCAAAAATCCCCCTAACAATAGGGGGATTTTTCATTTCACCGAGCCAGAACACGATTCATGACCAAGTGAATGTTTAGTTATGCGGGGATCTGAGCTTGCAAATTGACATTTTCTCCGAGCGAAGCGCGTCTTTGGACGAGCGAGCGAGAAAAAATGTCAAGATGCTGCTCAGATTATTTGCGCAAACCTAACTTAGATACGGTCTTCCTGTAAGCTTCATAATCAGTATTCTCAAGATACTTGAGCAATCTCTTACGCTTACCGACCATCTGAGTTAGACCACGGCGAGCCATGAAATCGTGTTTGTTCTCTTTCATGTGCTCTGTTACCTCTTTGATACGCTCAGTCAAGATAGAAATCTGCACCTCTGGAGAGCCGACATCTTTCTTGCCACGAGCCATCTTAGAGATAGCCTCCGCCTTCTTCTCTTTTGTTATCATAGGATGGATTATATCACACCTCTGTTATAAAAGCAATAGCTACGCAGCTTTCTGCTCTGCCTCTGGAGCCTCTGACTGATCCTGAACTGGGAACGGCACGACCTTATCGTTACTTTGATTCTCGGTATTCTCTGCCGAGGAGATATCTTTCATCTCTGCCGCTTGCGTTGTGAACTTCATATTCTCTACACCTATCTCTCTTAGCTGACCCTTGATTCGTTCTATATCGCTCTTAGCATTTTCTATATCACGTTGAGTCCAGTCTACACGCTCCTTTGCAGTCTTGCGTGCCATGCGTTTCATTAGACGTTTGAATGGACCACCTTGAGATAATTTATCTAGTTCCATCTGTGAATTAACCAAATCCTGACTACGCATCTTTAGCACTTTTTCGGCAGACTCTAGCTCTGCTTTTAGCCTATTTGTCACATAAGCCTGGGAAGATTCAATTTCTTTTAGTTCTTCCATCACCTGTTGATTACCTTCATATTCGTGCGCAATTTGCGAACCAAGTCGAGTACTAGTGAAATAGTCCTTGGCACTATTAATATTATTCACACTATCCCTGTAAGCTTCTACTACATTTTCACGCGGGATAGCTACTTGCTCCGAATCAGAGGCACTATAAACCAAGTATTTCTCTGGATCTGGTTTATATGTCTTATCGCCCTCCACCTTGAAACGTATTTCACCAAATTTATTTTCCGGCGTATCGTTATTATCTGTCTCTGTCGTCTCCGTAGTGTCTGATGCACTTTCCGCCTTGTCAGCAGTAGTATCTGCCTCTGTCTTCTCTGCTTGAGTCTCTTGATACATATCCGATATAATCTTCTCTGCCGAAATATTCTGCCTATCCAAGTACTCTTTTACTAACTGATGAACCTTGTCTGGATGATTTTGATACCACTCTATTTTCTCTGTATCAGGCTCATCACCAACTTGCTCAACCAAATCGCCAATCTGATCTAAATGTCTCTTGTAATATCCAGTTAATTTCGCCCAACTATTTCCCTTTGGCCGTTCCTCAGCTTCTGCTTGGTTTTCTACTGATGTTTCCGTCTGAGTATCAGCCACGTCTTGCTCAGCTGGCTTCCTTGCGCCTGCAAATTCTACATCCTGCATCGCTTGCGTCCATTCAGCGCCCTGAGTATTATCAATACTTTCTGCACCACTTTCGGAATTGGTTGTAACCACCTCTTTATTGCCTTGCATTAGCCTCCTTTTAGTCTATTATACCACATTCCGCTAATGTTACAGCATCTTTTATCTTAAACTCTCCTATCTCTGTACGACGTAACTCCGTCAAATATCCGCCTACACCCAGTTTTTTTCCGATATCCTCACCAAGGGCTCTAATATATGTGCCAGAGCTAACCTTGCAATCTATCTTCAAATACGGCCAATGATAATCCAAGATTTTGATATCGCAAATCGTCACTTTACGCTTTGGCATTTCCACCTTTACACCCTTGCGCGCCAAATCATAGGCTCTGCGACCATTAATTTTGACAGCAGAATAGACTGGCACCGTCTGCACGATTTCCCCTCGAAAAGCATCTAAGACAGATCGAATTTTTGTAGCAGCCGGTACACCAAAAGAATCATAATCTGCAAACGTTTCCACAATCTCCCCTTCTATATCACCAGTCGTAGAGACTTTTCCTAGTTCTATCGTTGCTTCATACCGCTTATCCAACTTTAGAAAATCACCAGCCTGCTTAGTCCCTTTGTCTAATAGGCAAATTAAAAGACCCGTAGCAAACGGATCCAAAGTCCCAGCATGTCCCACCTTCGCACGTTTTGGCGGAGTTTTCCCCTGTTTTTTGTATTGCGCTCTCATCTGCTCTGTCAATAACCGCCTAATGCGAGCTACCACAGCAAATGAACTCATCCCCGCCGGCTTATCAACCAACAAAATCTCTCTTTCCAGTAAATTCATAGGCTAATTATACAGCTACAGAATGACTACCGCAAACTTGGGGTTTTATTTTTGTTTTTTTATCCACACTCTCAACAATATTAGTTACTAGTGCGAACGAGCATCATCACCATAGCAGCAGAAATTGCCATGGCAAGGATGATGGGAAGCATTACCATCTACATTCCTGGGATTTTAAATGCCCCTGGGTCCTGAACCGGCGGGACTGACGCTGGATCTTGGACCGGCTGAACTACCACTGGATTTAATGGCTCTGGTTGGACCTGCGAGCCATCTGGTGCAGTAGGTATTCCTGAGACTGCTGATGGATCCTGGGTAGCGGCCGGAGCAGCTACTGGAGTCGGCGAAGTTACCGGTGTCGCTGGCACCTCTGGCGTAGTTGGTACGCTAGGAATTGCCTGTTGTAAAGCTTGTTCTTGTGACTGTGGAACATCTGGCACCACTGGTTGTGCGCCAAAAGCTACTGGTGCAGCCGGCGTGGCTGGGGCCTCTGGCACTGGCACCTCTGGAACGGCCGGAGCTACTGGTTGTGATACTGGCTGTGGCTCAGCAACAGGCGGCACGGCCGCAGGCTGTGCTACCGGAGTAGCCGGTATCGTCGGTTGCACTGGTGGCAAAGATGGATCTGCTGGTGGCATAGCGCCCATATCTACTGGCGGCATCGGTGGCGGTGGCAAAACTGCACCATCCGGAGTAGCTGGAGCCACCGGAGCAACTGGTTGAGGTTGAGTCGTTTGTGCTTGACTAATCATCTGATTAACCATATCATCTACATTTTGTTCTCCTGTTGGAATAGCTGATATTGTGGCCTGTGGAGCTGGTTGTGAGACTGGCTGCGGAGCTGGCTGAGCTACTGGTTGCATAGGAACATCCTGTGGCATCGCCATTTGTGGCATAGCAGGCTGAGGTTGAGGAGCGACTTGTGGCGTAGCCTCTGCTAAAGCTGCTTCCATCATTGCACCATAATCTTTCGGCTGTTCAATATTTGCCATCGGATCAACCGTGCCATCATGATAGCCGGTTCTATCTGCATCTGTACCATAAACAGTAGCGGAAGCAACCTCTGCCGTCGGAACTGCAGCAACTACACCATTCATATCAGGCGCAGTCTCTAACGGTTTTTTCTCTCCGCTTACTACACTGCCATTATTGAGATTTGCTTCACCGTTCATTTGTTCGTTCCCTTCCTCTACATTATTTATATTAAATTGAACTTCTTGGTTTTGGTTCGCCTGATTTTCCTTGTTTTCTTTTGCAGCATCCACTAATTCTTGCATCAAATCCTTTGGGGCAGATGCATTAGAAGCGTTCGGCATAGCAGTACTACCAGAAATCATTTTTTCTAGTTCTTGCTCTGGCGACAATTGCTCACTTGCAGCAGGTCCTGCTACCTCGGAGGCGGGTTCCACCTCTGGTTTATCCATCGGTTCTGGTGCATTCTGAGTTGCAATATTTAATGGCTCATCAGCCGCGGCGACAGGGACTTCAGCAGAAGTTTCCTCAACAGGCTTCTCGACCGGCTCTTCTGCTGGCTCTTCGGCAGACTCTTCGGCAGGTGTGTCATCGTCATCTGCATCAATGCTATCTGGTTCTGGTTCATTACTTGGAGCTACCACCTCTTGCGTTTCCTTTTTCGGCTCCATATTAGCAGAGATTAATTGCTGATCTGCACCTTTCTCCATTAGCTTTGCACTGGCAGCCATAGTATCTGGAGTAGTCCTCTCATTAGAAAAACGATTTGTTGCTGCTATGATACCAGTGAGAAGCGCCGTAGCCGTATCACCAGAGATATTAGCCTTCAGCGCATCAAGTAGCTGCATAATCATCTCTGCAATAGAAGATGATCTATTATCATTCCACTCTGTTCCGCCGATTCTACCAGGAGTAGTATTGGATATATTTATTAATACCGCATCATGCAAAATCCGACCATGCTCCTGAAGTGCCGCATCCAAATCCTCCGCACTAGTCACATTAATCGAAATAATCAAATCAACATTCACTTCCCCGCGTGAGAACTCCAAATCTTCCTCGGAAATCGTCGTCTTATATGGCGTAATATAAACCTTTACAAAATCACCCTCTATCTTATAACGGAGATGGTCAGCCTTTTCTTTATTTAAGGCGATAATGAAATCCTGCAAACTATTAGTGTCTGACTCAAAAGTATTCTCTGGTTCCAAGAACTGGATAGCATTAGGTGTCTTCCCTGAATAAATTGCCGTGGCATGTTTGCCAACCTGGTCCAATGCTAAAGTTAGCGCGATTGCAGAAGCCATCTCATCTACGGATGGGTTTCTGGAAAGAGTAACCAAAATATTATCAGCGTCTTCTATCTTTTCTACTACGCGCTCAAGAGTCTCACTGATCGGCGCTTTAACCTTCGGTGTTTCTGTCTTTTCTACAACTTTCTTCTTTTCTTCCGGCATTTTTATCTGATATTTTTATTTTTTAGTCTATAATTTCATCCTAGCATAAACGAAATAAATTGTAAAGAGGTAAAATAGACATATTACTTTACAATTTTTCTAATCTGATGTATAATAATTCCAATATCTAATATTATTAATTTATAGGAATATTCAATGCCGATTATTAAATCTGCTAAAAAAGCTGCTCGCCAGGCTGAAAAACGTACCGAGCACAATCAACAAATCAAACGTGATATTAAGACCGCCCTAAAGGAATTCAAGGCTCATCCTACTGCAGAAAACTTCCGCAAGATTCAGTCTGAATACGACAAAGCTGTCAAGAAAAATCTCATGGAAAGAAATACTGCTGCTCGTCGCAAGGCCGCTGCTGCTAAAATCATGAAAGATGCTGGTGGCAAAGTCACCGCTGCAAAGAAGTCTGCTTCTACCGCAAAGAAAACTAGTACGAAGAAGACCGTGGCAAAGAAACCTGTTGCTAAAAAGCCTACAGCTAAGAAAACTACCACGAAGAAATCTGCAACAAAAACGACGAAATAAGTACCCACGGGTCATAGTTCGTTGATTTCATCGCAATATCAAGTTTAGAGAGTTCTTTCAAAACTCTCTTTTCTTTTCTTTCCTGGTGACGGTCATAGCTTTTAATCGCTTGCGTGGAGAGCAAACCGACAAACATATATGGGTCTTCTTGATTTTTAATTTCATTCAAGAGTTCTAGTGCTCGCGTGCCATCAGTCCAAGCCGCATCATATATACCAAAAACTTTCCGCATATCCACCTGTGAAGCCTGATCGTATTTTTGCGATTTCACTTTCCCGCTTCTAAGAAAATCTTTAAAAGTTTTTTTCTGACTAGTATTAGTTTCCCAGATTATTATGTCATGTGGAGTATCCAGATATGTCATTATCATTTCATAAAAATCTCTATCACCAAGTGTAGTTACAAGTTTGCTCGATTCACCTCTGGCTGGAGTAATATCTTTTAATAATATCTTGCGTTTGTCAGAAAAAATCGTCCGTCCAAGGAAAAGACTCGGAATATCATCTGCATTTAAATTCTCCCCATTAAAAATTTCATAGTCATCACCCAAAATTTTTCTGATTTCTGCAGAAATCCGCACGCGATCTGAGCCATAAAAGACGTGAATCATCGTGTTACCTTTCTAGTTTCTTGGCGAGATGTTTTCTGTTGACAATACGGACAGATGTGAGTGCCCCGTCCTGCTACACGAATTTTTTCTATCTCTGTGCCACATCTCTCGCAAGGTTCACCTTCTCTTCGAAAAACCTTGGCAAATAATCTCAGATAATCACCCTTAGTCCCATCTGCTTTGACATAAGTCGCCATAGTAGAACCGCCAGAATTAATAGACGCTTCCATTACCTTCCTCGCACCCTCCAGCAAATTTTCTGCTTCTTTTTCTGACAGGCTACCAGCCAGCCGCTCCGGATGAATACTTGCATAATATAAAGCTTCATCCGCATAAATATTACCCAATCCACAAATGATTTTCTGGTCTAATATTGTCGCTTTAATACAAGAATTTTTATGGCGTTTCAATCGATTATAAAAATCATCTACATCCATGTCCCAAGGCTCTGGTGCTAATTGTCTGATAAAATTATCATCCTCTACCTCTGCGGTCGGAATCACTTTGACAAAACCGAATTTGCGCTGGTCATTAAAATATAATGTGCCCTTTTCTAGCTCGAAAATTACACGAGTCTGCTTGTCAGGTAATTCATTCAAAAAAGAATCAGTTGGATGACCACCAGCAAAAGAATCTTCATCGCCAAGTTTTTTACCTTTAAGACGGTAAATTAACTGGCCAGTCATACGCAAATGTATCATCATAGATACGTTGCCAGTGAGGTCAAAAACTAGTGCCTTGCCAAAGCGACGAATATTATCAATTCTTTGGCCCTCAATAATTTCCTTCGGACCAATGAATGATTTATCGCAATTTATCATTACACGCTTAATTTTTTGTTGCAAACAAAAACCACACAACCCACGGCGAATAGTCTCTACTTCGGGTAGTTCTGGCATAGTACTATTATATCATTAAGAATTTCTCAATTTCTTAAGTTCAGCCTTTCTATCCCGATCTACTCGATACGAATCGCAAATTTTGGAAATTGTTTTATTGAACGTCCACTTCGGCAAATGTGAATGGAGCAAATATTCGTGCGTATCGTCCGGGAATTTAATATAACATTCTGCAAGTAGCCAGGCCAAGGCCATCTTAACATAATACGCATCCCATGACATCACTCCCATCTCACCAGGACCATCAGAAATCACACTTTCCATATCATGAATTCGATCAAAAATCACTTGCAAATATTCCGGTGCATCATCCGTTACATAATAATCCAGTAGGGTCACCAGTGCCACCCTCACATGGAACTCCTCCAGAGATTTTAGATTTTCATCTACTATACTTAGAAAATCTGCACGATTCTTATTCACCGATTTAATACTATTAACAAATGTGTCACAACTCGCCCAATTATCAATTCGCGCAACATGACCCGGAAAGCGTTTTTTCATCTCGCCATACGGCAAACTCGCAATTACGAACCCTTGCACATTCACTTCTTCAAAACTCACTGGCTCATGTTGCAAAAAATCTCGCCAATTTCCACGCCTTATCGCTTTGGCCATTTCGCGTTGATACGGAATACGCACACCCAAGAATGGCCTATCTGTCGGCGTGCCTCTCATTGCAAATTCACGATAACCATCTTCTACCAATGCCACAAGTTGACCGCAAAAATCTCGGTAATCTTGCTTTGTCCATTTTTGCTTGTTGAGATTATCGAAATCATGCATATAGTATATTATTCTTCTAGTAATTTAATGGTGAGATTGACAATGAGGTCTTTTTCCTCTGGATTACTTTCTGCAATCAAAAGTGCCATAGCAGTCAATGCGCGATCGGAAATTTTTGTTTCACCTTTATCAGTCAAGTGATAGTTATTCATTGTCAAAAACACAATAAAAAGTAGTGCACCAATGCGTTTATTCCCGTCATAAAATGGGTGATCCTTGATAATGAAATACAGTAGATTTGCCGCTTTCTCGGAGATAGTAGGATAAAGATCTTTTCCATCATAGCTCTGGTAGATAGATGCTAGTGCGCCAGCGAAACTATCATTCCTTTTCTTGCCAAACAGTTCCCCGCCATTTTGATTATCCCTCAGCTCCGCGATGAAACTTTCGCACAATTCTGGAGTAAGCTCCACCTGCTTTTTGGATTTCTTATTCATAGCAGAAAGATCTATAAATCCATCGTCATACTCACGTAAAGTCTGGAAGCTGCCAGCATACTTGGAGATTACTTCTAGCACGCCAGTCGCCTCGCCAGCATCTAATTCTTGACGAGCAATCAGCCTGCGAACTACATCCATCATGTTTTCTACATTTTTTAGTTTCTCGGAAGAAAGTTGCTTTAAACGATGCTCGTTCACTGCGATACCACCGACAACATATTGTTTTAGAACCTTGGTCGCCCAGATACGAAAATCCGTAGCTTTGCGCGAATTAACACGATAACCAACAGAGATGATAGCATCGAGGTTATAAAAATCAACCTCACGTTTTACATCTCTATGGCCTTCTCTACGAACTTGGAAGTTTTTCTTCCAAGTTCGATTTCTGTCTAATTCACCTGATTCGTATATTTTGCTCAAATGGTCATAGATATTTCTTCTAGTGACATCAAAAAGAAAAGCAATCTGGTCTGCTGACGCCCAAATCGTTTCATCCTCCGTATCAACATTGAAAACAATCTCGCCTTTTACGGCTTTATAGATCTCTAAATCCTTGTTTTCATTACTCATCTACAAATCTCCCCAGTTTTTCCCGGTCGTTACTTCTACTGCCAGTTTAATTGCAAGTTCTGGCGCAACACCTTCCATTGTTTCCTGCAAAATTTGTGAGACTTTATCACAAAGAGCCTCATCGCATTCTACAATCAAAGAATCATGTACCTGCAAAACTAAGTTTGCTCCCTTTGGCAATAACTGATCTACTCTAATCATCGCACGTTTCATAAGATCAGCTTCTGTCCCCTGAATCGGCATATTCATTGCTGCGCGTTCTGCTGATTGTCTAATTATGAAATTGGAAGATTTCACATCTGGTGTTGGACGACGACGACCATAATATGTCTCCACGTAACCCTCATTCTTAGCCTGATCCAAAATCTTCTCCAAATATTTTTTCACTGGCTCACGCACCTTAAAATAATCATCAATGAATCGCTTCGCATCAGAAATAAACATTCCAGTTGCATCCGCTAAACCTTTCACACTCATGCCGTATAATATACCAAAGTTAATCGTCTTTGCTGCACGACGCTGTGGTTTTGTTACTTCATCCATCGGCACATTAAACACATCTGAGGCGGTCTTAGTGTGAATATCTATGTCAGAATTAAAGTCATCTATTAAGGCCTTATCGCCAGAGAGAATGGCTGCTAAACGTAGCTCAAATTGTGAATAATCAGCCGAAACGAATACTTTACCCTCCTCTGCAATAAATCCAGCCCTTATCCTACGGCCTTCCTCAGTACGGACAGGAATATTCTGCAGATTCGGGCTAATGCTAGAAAGTCGCCCAGTAGCGGTAACATTCTGCGTGAATGTGGTATGAATCCTATCATTTCCATCAGCTAGTTCCGGCAAAGGTAGTATATAAGTAGACAGTAATTTCGCCGCCTCTCGGTATTCCATAATTTTCTGGATAATCGGATGTTGGTCCCTTAGTTTTTCTAATTCTTTTGCACCAGTAGAATAACCACGCGCAGTCTTCTTTATTCCTTTAGTTGGGAGTCGCAAATTATCAAAAAGTACTTCACTCAACTGAATAGGCGAGTTCAGATTAAACTCTTTCCCTGCCAAGGCATAAACTTCTTTTTCTAGCTCAGAAACTTGCGCCTGATATTCCTCCATCATATCAGCGAAATACTTTCTGGATATTTTAATACCACATTCTTCCATCTTGTATAACACCGGAATCAATGGCAAATCATAATCATAATAAATTTTTTCCAACTTTGAATAGCGTGATAAATCAGTGGCTTGCTGCGCTGCTTCTTCACGGTCTTTCTTCTCTTCTTCCTCAGTCGGGCCAAAGTTAAGCAAACCCTGTTTTGGCTTATCATCTTCATTCTGAATCCTCATTAATGGATTAAGTAAGAACTGTGCCTGGTTCAAATCCCAATATTTTTTCTTACCACTCAAGATTTCTTCTGCCAAATTAGAATTCTGATGCATCTCTTTCTTAATATCACCCCGCACAATAACCCCATCAAAATCCTTAGTTGAATAAATTTTTTGTGGTGCGTGAGCATCTTTTGTGGCATCAATGGCTTCGTCTTTTTGTTTGGCAGAAATTTCTGCCAGTTCTTTCTCTGCATCTGCATCCGACATAATTTTGAGATCAGACAATGGATTTTCACGAATAGCATTAATATCCGCCACAAACTTACGCAAAACCGAATTAAATTCCAGGTACTTCAAAGCGTTCTCTACACGCTTTGGATTGATAATAAGGTCTGGTACATCAGATAATTTTACTGGTGCATCAGTCATAATTGTTGCAAGTTTCTTAGACATGAAAGCTAAATCTTTGCCAGCAATTAACTTTTTCTGCGTAGCACCAGTTATTTCATCAATGTGTCCATATATTCCTTCTAGCGTATCATATTGATTAAGCAATTGGACAGCAGTCTTTTCTCCAATACCTGGCACACCTGGAATATTATCACTCGCATCACCCTTTAGAGATTTTAAATCTAAGAATTGATTTTTCTTGATGCCATATTTTTCCTCTACTGCTGGCACATCCATTTCTTCTAGCTCAGAAAAACCCTTCAAGAGTCGATACATTCTAGTATTATTATCTACAATTTGGAGCATATCAAGATCGGATGAGACGATAACGGTATCCCACTCTTCCTTGCCAGAATCAGTTTCCTCATCCGCCTGACGAGCCAGAGTGCCAATAATGTCATCGGCTTCATAATCGTCACATTCTAAGAATCCCCAACCAAGAGCCTTAATCAATCGCTCCAGAAGTGGGATTTGTGTAAAAAAATCTTCTGGTGGCTTCACGCGACCAGCCTTATATTCTGGATAGATTTCTTTGCGCTTGCGCGTAGCGGTCTTTGCTTTGTCCCAGGCTACTACCACCTTGGTTGGCTGAATTTCTTTGACAATCTCTAGTGCAATCACTGCAAAACCATAAATCCCACCAGTCGGCGTACCATCAGACTTAGAAAGATTACCCATCGCATAATAACCACGATAAAACACGCTCTTGCCGTCTATAATTATCAGTTTCTTCATCTTCCTCCTTGACTTTTTATCGTGCTTATGCTATAATGTAGGTAATCGGGCACCAGGCCGTTTAGAAATTAATTTCTTTTAGGATATCGCCCATTTTCTCCTGCATTTGCTCTACTGTACCATCGTTTAAGATATAATAATCAGCCGCAGCAATCGGACCACCTTTTTCTAGATTCTCTATCTCGCTACGATCACGTTCACGAATTTCTTCTGCGTTAAATGGACGTTCTGGACGTGCAGCAACTCTCTTATAACGAAGCTTGCGCGGAACAACAATAGCCACAAAAGTTAGCATCTTCGGGAATTCTTTTTTTAGAGTTTTATATTCTGTCCAAGAATACACGCCATCCAACACGATGCGCTTCTGTCCGGCCCGCATAAGATCATGCACTTCGTCAATCACTTGACGAACTACCCAATCTTTCCCTTCCGTCTCGCGAATCATTTCACGGAAATGCTTCTCACTTTCACCGTCTGGAGTGCGTTCTACACCGCGTTTGGCCATTTCTTTGTAAATCATCCCGCCGAAATAAACCTTTGGATAGCCTTTTTCCGTCAGATAATCAACTGCGACAGATTTACCACTGCCACTCATGCCAACAATGGCAATAATCTTTACATTATCTTTATTTTCGCGAATTGCATCCGCCTCTGCCTGAATCTTAGTATCAGTCAGCACCTCGTTTTTCGTCTTCTCACTCATAAGATTATTATACCATACATGCCTGATAGAAATCCGGCGATGCATACTTTACGATTTCGTAATCACATTTATTGCTTTATCAGATTTCTTCACGACCAGCTCTGTCAATTGCACTCGTTTATACTCGCCTTCTGCCTGGATTTCTATTTCTGATGGGGTAGAAAAATCTATCTTGGTCTCCTGTGACATTACCTTACCCGGCAAGTGAAATAATATGCTTTTCATCATGAACACACCCAGACGGAAAACGTTTTTCAACTTACCATGAGAAACCAAATATTCATCCTTCCTTTGCCAATAATTTCCGCCCTTCATCATCTTCGCTACTGTGTCACTATTAACAAATAATACATCTGTGGTCCGCCTACCACGAGTAATATTTTTTCTACCGTTTTTAGCAATTCTCATATTATTAATCGGTGTATCATTAAGCTGAATATCTGGTGGGAGAAAATTGCGTTTCCTACTGCTGAAATACCATCGCATGAGTTTCTTAATAGAATAGGCTAGGCGCTTTTTGCCCTTTTTGAGGCTATTTCTAGTATCCTTCACATTGAACTCTTCTGTGCTCTCAGCAAACATACCAATAGAAAAATAACACGCGGCATACCGGAAAAACTCACCATTTATCCTAGCTTCTAGCGGATATAATTGCCTAATGGAACCTCTTTGGAAATCTGCCAACAAGTCCTCGCATTTATGCTCACCCAACATATTCGCCATATCGTTGAAATTGCCATATCCTAGCACACCCAAAGTAACCTTTGCCTCAGTCATCATCGCCGCGTTTAACCCGACGGTTGCAGTACCATCTCCACCCGCTACCAATATCAAATCACCATCCATCAAAATCTTGGTCAGATTCTTAGCATTTTCTTCTACTGGTATCTGCTTCACTTCATATTTGCCAACTTGATAGCCTTTTATTGCGCGCATCGGCTTAATCACCTCATCCTGGATTAAGGCCTGTTTAGAAGACCTAGGATTATAAACGATTATTACCCGCTGCATCGGTTAGCTGCTACCCTTGAGAGCCCCGCCCGGCAAAATCCACTGCAAGAATCCCCACATCACCGCATAAATCGCAAGGCCTATCACTATATTGATAATCCGAGATTTGGCCTTTGTCATCTGCTGCTCATTATCGCGTGCAGTCAAATACATAACACCAGAAATCACGATACCCAGCGTACCAGCGATACCCACGCCATAGGTCAGAATTGTTAATGCGATATTAAGAACACAAAATATTCCAGCACCTTTGCTATCTTCTGCTTTGTCGCCACAACTGGTAAGAATACTAGTTTTATCACCCTGGCTATAAGTACTTTCGCCTTCCTCCGCCATCACTGGCTGAGTAGTCAGCATAAAAGAAGAAAAAACCATAGTCAAAGAAACTATGCTGGTTGTGACAATATTGATAATTTTTTTAAGCATTTTCCTCCTCTTTTATCTCAAATACTCATGCAATTTCTTAGTGTCCTTGTGTTTGCGCAACTTAGAAAGAGCCTTCGCTTCTATCTGACGAATACGCTCGCGAGTGACAGAAAACTCTGCACCTACTTCTTCCAAAGTATGCGGACGACCGCCACCAATACCAAAACGCAACTTGATAATCTTCTGTTCCCTCTCTGATAGTGTAGAAATAATCGTAGCAAGCTGTTCCTTCAAAATCTGATTAGCAGCAGAATCTTCTGGCGAGACACGCTCCTCATCCTCTACGAAATCGCCCAACACGGAATCTTCATCATCACCATCACGGCCAACGCTCTGGTCCAGTGATGCAATGTCTTGTTTAATCTTCATCACATATTCTACTTTTTCTGGCTCCATGTCCATTTCTTTGGCAATCTCTTCCACAGTCGGTTCACGATTCAACTCCTGGGTGAGCTTGCGCGTAGCACGAAGAACTTTATTAATAGTTTCTACCATATGCACTGGAATACGAATAGTCCTAGCCTGGTCTGCAATCGCACGGGTAATCGCCTGACGAATCCACCAAGTAGCATAAGTAGAAAATTTAAATCCTTTTTCTGGATCAAACTTCTCTACTGCACGTAATAAGCCAGTATTTCCCTCTTGAATCAAATCCAATAAATCAAGTCCTCGTCCAGAATAACGCTTAGCAATGGATACAACCAGACGCATATTAGCTTCTGCTAGTTTGTCCTTGGCCTTTTTGTCACCCTTAATTACGCGCTGAGCGAGATCTGCCTCTTCTTCTGGAGTAAGTAGTGGGATTTTACCAATCTCACGCAAATACAAACGGACAGAATCATCTGCAAAAGCATCTACATTGTCAACGGTAATCGCTAATTCTTCGTCTGAGAGCTCTTCCTCATCAGCGAGATCACCCATGCCAGGCTCTTCCTGGTCCATCAAAGTTCCAGCGTTCAAAATATCATCTTTATCTTGTATCATTAGAAAAATTATACTAGATACAGAACAAAATATCAACCTTTTTGTAGCTTCTGGATTTCACGCAAAATATCTTTAGACTTCTCGTCATCGTCTTCATATTTTTCTAGCTCTTCCGTTAGCTCAGCAATTTTAGCTGATTTTGTTTCCTGCTGGTATTGCTTAAGCATATCTTTGACATCTTTTTTTAACTCGCCAGTAGGCTGATTCTTGTATTTTGTATCATAAATCAATGATAATTCTTCTATTCTCACTTCATCATTTGGCAATTCCAAGTTTATTTCTCTGCCGGCTTCTCCGCCAAAAATCATAATCGCCATCAAACTATCTTCTAGGAATTTCACACGCTTAGCTTGAGATTCCTTATTCTTGATAGGTTTTAGTCTCTTGACCGTGGAAGTACTAATCTTCTTTTGTTGTAAATCTTCTACTGACACATCCAGCCTCTTTGCTACATTCTGCTCGTAATGTTTCCGTACAACTGGATCAGAGAGGTATGATATGAGCTTCATAGCTATATCGGAATATTCTTTCTTCCCTCTAGCACTAAGGAGATCTAGTTTTTCCTCATATTTATCAAGTAGCCAATCTACTGCTGGCTTACATGATTCTACAGCCTTTTTCCATAGTTCTGGATCTTTCTGAATTAATTCATCAGGATCTTTAGCGCCATGATAATCAGAAATAACGGATAAGTTAATTCCCATATTACCAGCAATATTAATTGCCCGCTCAGTCGCACTAACACCCGCATCATCACCATCATAAGCCAACCTTACATCGTTAGTGAGATGAGAAATAATCTTTAAATGCTGCTCCGTCATTGCAGTACCACTAGTCGCAACAGTCTGTCGCACGCCAGCTTGATGTGAAGAAATCACATCCATATTTCCTTCCACGATGACGATATAATTATTCCGCCTAATAGCCTCCTTGGCATGATAAAGTCCAAAAATAAAACGCGACTTATTAAATAATAGTGTCTCTGGAGTATTCAGGTATTTTGGCTCACCATCACCCAGGATTCTCCCGGTATAGCCAATTACTTGCCCATTTGTATCTATGAATGGCACCATCATTCGACCACGGAACAAATCTCCGTCATATTGATTCAGCAAACCAGCATCTTTCATCTCATTTTTAGAAAAGCCTTTTTTCTCCAAAAATGCTTTTAAGGCTCTGCCGACACTCGGAGAATAACCAATTCGGAATTCTTTTACCGTCGCGCGGCTCATATTTCTCTTATAAAAAACATATTCACAAACTGATTTATTCTTCATCAATGCCACCTGATAATATTTGGTGGCAAGTTCCAAGACCTCTTTGGCGCGGGCTTTTTTCTGTGCAATTTTTTTGTCACCCACACTGTATTTTTGTAGCTCCACACCCGCCTGAGCAGCCAATTTTTCTAATGCTTCTCGGAAGGAAATTCCTTCTACCTCCATGACGAAAGAAAACACATCCCCGCCTTTGTTAGCGGAAAAATCATGCCAAATACCTTTTTCTGGCGACACCATAAAAGACGGGGTTTTGTCCACTCCCCAGGGACTACGTCCTTTCAAAGTCCTACCAGCACGTTTCAGCTCAATATATTGCCCAACTACATCTTCTATGGAAAGCCTAGTTTTGATTTCCTCCTTCGCATCTTCCATGTCTCTATTATATCAGAGGAGAGAAATTTTTGTCTTTTTTCTATCTGTGTTATAATAAGCATATGAATAATAAGGAATATCTGGAAAAAATCGCAAAAGATACCCGCACTAACAAAATGCAGCAGAAAAAGTTCCTTGGACTGAACCTTTCCCCGAATACTATTAAGCTGCTCATTGGTGGTGCAATTTTGGTATTCGTGATAATGATTTTTGGCATGATTTTTAGTGGTGATGGCAACAAAGAACGCGATTACGTCGACAAGGTATACCTACGCGCAAGTAACCTTATTAGCGAGACTGGAAATTATACGAAGCTAGTCAAATCTTCACAACTACGTTCTATGGGTAATTCCCTGGTTGCAATTCTGACAGAAACTCAATACGCAATTGGTACATCATTGAAGGAAGATTTCGGTGCTAAATCCCTAGAAAAACCAAACAAAGAAAAAACTAAAACCGACGAAGATGCGGTAATGGTGGAATACCTAGAAACATTAGAGAATGGACGGCTAAATGGCATACTGGACCGTGTCTATACGCGTGAGGTAGCTTACCAAATTGGTATGCTGATTTCTGCCGAACAAGATGCTTATACCCGTACCAAGAAAGATAACCTCCGCACTGCGCTAGAAAAATCTATGACGAATTTGGATACGCTGTATAACCAGTTCAATGAGTTTTCAGCGGAATAGCATATAGGAAGCCCCTGACTCCACTGGTAGCCTTGGTGCAAGATCTTATCCATTGTCGTATGTATATTCTGGCAGCTATTACTGGGTTACGGGTAGGCTTTACCACCAGACGGTGTATGGCGACTATTGGTCATCTAGTATAGTTAGTAGCGCCGATAGTTACAACCTGGATATGAATAATACGCGCTTGGTTAAGGCGAATAACAATAATAAGCGCCGCGGGCTCGCTCTGCGTTGCGTTTTTGTCTGAGCCAACCGATCCAGATGCTGGTACTAACCGTACTAATGCTGTGAGTAGGGATAATTTGATGAATGGAATGGGACTAAAATATGATGGGCATTACAGTGAAACTTCATTGAATAATATTGGCCTAGGTGTGGGTTTGTGGTCAATTAATACTCGTGACTATAGCACTGCATATAATTTAGTTTTTAGCAATACTGGTGATCATATATATCCTCAAAGTCGCAATAATAAATACTTTGGTTTCGGTGTGCGCTGTGTGTCAAATTCAAATACTAATCTTTATCACACAACGCAAATTATAGCCATTACGTTTATTGTTACTGTTTGCCACTTTTAGATATTTTTCATAAATTTTTAGGGTATTTACACTGGTTCCATGAATAATGGTTGCTGACCAGTAGAAGCTGCCTTTATTTGTGGATTGATTATAGAGCATGCCTGTCTGCCAAGTCCCCATCCCACTGTATATATAAGATAGTGGATAGCTCCTGATACCACGATTCCCACTCTCATTATCCCCATACCCATAGGTAGTGAATAAATAGGACCAGGATAGTAAGGGAACAAAAAACTGGGCTTTGTCAGCCCAGTTTTATTAGTTGATGATAAGTTATTTCTTAGCTTTTTTGTCTGCTTTTAGCTCGTCACGAATTTCTTTGAGGAGCTTAATAGTCTCATCAGAGACAGCTTTTTCTTCCTTCTTTTCTTTGGCCTCTGCCTTTTCTTCTTTTTCTGCTTCAGCTTTGTCAGCACGCTTGGTGACGGATTTAGCTTTTTCGTTGATTTTATTGATGGCGCGAATTACTACGAAGAGTGAGAACGCGATAATCAAGAAATTCACAACACTCTGAATGAAACTTCCGTAGCGAATAACTGCTGCGGTATTTCCACCGAAGAAATTGTGGATTGTAATGCTAAGGTCGGAGAAATTGACACCACCAATGATTAACCCGACTATTGGCATAATAATATCATTAACAAGAGCATTGACGATGGATGTAAAAGCTGCACCGATGACCATACCTACGGCGAGATCCATTACACTGCCTTGGCTAATAAATTTTTTGAATTCTTTGACGAATTCTGAATCATTAATTTTTCCCATAATACCTACATATTAACACATATTGCAGTATTTGTAAAGAAAAACTTCCTCGTTATATATTATTTCTCAAATCATAATCCTACTTATTCACTACCTATGGGTATGGGGATAATGAGAGTGGAAATCATGGTGTTAGGAGCTACCCGTTATCATACGTTTTGCCAGGACTTTATTATTGGAGCAATGGTAGGTTTTTCTTTAGTACGAATGAAGGACGCTATTTATCATCCAGTACGCTAAATGCAGTTGATAACTATATCTTGTATATGAATTATAGCGGCACTCGGCTATTTCAAAGCGGCAATAACAAGCGTACCGGCAACCTTTTGCGTTGTGTGTCACACAACGCAAAGTAAGTGCCCTACTGGAATTAATACATTCCACCCATATCGCCACCAGCAGGAGCTGCTGGTTCTTTTTCTGGAACCTCCACAATGAGCGCACCCATAGTAATAGTAGTTGCAGCGATAGAGATTGCATTCTGGACCGCTTCTCGTGTGACACGTGCTGGGTCAATGATGCCAGCTTTCTTTAAATCAATCAGCTCATCAGATGGGTTCATCACGTTGATACCGTAACCAGGTTTCTTAGAAGTTTCTACTTTTGCTAATAGGGCCTGTGCATTGAGACCAGCGTTTTCCATAATCGTGATAAATGGTGTTTTCATAGCATTTTTCACGATAGTGGCGCCAGCATCATCGCCCTTAATCTCATTAGACAGATTAAGTAGAGTTACGCCACCACCAGGCACGATACCCTCGGAAAGGGCAGCCTTAGTCGCAGCAACTGCATCATCCACACGGAATTTTTTCTCATCAATTTCTGTTTCCGTTGCACCACCGACTTTGATAACAGCAACTTTGCCAGAAAGCGCAGCAGCACGCTTCTCAAACTCACCCCGCTCATAGTCAGATGTAGCAAGTTCCGCCTGAGAATTAATTAAACCAATTCTAGCAGCTACTTCCTTAGCAGAGCCAGCACCCTTGATGATAGTGGATTCGTCCTTCGTAGCGATAACTTTCTGAGCAGAGCCAAGCACTTCCATACCCGCTTCTTCTAGTTTGATTCCCTTATCTTCGGATACGACAGTAGCATCAGTAAGAATAGCAATGTCTTCCATAATCTCTTTACGACGATCACCAAAGGAAGGAGCCTTCAAAACAAGAGTATTAAACACGCCTTTGAGTTTATTAAGAACGAGCAGGCTCAGGGCTTCGCCCTCCACTTCTTCCGCAATAATTACAAGGTCCTTCTTCCCTGCCTGGGCACACTTTTCTAGAAGTGGCAAAATATCACTAGCGGCAGAAATCTTTTTCTCCGCGACTAAAATCAGTGGCTTCTCGAAAATTGCTTCCTGACGATTGACATCTGTAACAAAGAACGGAGAAGAATAACCCTTGTCATAAGAAAAGCCTTCTACAATTTCCTGTTCCATCTCCAAGCCCTGGCCAGCTTCTACTGTCACTACACCATCTTTACCAATCTTAGAGATTACTTCCGCAATCAATTTACCAATCTCTGCATCACCAGCAGAAATCGTAGCGACTTCGGCGACCTTCTTATCATCACCTGCAATTTTTTCAGCTACTTTATCTATGCCTTTAATGATTTCTGCGCCAGCCTTTTCAATTCCCTTGCGTAATTCCATTGGGTTAACACCCGCAGCAATCAACTTGTTTGCCTCAGAGATAATGTTATATGTCAAAACTGTAACAGTAGTGGTGCCATCGCCAGCAACTTTATTAAGCTTCTGGGCAGCGGTCTTAATTAGTTTAGCGCCAATCTGTTCGCCCAGGTTATCATCTGTCGCGCCAAGGTCTACTGCCTCTGCCACTGTTACACCATCATGAGTAATAGTTGGAGCACCATAAGACTTTTCTATCACCACATTTTGTCCTTTAGGGCCATAGGTTACCTTTACTGCATCATATAATTGCTTTGCACCAGAGAGAACCTTATCCCTCGCTTCTGCGTTATAAAAAATCTTCTTTGCCATAATTCTCCTTTCTTTATAGTTACATTGTCGCTAAAATATCTTCTTCGGCGACAATAATATAATCCTCATCGTCCATCTTAATATTAGTGGTGGAATATTCTTTGTAAACAATTTTGTCACCTTTTTTGATGCTTTTTACCTCTGGCCCAACTGCTTCTACTACTGCATAGGCCGGAGTTTCCTTCGCTTCGCCCAGCAGAATACCAGATTTAGTCTTAGTTAGAGGTGCTTCTTTTTTTGCTACTACCTTATCTTTTAACGGTTTTATTGCCATATTTAACTCCTTTTCATCTATTGTAGCGCAAAAATTAGCACTGTCAAGCTCCGAGTGCTAATTTCTCTATTGATTACAGGTGCCAGCCGTTAAACTATTAAGAAATCCACGCATCTTGAGGTAGTGCTCCAGAGAGTCATATGCACCATTATTATATTTGCCCGTTGCAATCTCTGTTGCCTCTGGTATGCCTACATAACGATAGTGCCAAGTTTCATAATAGCCAGTAGTGCCATCCTCAGTCAAGTTAATCGGTTGCATCATAGAACTGCCAGCCCATTCTACTGGGTAGCGATCAATAAAACCATATTTATAGGAATTAGCCTTGAGCCATTGCCAATCTATATGCTCAGGATAATAATCAGTATCCAACGTATTACCATAAGCTGTATCAATCAGATCGCAAGTATAGCCAGAGTGGTGCTCGGATGTACCAGTCGGAGCACAAAGCCTACCGCAAGATGTACCAATACTACGGAAACACGACATGGTCTGCAAGGTATGTCCTGGATAGGCCGCCTCATAAGCTTTTACCATATCATTCAGATGCTGTGCCGCTTCTTCATCCACCAATGGCGTTCCATTCCAAGCGTTCGCCTCCGTAATACCATAAAGCGCAGAAATATCCACTAATTGACTCTTTCGCACGGAAATAAAATCGCTATTTACGGTATAATTCGCGTTGATAAGCATTAGCTTTCCCAGGCCAGTCGTGCAGTTCCCACCTGGAATACTTGCCGGCGGAATAGTAGGGGTAGGCTGTTCCTCTGGACTATCACTTTTTACCTCTTCTACATTATCTGATTCATGGGTCTCTACGTCCGTGGGAGTACTATATTGACTTTCTGCTTGATTTTGGCTGGAATTATCCTTGCGCATTAATAAAATTACCACAATAATAGTTGCGATAGCTACCATTACCATCAAGCAAATAACAATCTTCCACGGTAAACGCCTTCTGCCCAATCTGCGATTTTTCATTCTTTTTCCCTATTTCTACCTCTATTATATCAAATCATGCTATAATTTCCTTATGAGTTTAAAAGACAAAATTCCAGGTTATAATTCCATAATTATCCCTTATCATATTGCACAGTCCGCCACCGCCGCCATTAAAAATGGTCGTCCTGGCGAAAAATTGCGCGTTATCGGTATAACAGGTACTAACGGCAAGACTACTACTTGCTTTATGATCTGGAAAATGCTGAACTCGGCCGGATTTAAGACTGGACTCATGACCACCGTAGCCTGGGGTGCACCAGGTATAACTAAAGACATTTTAGCTCGCGACAAACACAAAACAGATACAATTCCAGACAAAGATGGCCTAGTTAAGCAAATTGAACACATGACTACTGCGGATTCTTTCACTCTCAATCGCCGTATGAAGACTATTGCCAACACTGGCGCAGAGTTTCTTGTCTTAGAGGTGACATCCCACGCATTAGCTCAACATCGCACCTTGGATATCCCAATAGAAATAGCCGTAATGACTAATGTCACCCATGAGCATCTAGACTATCATAAAACTTTCGCCCGCTACGTAAAAGCCAAAACTAAATTATTTAGGCATGCTGGTTATGGGATAATTAACGCAGATGATCCATCTTGTGGTGCTTTCAAAAAAGCAACTCCAGATAGTAACTATATCACTTATGGTATAAAATCTGGTAAAATGCGTGCAAAATCCATCAAATTATCCGCTACTGGCGTTAAATATTCATTTGGTGATATAAAACCTCTGGAAATTACCACTCAAATTCCGGGAGAATTTAATGTCTACAATTCTATGGCAGCTGCTCTCGTCGGCAAGAGATTAGGATTAAGTGATAGGCAAATCGCTGCTGGTATTGCCTCGCTCACAGAGGTAGAAGGTCGCATGAACCGCCTGCAATTAGGCCAAAATTATGAGGTGATAGTAGATTTCGCCCATACACCAGACGCTTTCGAAAAGGTCTTCTCCTCTGTTAAAGCACCTAGCAAAAATGGGCGAGTCATCTCTCTGTTTGGTGGCGCTGGCAGAAGAGACGAAAGTACTCGTGCTGAACGTGGGGAAATCGCCGGCAAGCATAGTGATATTTGCATTATTACAGAGGATGATTCCAGAGATGAAGATCAACTTGTAATTATGGAAATGTTCCGCGATGGTTGTAAAAAAGCTGGCATGAAAGATTCTGCTATCATCATGGAAAAAGACCGCGAGACCGCCATAAACAAAGCTATTTCCCTGGCAAAGAAAGGCGATTTGGTACTTATCCTTGGTAAGGGACATGAGAAAACTATTCTCCGCGCTGATGGTGCACATCCATTCGAAGACCTAAAAGTAACAGCAAAAGCAATCAAGAAAGCTTTGCGTAAGTAAAGGCAACTCACTGGTAGCCTTGGTGCAAGATCTTATCCATTGTCGTATGTATATTCTGGCAACTATTACTGGGTTACGGGTAAGCTTTACCGCCAGACGGTGGGTGGCTTCTACTGGTCATCTAGTATAGTTGGTAACACCAATAGTTACGACCTGTATATGGGTAATACTCGCTTGATTAAGGCGGATAGCAATAATAAGCGCATCGGGATCCCTCTGCGTTGCGTTTTTTGCCTAATCCAACCGATCCAGATGCTGGCACTAATCGTACTAATGCTGTGAGTAGGGATAATTTGATGAATGGATTAGGGCTGAAATATAATGGACAATATATTAATAAGGATTTGGATTTTGTTGGTACAGATGGGTTCTGGTGGATGTCTGCTATTCGCAATAATACCTACTCATATAGCTCGCGTATAAATACAGATGGCTATATTTATCCTCAAGGCCAAAGCGTCCAAAACATGGGTCGAGCAGTGCGCTGTGTCTACAAAAATTAGCATCCTGTTTTTCTAAAACAGATTCAAAAATCCCTCCCCCATCAAGGAGGGATTTTTGCTGTAATATCTTTTGCCGGCTTTGCCGGCCGCAACTTTTCTACCACTTAGCAACCCAGCATTACGCTTATCGTTGCAATACAATAATATTTTTGATAGGATATTCTCAAACAAAAATGCTCTCAACGTACCTTGGATTTCTTGTTATATATTTTGGAGTTGGGAGTATTTTTGGTAAATGTCAAAATAATCATTGGAGCAACTATGGAGGAAAAACATTTTTGGGAGTGGATAGAACTGAAAGAAAGACTACACTTTGTTGGAAACTACCCGCCGATAAAAGAAGGGCAAATTTGGTGGTGCGCTGTTGGTGAAAATATTGGTGCAGAAATAAATGGTAAAAACCACACATTTTCTCGCCCGGTTCTAATTATGAAAAAATTAAGTCAATATAGTTTCATGGGTATTCCATTAACATCACAACCGCATGAGGGTAGCTGGTATGTTCATTTTAAATTCAAAGGCAAAATGCAATATGCTGCTTTAGCTCAAGCCAAAGCATTCAGTGTCTCCAGACTTTATACCAAAATGGGGACAGCGCCGAATTCTGATTTGCAAATTGTTAGAGACGGATTTAGGAAATTGTATTGCTAAAAAATATACCCCAAATCTCGTGATTATGGGGTTCTTCAGGTATTCCCGAATACATCTCCAGTATATCATACCAAATTATATCTGTAAAGACGGAATTTTCTCGTTTTTGCGGGAAAAGTGTAGAATTTCGCACTTTTCCCTAAAAACCCACAAAACTAGCGAAATCGTGATTCTATTCACATTTTCGCCATTTTATACTAAAATAATCATAAGATGAATGATTTTGGTGGGCAAAATGCTATTCGTTGTGAGCGTAGAATTCGCGCTTGTGATTATCTTTCTGTTGCCCAATTATACCTGAAAGACAATTTTCTGCTCAAGAGGAAGCTTAGTATTTTTGATATCAAGCCACGCTTGCTCGGCCATTGGGGGACTTGTCACGGTATCAATGTCGCTTATGCTAATCTAAAGATTCGTGGTAGGATGACTAATTTTATTCTGGGGCCGGGGCATGGTTTTCCGGCTTTGCAGGCCAATCTTTTTATTGACGGCGACCTGGCGAAAGTGGATGAAAAAGCACAGCCAAATCTAGATGGTATCAAATATATTTGCCAAAACTTTTCTTGGCCAGGTGGATTTCCATCGCATGCCAGTCCGGTTACTCCGGGTGTAATTTGTGAGGGTGGGGAATTGGGCTATGCTTTGGCGGCGGCATATGGCGCTGCACTCGGCCATCCGGAAAAGCGTGTCGTGGCATTGATTGGTGATGGTGAACTAGAAACAGCTACTGCTCTGTCATCGCTTAATCTTTGCAAACTATTCACTACTGATACTAATGGTAAGGTCTTGCCGATTTTGCATCTCAATGGCTACAAGATTTCTGGACCGACGATTTCTGCGCGCAAGTCAGAAAGGGAGCTGATGGAAATGATTAGAGGATTTGGCTATACACCACTATTTATTAACGGTGATGATACTGGAGAATTCCAAGATGCTCTGGATGAGGTGGGAATGATGGATGTACCATTTATCATTATGAAAACCGAAAAAGGCGAAACTGGCCCACGCTACGTAGATGGGAAGAAGATCGCCGGGAATTATTTGGCACATCAGATTCCTCTAAAGGACGTGAAACATGATTTAAAAGAATTGGATATATTAGAAACTTGGATGAAATCGTATAATTTCCGAGAATTGTTTGATGAGAAGGAAGGATTTTTGTTATGAGTGATGTTGCTACATCTGGCTTATTTGGTCCGGCACAAATTGAGCACCCAGGTTTGGAACGCCATTCTCCTGCTGAGAAAATTGGCGAGTTAATTAAAAATACTATGAAGCAAGACGGCTCATTTTACCTGTTTTCTCCAGATGAGACCACTAGTAATAAATTAGATGTGGCTTATCAAGTGTCGGCTAGGGCTTGGGCTTTGCCACGTAAATCTTGGGATTTGCCAGAATCAGAGAATGGCAGAATTGTAGAGCTATTATCAGAGAATACTTTGTTTGCAGTGATGACGGGACATATTCTAGAAAATCACGAGCCAGCCATGATGACTAGCTACGAGTCGTTTTTCTCTATCATCACTTCGCAGGTTTTGCAACACATTAAGTTCTTGAAACAATCCCAGGAGGTATTTTGGCGCGAGCCAGTGCCGGCTGTGAACTTGCTCTCTACTAGCACTTGTTGGCGACAGGATCACAATGGTTATTCGCACCAGTCACCAGCTTTGATTTCTGCTTTGCTAGATAATCCAAGTAATTTGGCCAATTGTATTTTCCCGGTAGATGATGTGGCGGCTGCGGCAGCGTTCCAATTCATGATGGAGAGCCGTAATGCTGTGAATCTTACAACATTCAATAAGACAGAGGAGCCGCGTTGGATAGATTGTAACCACGCCAAGTTCCAGTATGAGCACGGTGCGAGTATCTTTGGCTTTGCTTCGGATGATGACCCAGATTATATCTTTACGGCGGCAGGAGATATCGTATCGCGTGAAGCGCTGTATGCCTTGCAGATTTTGCGGGAAGACCTGCCAGAAAAACGTTTCCGCTTCGTCGGGATTAATGCTCTGTCGCATAATGCGATTGGTACAACTAATGCTAAAATGTCGCGAGAAAGGTTTTATGAATATTTCATGGCAGGCAAGCCGATTATTGCGAACTTCCATGGTTATCCTGATACTCTAAAAGCGATTTTGCAAAGTTATGATGTGCCAGAAGAATATTTATCGGTGCATGGTTTCATAGAGCAAGGTAGCACGACTACGCCTTTTGAGATGTTGAGTCTGAACAAAGCTTCGCGCTATCATCTATGTATTGATGTAGCAGAACGAGAAGGCCGCGCAGATTTGATTGCAAAATATCAGGAGAAGTTGGCTGCCAATACGGCGTATGCGCTGGAAAATGGAGTTGATCTAGAAGAGACGTAGGATTTCTATTTTCTCTTAGCAAATAACATTCTTCCAGACGATGTTTGGATGAAGCGGACAATTTCCACATTTATTTCTTGTCCGACCTTGCGCGAGCCATTATCTACAATTACCATGGTACCATCTTTTAGATGCCCCACTCCCTGACCAGGATTAGCACCTTTGGCGGTGATTTTTAGCTTCATCTTCTGGCCAGGCTGATATTCGTTTTGTAGGGCTATGGCCAGGTCATTAATATTAAGCACATCTATGCCCTCGGCGCTAGCAACCTTATTTAGATTGAAATCATTGGTGCAAATGGTGCCGTGGTTTTCTTTCGCTAAAGCGATTAAGCGTTCATCCACCGGTGTGCGATCCAAAGCATCCTGGAGAATTTCTACATTACAATAAATTACGCGTTCCAGCGCATTGACGTTATCCAACCCGCGACGAGCGATAGAACGCTTGGAACTATCTTTGCCGTCAGCTAAAAGTTGCATTTCTCGAATCACGCTGCGTGGAATGATGAGGTCATCGCCGATGAATCCAGTCTCTGCTACATTTAGGATACGTCCGTCCATCAGAGCGGAAGAATCAATATAGACTTTGCGCTTGCCAGATTTTTGACGAGGTTTAGTAAAGGATCTGATACACAGAAAAGATACCTCGGCTAGTATTACGAGGGTGGCAATCAAAATTATAACAGTCAAATCCATAAACATATTATAACATATTATTCAGAGACGCCCAAGATTCCGCGCAAAGCATAGCCAGTATCTTCGTGGTTGCGGACGGTGATGGTGTCAATCCCCATCTGGACGACTGGATAATCATTACCACCTGGCTGAGTCATATCACCGAAGTAAAGAATCTCATCTTTTGTAACCTTGAGCTCTTCTAATAGATGTGTCATACCGAACTCCTTGTTCATACCTGGAGTGATGGCATTAATAGAGGTAGTACCGCCAATTTCATAATCAAATTCTGGTGCCAGCTCTTTACAGCGAGCGACAATCTTCTCGCGTTTTTTGCAATCCGGATCCCAGGCATATTTTTCTTCTGTGCCGGCTTTTTGGCCGAGAGCGGAGAAAGTAACTTGGGAGAGGCGATTTTCAATGATCTCATCGCCTGGTTGTAATTTGTCTTCTTCCCAATATCCCAGTTCACGAGCAGATTTCTCTATCGTTTCGCTGATTTTCTTCACCTGTTCATCTGTGAGCGGGTAATTATAAACTTGCTTCCAGTTCTTCTCATCATATTTGTCGGACTTATTCTCATAAATATAGTATTGTGTGCCTTGTGCGACAAAGAGGTGGAGATGCGTGAGTTGAGCTGGCTTGACACCGTTGTCTAACATTGGATTGACAATTTGGATGAGGAATTGGTCAAATTTTTGTCCAGAAATTGGACAGATTTCATAATAATCAGAACACCTGATCAAAAGCTCTGCGATGTCATCCGTGATGGGAGTCTTCGCGATATTTAATGTTTGGTCAATGTCAAATGATAGTACTTTTTTGGTCATATTTTCTCCACGTTTTGTTATTGAGTTAATTATAGCATAGTATCGGTATGATATAATACAACCATGAAACTATCCGAAGAGCTAATTTGGCGTGGTTTCCAGGCGGAGACTACTATCAAAGATCCAACATTTTTAGACGAAAAAGAAAACAAGTCATTTTATTGGGGTGCGGATCCATCGGCAGATTCGCTCACTATTGGTAATCTAGCTGCACTGATGATGTGCGCGTGCTTTGTGCGTCATGGATATCAGCCATATCTTTTGGTGGGTGGTGCGACTGGCCAAATTGGTGACCCGAAGGATACCAAAGAGCGTGACCTGAAGCCATTATCAGAGGTAGAGCATAATAAAAAATGCATCAAAGCTCAAATTGAGCGATGTCTGAAAAATGCTTCCACTAGCCCAGCAAATGACAAAACGGCGAGCACCAGCGACATATCTGGCGAAAAAGCCGGCGTGGCCGCAGACATTAACCTCACCATGGTCGACAATTATGACTGGTTCAAAGATATAAATTACATTGATTTCCTCCGTACGGTGGGCAAATCATTCTCTATGACACAGCTGATGGATCGCAAATTTATTCAATCCCGTATGGGTGAGGGTGGCTCTGGTATTTCTTATGCGGAGTTTTCTTATACTTTGATTCAAGGCTATGATTTCTATCACTTATACAGGCAATACGGCATTGATTTACAACTTTGTGGTGCGGATCAATACGGCAATTGTTCTTCCGGTATCTCCCTGATTCGTAAACTTGCTGGAGCGGAGGCCAATGTCTGGTCTACACCTCTGATTATCGACCCAGTAACTGGTCGCAAATTCGGCAAGTCAGAGGGGAATGCAGTTTGGCTAGCAGCAGAGGCAGTGAAGCGCCCAGCGGATGTAGTGGAAGCTGGCGAAGCGGAATATTCACCTAATTTCACCTCCGTTTTTGATTTTTATCAGTTCTGGTTGAATCAGGCAGATACAGCAGTAGAATATTTATTGAAAATTTACACCGTTTATGATAAAGATACCATTGAGAATATTTTGTCAGAGCACACAAAAGACCCATCTCAGCGTATCGCTCAAAAAGCATTGGCTAAGGGTGCGACAGAGGTGGTTCACGGAAAAGAAGCGGCAGAAGCAGTGATTGCCCTGACAGAAAAATTATTCGATAAAAATGCTACTTTTTCTGATAAAGATATAGAGCAGGCAGCAATTATTTTGCCAGTGAAGCCGATTGGCGTATCCCTGGTAGACGATCTTGTCGCGACTGGCCTGGCCAGTTCGAAAAAAGAGGCGCGTCAGTTCATCGGGTCTGGTGCCGTATCTGTTAATGGAGAGAAGGTTACTGATGAGGCAAAGGTTCTGAGTGCTCCTGCCATTCTGAAAAAAGGCAAAAACAAATTCGCCGTTGTAAAATAACCGTAGAAATTATAATCGTGATATAATAAAATAAGCTTATGAAAGACACTGCGAAAAAATCTAAGAATGCCG
This sequence comes from Candidatus Saccharimonadota bacterium, assembly GCA_017512045.1. Classification (GTDB taxonomy): domain Bacteria; phylum Patescibacteriota; class Saccharimonadia; order Saccharimonadales; family Saccharimonadaceae; genus Nanosyncoccus. The sequence goes on from JAFWHE010000003.1 coordinate 33,299, forward strand.
ATGCGATAAAAACCGCAAAAGCTCCGAAGAAACTCAAGTCGCCATCTAAGAAAGTCCCAAAGAGGAGCCTCTTACAGAGAGGTGATAAGAGTATGAGTACTTACTCTAGCCTAGTCTATCGTAGTAAGGTAAAGAAAGAAAAGCGCGCTCGTAAGCGTGCAGAAGATCTCGCCACTTTGCCAAAGAATCCAGTCAAGAGGTTTTTTGCTCATCTTCATCCGAAGCGTGTGTTCAAGTATTGGTTTTCTCTGCGCGGATTAAAGACTTTCTTAAAGATTGTTGCGGCTACTGTTTTGATTATTATCATCGCTCTGGGTGGCCTTTTCCTCTATTATAAGAAGGATTTGGAGGCTATTCAGCTAGACAAATTAAAGGTGTCAGAAACAGTTAATACCTATCTGGATAGGAACGGGGAAATTCTCTGGGAAGATAAAGGCGATGGCGATTATCGCTTGGTAGTGGATGGAGACCAGATTTCTACTTATATGCGTCAGGCGACGGTAGCGATTGAGGATAGGAACTTCTATAACCACAATGGTATCGACTTCTGGTCGCTAATTCGTGCAGCGTTTTCTACTCTCTCTGGTAAGAGTGTTCAGGGTGGCTCTACTCTGACACAGCAACTGATTAAGCAGGTTTATTTCTCTGATGAGGCAAAGGATCGTGGTCTTTCTGGCATCCCGCGTAAGATTAAGGAAGCTATTCTCGCCGTAGAAGTAGAGAAGATGTATGATAAGGAACAGATTATTACCATGTATTTGAATGAGTCGCCTTATGGCGGTCGTCGTAACGGGGTAGAATCTGGTGCACAGACCTATTTCGGCAAGTCTGCTAAGGATCTCACTTTGGCGGAGGCGGCGTTACTTGCTGCTATCCCAAACAATCCAGCAGTATTAAACCCATACAATGAATATGGCCACGAGGCTTTACTCTGGCGTCAACAATACACCTTGGATGTGATGGCAGAGCTCGGTTATATTACAAAGGAAGAGGCAGAAGAGGCGAAGGCTGTGCCAATCTTGGATACGATTAAGCCAGAGACCAACCAGTATGATAACATCAAGGCTCCGCACTTTGTCCTAGAGGTCAAAGACATGCTAGAAGAGAAATATGGTGTCAAGACTATGCGTGCTGGTGGCTTCACTATCAAGACTACTCTAGATTATCGTGCACAACAAATGGCAGAACAAGCCGTAGCTAATGGTGCTGCACTGATGTACTCTAATGGTAGCGATAACATTGCCCTAGCATCTGTGGATGTGGAAACTGCACAGGTAATTGCAATGGTAGGGTCAGTAGATTGGAAAATTCCTGGTTATGGTGAGGTGAATGCCGCTACAGCAGAGTTGGAGCCTGGCTCATCAATGAAGCCGATTATCGATTATGGTCCGCTCTTTATGCAGCGCCAGGGCCAGAATTATGGTCCAGGTAGTATATTGAAGGATGAAAATATCGACTCTATCTATTGTGCTGGCTACAGAGGTACTTGTGCTTTGCGTAATTATACTGGTAGCTGGTATGGCAACGTGACGATTCGCCGTGCCTTGGCAGGCTCTCTAAACATCCCAGCGGTGAAGGCTCTCTATATCAACGGTGTGGAGAATAGCTTGAAGGTAGCTCAGGGGTTAGGTGATAAGCACTATTGTGCTGATGATTCTTGGTCTGGTGGCTTGTCTATTGCAATTGGCTCTGGTTGCAATGTGACTGCGATTGAGCATGCCAATGCCTTTGCCTCTATCGCTCGTGGCGGTGTCTATAAAGAGTTGTCTTACATCTTAGAGCTGAAGAATTCCTCTGGTGATATTATCGAGAGCTGGACAGATAATGGTGGTGAGAGGGTATATGACGATCAGGTAGCCTATATGCTTTCTAGCATTCTGTCTGATGCAAATGCTCGTACTATCACTTTTGGTAGTCAGGGATATTCATTTGGCTTTGTCATTCCTAATGTAAAGACTGCAACAAAGACTGGTACTACTACCACCACTAATGCCTCCGTGGCAAAGGATTCTTGGATTCTCAGTTACTCTCCAGTAATTGCTACAGCGGTTTGGAATGGTAACCATGACGGTGGTGCTTTGAGGGATAGCTCTAATACTATCGTCCGCCGGGTGGTGAATGACTACATGGGGCCAGTTCATACTCAATTGTATGCTAGTGAGGGCAAGTGGACAGTAAATCAAGACTTCGTCAGACCAGCTGGTATCCAGACTTTGACTGTCAACGGGCAGACCGATATTTGGCCAAGCTGGTATAACTCTAAAACTTCCGGCGTGACTACGGAGACTCTGACGTTCAATAAATACACACACAAGCTTGCTACTGCTTGTACGCCAGAGAATCAAAAGATTCAGATAGAAGTGACTAAGACGATTGATCCAATCACGAGGAGAGAGGTCTATAGCGTGCCGCAGCCATATACGCGTGATGAGCAAGATGACTGTTCCTATACTGCGCCAGGAGTGAATCTCTATCAATCTGGAGAAAAACTAAAAGCTGTTATCACGGTCGGCTCTTCTCCAGAGGTAAAGTATGTCCTTTATGAAGATGGCACTGCCTATGAATCTGGTACGGCCAGTGGTACTTCTATTGACTTTGGCTATGACCTCAGTAGTAGTGGCATTACTGGTAGGACTTTAAAGGTTGTTGTGACAGACGGTAATGGGGCAGAATCCAGTTCTCAGTGTACCATAGTAACCAAAGACGGCGAGAATAAGTGTACCTAAATGGAATATAGTTTTACAGAGGTAGGGGGTGGATTTTTCGCCGGAATCTTAGATACTGTCCTAGCGCAGCCAGCGTGGTTAATTGTGCTAGTGATGGTATATTTAGTGGCACAGATTCTCTTCCTTCTAATTCGTAAGAATGCCAAGAAATGGCTAAAGCTCAATCTATTGTTTCTATTCTTGTTCCTGATTATAGATAGGGTGATTGATCTGGAAGTGATGCGTTATATGTCTGATAGTTCAGTCTCTGATGCTAGTGCGCATTTGGGGATGAGTTTCATGGGAAGTATCCTAAAAGGTGTAGTTTTGATTGTTGGTGCGATAGTAACATCTCTAATTACCAGAGGTAATTCTGATAGTCGTGGTCTTCAGGATGAAGAGGATATCTCCCAGGATAACGGTGGAAAAGGGTTGATTATTGCGGATTGTGCGGTGGGGGCGCTGTTTTTTGGCCTATTGTTGGTTAGCAGCATGGGTGCAAAAGCGAATGTTTTCATGAAAGAGCGTGTCAATGATAGGATTGTCGCCAGAGATAATTACAGCGTTAGCATCAAAAAAGGCCAAGTTGTCAGATTAGGAGAGAGAAAAGTAGAAGTTTCTGATATCGGAGATGATGGCGTGACAGTGTCTTACTCTAGCAACGACAATAATATGATTCAACAAAAATTATTTTGGAACAAGCGTTACCAGTATGATGGGGCGCAATATACCGTGATTTTTAGAAAATAACGGGATTTTATGCTACAATTAGCCTATGAAAACATATATCGTGGGCAACTGGAAGATGAATTTTACCGTGGGTGAGTCATCTATTTATCTTCATAAATTATTAAAGAGAATCAAACCAGCTAAGGGGATGCAGATAGTGGTGGCGCCGTCGCCAGTCGCCTTGCAGCCTCTAAGCCTGCAAACTGATCGTAAGAAGATTAGAATCTCAGCTCAGAACTGTTGGGGACGCGATTTTGGTGCATATACAGGAGAGACGGCAATAGCTCAGTTAAAAGGTATCGTAGATTATTGTATTATTGGTCATTCAGAGAGGCGACATATTTTTGGCGAGACGGATAAGATGACTAAGGAAAAGGTCGCTGCCTGCATTAGGAATGGAATTACCCCTATTCTTTGTATCGGAGAGACGGAATCAGAGAGAACTTTTGGCGAAACAGCAGATGTCTTGCGCGATCAGATAGTAGCAGGACTCTCTGATGTATCGAAGGAGGATTTAAAGAAGGTAATTATTGCGTATGAGCCAGTTTGGGCAATTTCTAGTGTCAAGGGGGCGAAGTTGGCTTCTCCAGATGATATTGCACAAAGTGTTGAGTTAATCAGAAAATACCTAAAATCTACCTATGGTAAGGAAGCAGAGGAAATACCAATATTGTTCGGTGGGAGTGTGAACCCATCCAATGCTGGTGCTTATCTTACTATTCCAGGGGTAAACGGCTTGTTAATAGGGGGAGCGTCGTTGATTGCGGACCAATTTAATGATATAATTGAGGTAGCAAAAAGAGTAAGAGCATGACAAAAAAAGATGCCCCAGCACCAGAACCAATGGATGTAGGGGCTGATATACCGGTCAAGATTGGCTCTCAGAGCCACTCAGAAGCCCCTAGAAAGCCGCTTATGGCTAAACGTGGGCAATTTATGGATTTTGCCCCAAATCGCCGTAGGGCGCCTCTGGTAAGCCACGAGGCGGTTTCTGAGATGCCAACTAATGCTACACCGAGGAAGAGATTGTTCATTGGCGATATTAAGCCAGTCAGGAGAGCTCGTCGTCCGCAGATGGAAACACCGAGGATAGATACCCCAGAGATGAAGGTGGAAGCACCAGATATGGCCACAGATGAGATTGTGGAAAAACCTGTGGAAAACTCTTCAGATGAGCCTATCGAAATGCCTGTAGAGATACCTACAGAGCCGCCTCTAGAAACGCCGGTGGAGAAACCACGTCACAGGGGGCTGAGGATGGACTTTATCAAACGAGTTTCTGCTGTGATTAAGCCAGCGCGCGAAGATGATATGGATGAGGGGGAAGATATATCAGAAGATGTGCCAGAGGAGCCTATTCGTGAAGAAATAGAGGTAGAGCCAGAAGCTCCAGAGGAGGTAGAAACCCAGACAGTGGCCAGAAGGCCTGTGGTCATGGATGTATCTAGTGCGTCCAGGGTGGACATCCGCCGGGAGCCAGCCGTAGAAGCGGATGATGCCACAGACGATGATTTACCACCTCAGAATGAGGATGAGCTGAGCGCGATTCTGGCAGGTTTTGCGGATAGTGATGCGCCAGATATGACAGATAATCTATCAAAAGAAGTAGTAGATTTTGAGGAAGAGCTAGATGCTTTAGAAGATTTAGAAGAAGCAGCGGCAGATTTTGTGTCGGAGCCAAAACCTCTGTTTGTAGCGAGTGGGGCAGATCCACTGGTAGAGCAATCTATTCATCGTAAGAAACCAGAGATAAGTGAGCTAACTACCTACATAGATGGCAGTGCTGTTAGGGAAGACGATGATGTAGAAATTAAAAATAATGGCAAGATGATTGATGATTTCGTAGAAACGCCACCGCCAAAGCCACCAGTAGAGCCTTATCGCCAGATTTTGGGTGGAAAATCGCCGTTCCTTAATTCCGTCACCGTAGAAAAAAGGCCACTCTCTGGATACACATCAGAGTCATCTATGACAGAGGGACAGAATACACTAGAACATTCATCAGAGAAATTGTCGGAGAAGCGGACATTCTCTAAACTTGTACGCAAGACGAGCAAAAACGATGATGTCAGTAGTAAAAAAGAAGATAATTCACCAGAGAATAACAAGCATAAATATGAACGTAGAGATGAGCAGCCGTCTCACTTCTCCAGCAGATTTAGTGAGCCGTCTATCTCTATTCCTAGCAACAAGCCAAAGGGCTTGAGCTTGCCTCTGGTTTTGGCGATTATTTTGACATTGATTCTTGGTGCCGGTGCAGGTGCATTTATCTATTTGGTATTCTTGCAGTAGCTCGTGTTTTTTACCCCTGTTAATCTTGACTTTACGGGAGGATATATGCTAGAATGCCTGTTAGACAGCTGTTTCTTTTTGCGAGGGAGGTGATAGCATGAAACAGGGAGCGTTGTATTTTGCTATATTGATTATTTTGCTGTTATTTATGGCTAAAATTTGTCCGGAATATGTGCAAGTAGATGGAGTAGTGCCGGTGATTATCGCAGTCGTATCCCTGCTATTGTTAGATCTTATGATAGCAGTCGTAGGAATGTTAGTGATAGCCTGGGTAGGATTAGGAAGATGGAATATGAAAATGCTGATAGCGATGATGATACTCTTGATGGTGCTAGTGTTTGTAGCGAATATGGTAGCACTTAATGTGATGAACAATCATCTGGAAGGGTTTTATATTCCAAATATTTGGCTTAGGGTGATAATTGCGCTGTTTGGCGTGCCGTCAATAAATATCAATATTAACAGGGAATAATCAAGATTTTTTGTGAGAGGCCTCGAAGTTCGGGGTCTTTTTTATACAAAAATAAGTAGCTTTTAGCTACTTATACGCTGGTTTTTCATCTGGTGCGAGTGGAGGTAGTCGAAACCTCATCCCAAGTTTGGAAAACTTGTATACTAACCGCTGTACGACACTCGCAAATCTCTTGTCAGGACGCCTAGATTAGTGTTTTATCCAAGCGAAGCGCTACTTAGGTAGAGCGAGCGAGGAAAAACACTGAGATAGGTGTTCTGGATGGGGCGGGTAACTGGTTTCGAACCAGCGACCTTCTGGACCACAATCAGACGCTCTAACCAACTGAGCTATACCCGCCATCCGGCTCATTATATCATAAAAATAACAGTTATGGAAGCCTAAATCCCACTTCTGCGTGTCGGTACTTGGGGTGCTCTGGCATTGGATAGAATCGGCTGTGCCCTGCGTGCTACATCTGAGCCAACGCTAGTGATTCCGCCGCTAGTGCTAAACCTAGCGCGTTTCATTGCAACATCCATCGGATTAGAGGCGGAATTTCTTCCGCGTAATCTTGCCACTCTCTGGTCTGCCACTCTGTCAGCTAGCGAATCACCAGCGTTAGTATATCTGGTGGGCTGGGCGGTATTATCAGCGTTGATTGCCTCTCTATTAGTGGCGTAGGCATCGCGTCGGTTGCTCATCTGTTGTAAATCGTCAGTACGGGAGTAGGATTTGGCGTATTCGGCATTATAAAACTGATTCGCCACCTTAGAGCTTTTGTACTTTTTGACATGTTGGCGATTTTTCTCAATAGATTGGCGCACACTAAAACTATCTCCGCCGGTCGTGCCGATACTGTCGCTATTTTGCGCATTGCCATAGGCAGAAGAATGAAAAAAATCCTTGCGCGCGTCATTTTTCATCGCATAGTCAATGATGAGCTTGTCATTTGCCATAACCTTATTATAGCATTAAATAGATGGATGTAGCGATGGATTTAGGACTGTTTCCAGGGAAAAATGATGGTATGACACTATATTATGTAATCTTTTTATGTTTAACCACTTGACATATTTGGTGAAGTGTGATACAATGAGAGTACACTATATTGTTTTGTAACAGTTGTTCATTTACATTTTGCGAAAAAGGAGGAATTCGCTATGGCAAAGAAGAAAGGTATAAAGAGTTTTGTCGGAAACATGATAGGTTTCCATGATAAGGAAGACGAGGAGAAGAAGTCTCAGACTGTTCTCGGAGGATACGACATCAAAGTAGAGGACAGTAGCAAAGTAAACAAGCCCAATGAGCAGTCCAAGAAGGACGAGAAGCCTGAGGAGAAATCTGAAGGTGAATCAAGCAGCTCTGATGCTGCTGGCGATGCCACTGCGGACAAGAAGTCAAAAAGCTCAGGAAAGGCTCCGGCGAACGAGGAAATGATGACCAATGAGGTATTCGTAGGCACTAACAAAATCCAGGCACAGCTTAAAGAACCTGCGATCGAGGCGTCACTTGATATAGTGGACACACTTGCCAAGTATGACAAGGAGAATTTGCCTCTGGCGGCAGCGCAACTGTTCGCCACAAATGGTAAAACACTCAATCGTAAGCTGGCAGATATAATTCAGTTTGCGATTAGGTACAATGCCGAGACAAGGGCATTTATTTCCAGGGAAATACCAGGAATCATAGCAGAGTATCCTGAACAGTTGCAGGCTTACAGTGTAGCAGTAAATAGAGTTGCATCTGACATTAGGATTAAGCATCTATTCTACTGCCCGATTGACAGAAATCTGTATGATTCTGAGGACTTGGCTTTTGAGCATCTCGGTAAGAGCGACATCATTGCACTTACCAGGGGTGTATGGAGCTTTGCTGATGCATGGGTGCGCACTGACTCTGATGGAAAGATTATCGAGCAGGACGGAACTTTAACAGAGTCAGAAGTCCGCAACCTGATTAGTGGATTACCGAGAGATATCCAGGCTGAAACTGCAGATAAGCTCCACATCAAGTGGGGTAAGAAGCAGGATAACAAGCAGGATAAGCCGGACGAGCAGGATTCATCAGGTAAGGATGCCGAAGATGATGCCAAGGATGGCGACAGTAATAACAGGAAGAGCTCTGGCAGAGGAGGCAAGAAGTCTCCGAAACAGAGTTAACCACCTCCTTTCAGGGTGTGCGTAGTCTCTCTTACGGATGGCTACACACAGGCGGCGCGAAAGCGCTATCGATAAGGGGGAGGCTACGTAGCCCTAAACAATATGGTGTAGTCCCCGCAGGGTTTTATCTGCGGGGACATTTTATTTGGATTTTTGCGCAAAAAAACAGGGGTGAAATAGAGAAGATTTTGCGCAGTAATCTGAATAATAGATGATAGTTGATTTATCAGGTATAAGCATAAGAGTAATTGTGTTAATGCTATTGACTTTTTTGGCAATGTGTGCTATAATGGAATCAGTCTATATGGGAGAGTTGTAAAGCACCACCTGTATCTAGACGACCATTAAAATCGATTCATCTCAGGTACGAAAAGTACCTGATTTATATGCTTGCTATCCCTTTTTTATCAGGAGGGATGGTAACCTCCTGTTTAAATATAGATGTTTTAGAGTTTTTTGTGTAATTGCAATTACAGCCGAAGCTTTCGGCGAGTGGATTTCTGCTCGCTGAGAGCGGAAGCGTTATTCTACACCATATTCATTCTAGGAGGTAAAAACTATGATGGAGATGATCATTACGGCCGCGGTAGCGGCAATGCTAACAGTGTTAAAATGTGCCTATCAGGCACAAAGCATCAAAGAAACAACTAGCGACGAAGAGAAGCATCTAAATCCTTTTACCGTAGCATTCTCAATTATATTGCATGGAGTAATCTGTGTGGTATTGATGAGGTATGCCGGTGGCGAGATGCTTTACTCGGCGATTTACATTTGTTGGATTATCCTGGGGATTATAGCTGCACTCTCAATCTTTAATAGAGAGGGAGGTTACAGGAGAGATTCTTGGAACTGCTTAATTTTACTATATGGCTTGGTATTAACCATGTCATTAGCAAAGAGAGCGGATGCTGGAGTGTTGACAACTGTGAATGTCGTTATGTCAGCAATAGTTGTTATCGTCGTACTATTTGTAAATGTATTTGCGTGCTATTGCTATGAGAACGGTGTTTTCAAGGCAGAAGCAAAAAGTTCGCACTAAGAAAGGGGTGGTGTAATATGACGAACTTTAAGACGTTTTTAGCCATCCTAATAGCGGTGGCAGTATTGGTCTTTGTAGCTATTATGATAGCTCCGAAAAGTACTAGTAATACTGAGGATACTAAGGGCATGACGGAAATTTCCGAAGTGCTTGATACGTCCAACGCGCAGAGTGATACTGACGCTCCGGCTGAGGAAGAAACGATATCGGATAATTCGATAGTTGCGGAAGCAGAAAGCAGTAATACAGATACAGAAGCAACGGAAGTGGTAACAACTATCGATATGGGCAACGGCCCGGAAAGTTTTGTGCTGGAAACAGCTGATACTGACATTCCGGCCTACCTGGACGTGATCACAACAGAGGATATCCAGTCAATTAAGGATTTCCTCGCTGCACAGCCTGATATCGATGGTGATGCGGTAAAGAACTTCTGGCAAAAGTACGGCGGCAACAATGGTTATTTCAAAGTCCTCCAGGACGACAACAGTAACTATTTAGTGGCTGCAGGTGACGAAATGTTTATGCAGACAGATTTGGTTCGTCCGATGAAGTCTGTAGATATGGGCTTAAGCAAAGAGCAGATAGACGATGCTTTTGCATTTCCGTTTGAACTTACGGAGGAGCAGATGAGTAAAGTCTTGAAGCTCGGCGTAGGCCAGAAGGGCGATTTCAGCGATGCAGAGATTGGGAAGCTGAAGATTCAGCTGTTCCAGTTTCTGTTCGGTCATCCTCACGCGTTGGAAGCGTACATTGAGTTACTCAATCAGCAGAAGATCGCTGACGAGTTCTACCTCAATGAATACTGGGTGCTTGGTAACGAGTACTTAGAACGCTGCAAGACGGCAAGGGAGGAAGGTAAAGGAATGAATATTTGGTATGCTAAGTACGTCAATGATGATGACGGAAAGGAATACCATTTCACTACTGAGGAATATCACAAGTATGTGATAGGACTCTTTAATCTTCTCTGGCCACGGAAGGCCGAGGTAGCGGTCTATACGGCGAAAGCCAAAGATCATTACCATTTGATAGATATGGGCGACTTTAATAGTCTGCGGAAGGCAACACCCGCAGACTATCAGGAAAGCTTGGCTTCTTTGGTTTTCACGTTTTACACGAAAACCGGTAAAGTGGCGTTGAGATTTGGCGCTAACATCAGGGATAAACGCCCTGAGGTTCTCAATTATACAGTAGTCAAAAAACCGGTAGCTAAAAAGCCAGTGAATAACACGGTATCGACGCCGGTAATTACGCCAATTATTTTCGGAGTAACCACCACAACGACCATGACACCACCGTCTGGTGATACGCCGGGTAACCCGCCGCCAGACAATCCACCACCTGGTGGAAATACGGAGTATAAATCGCCGGCTGAGGGCACCAAAGCCCAAACAGGAGGCGGACAAAAATCCGACACTGGACCTGGCGAACAGAAGCCTGACCAGGGCAACGGCAATGGTGAATACAAGCAAGGTACGTCACCTAATCCAGACGGGTCTAAGCAAGAGCAATATGATCCAGGACCACCTGCCGACGATACAGACGGCGGAACAGCGCCGGAAACGAAGCCGATGGAAACGCAAAAATCTGAGACTGAGAACGGTTCAGCCGGAGGCAATGGCGGTGGAGCTGGTGGCGATAACAACAAGGAAATAGCCTCGCCACCCGCAGAAGATTAACGCAAGCATATAAATAGATTTGCCAGCAATGGCAGAAGTACCTTAAGTTACCGGGGGCCTTACCAGCCCCTGGTACTTACAGGATTAATAGGAAAAACGTATTTGAGATGAATCGATTTTGGCAATGGTTAAGACGAAAATTAAAAATTTGGCTAGCAAAAAGGTTTGGAAAAGCCTCCGCAATTTTGCAATTTAAGCAAAACTCTGCGTGGCTGAATTGAATATCAAATTTAACTAAGATTTTAACTTTTTGAAAGGAGAATTATACTATGAAAAAGTTTATTAAATCTGCTTCCGCCGTCTTGGCTACTGCCTCTATCGTCGGAATCAACGTTGCTCCTGCTGTAATGGCTTGGGGTGACAATGCTGGTGGTCGTCAGACTTACACTCTTACGAACTGTAATGCTGACTACTCCAAATGTGAAGTTTCCCCTGCTATGGGTGACAAAATCACATTTAACTCTTATACGAACAACCCAAACATTGGCGGAGACGAGCGTGATTTCGTCAATGCTCGTGTAGACAATGGTGTCAACGATGGTAAACAATCTTGGCAGTCTCACGAAATTACCGTAGAAGATGGACAGACTTATATCATCCGTCTTTACGCTCACAACAATAACCCTAATGGTACCGCAGCTACTGCGAAGGATGTGACTCTTCACTATACTCTTCCTACTACTGCTGGTACTGAGCTAAGTGTTCAGGGTGCTATTGACTCTTCTAACGCTACCCCATCTCGTGTTTGGGATGATGTAGTGTTCAAGAGCTCCAATGGTCAATCTTTCTACCTTGATTACATTGAAGGTTCTGCTCTTTACGAGAACAACGGAATCGGTAAAAATGGTGGTGTGAAACTTTCTGATAGCATCATCAATCAAGCTGGTGCAAAAATCGGTTATGATGCACTTGACGGTAACGTTCCAGGTTGTTTCAAATACGATTCTTACACTACTATCAAGGTGAAAGCTGTTTATATCAACAATTCTTATGAGGTCGCTAAGACTGTTCGTAAGATTGGTGATACTGACAAAACCTTTAAAGAATCTGTAGACGCTAATGTTGGCGATACAGTTGAGTACCAGATTTATTACAAGAATACTTCTAGCCAGCACGTTGATAACGTAATGGTGAAGGATGTTCTACCAAATAATATGGAACTTGTAAAAGGTACTACCAAACTTTACAACGAAACCAACCAGAACGGTTTGCTTTATAAGGATGACACTATCACTACTACAGGTATCAATATCGGTAGCTATGGTGTAGGTGCTAATGCTTATATCCGCTTCCGTGCTAAGGTTGTAGACAAGAGCATGGTTTGTGGTACTAACAAACTTGTCAACTGGGGTCAGGTAGGTGTAGGTAAAACTACTCTTCAGGACAACGCATTCGTAATGGTGAAGAAGACTGAGGGCTGTGATCCAAAACCAACCCCAACTCCAGATCCAGATCCAACTCCAGATGATCCACAGCCAACTCCTGTGATCCCAACTGTTACACCTGCTAATATGCCAACCACTGGTGCTGCTTCTATTGCTACTGGTGTGATTGGTGCTGGTAGCATCGTAACAGCTGCTGGTTACTACATTGCTAGCCGCAAATCTCTACGCTAATTGACCGCCTCGTAGGAATCAATCCTATATGGGTTGGGCAAAATAGGCGGTGCATACAACTTGCCTAGCGAAGAAAACTCCCCAAAGGTTCGCCGATGGGGAGTTTTTGTTGCAATTATAATTCTGCTGCTTGGATTACATCTTCGAACAATACCGCCACAGTCAGTGGGCCGACACCACCTCTGACCGGGGTGATAGCCTTTAAATCGGTACGATTACGAACAGAATCATCTACATCGCCGACCAGTACACCATCCTCACTAGCAGTGCCAGCATCGACGATGACTGCGCCTGGTTTTATCATATCATTAGTAATCAAGTGTGGTACGCCAGTTGCGGAGACGACTACGTCATAATCGCGTAATTTAGATAAGTCACTATTATGATGAAAAACTGTCACGTCGTAGCCGGATATTTGCCACATTCTGGCTAGTGGTGCACCGACGAGCCTCCCACGTCCAACTAGTGCGATTTTTTTGTCGGAAAGATCAATGTCATGTCCCGCCAGCAACCAATTGATGGCGGTGGCGGTGGCACTTTCAAAAATGCGTTTTGGCAACAATTTTCCATGGTTGGCATATTCTGCACTGCTGGTATTATTGGAATACATCTGCGATAGTCCGTCTACATCTTTCTTTGGCACGATTAGATTTACTACTTCGTCAGTATGGGCAGTGTCAGCTAGAGGAAGTTGGACAATAATTCCAGAAACAGAACTATCATCGTTAGCCTTACGAACGGCTTCTTTTGCCTCTTCTATATTAGTAACTTTGCAATCTTCTACGTCTACGCCGATGTCATTACCATAGTGGATTTTGAGATTTACATATTTTGTAATAACCGGATTATCGCTATCACGTATAATAACGAGTTTCGGAAAAACTTTACGTGATTTCATTGCTCGCACTACGTGAGCCTGGCGCTCTTTGACGAAACCAGCCAGCTCCTGGCCGTTTAGTTCTTTTGTCATTTTGCGATTAGCTCCACTGGCTCTTGCTCTAGCTTGTAGCCAAATTTTTCATATACAATATCAGTGATTTCCGTTCTGGCTTTGGCGAGGTCAGCATAAGATTTGCCACTTTCATTGATCAGAATGAGGGCGGCTTTTTCTGATATGCGAAAACCATGGAAAATCTGACCTTTTAGGCCGGCCTGTTCTAGCAAATATCCGGCACTAATCATTTTTTGGCCATCTGACTTGGTATGAATCTTAATGCCTTTTTCTTCAGCTTTTTCTGCATCTTCATAGCTCAGATAAATATTCTTAAAGAAGCTACCAGCACTCGGAATGACGGCTGGGTCTGGTAATTTTTCTGCGCGAATTGCCATGACTGCCGTGCGGATAGAAGCAGGGGAATAATCAGTAATATTATGCTCATCCAAATATTTTTGCAAAGAATTATAGAATGGTGGTTGCAAGGAAGACTCGTTTTCTAGGACGAAGGTGACCGCCGTAATGAAATATCTACCTGCATCTTTCCCAGTATTGAAGATTGTGCTGCGATATGACATATTCATATCTTCTTTGCCAATTACGACTAGTTCATCAGTTTGTGTGTCATAAGCAGATACACTTTCTATGACATGAGAGATATCTTGGCCGTAAGCTCCGATATTCTGGACTGGTGCTGCGCCAACTGTGCCAGGAATACTACTCAAAGTTTCTATGCCAGAATAGCCACGCTCCGTAGCGAAAGCGACAAAATCATCCCAATTTTCTCCGCCCATGGCACGAATTACGACCTCGTCAGCAGTTTGAGAAAGGATTTCTATACCTTTGAAGCAATTAATGATGACGAGTCCAGGAAATCCCTCGTCACGGCCAATAGTATTGGCGCCGTCGCCCATCATCCAGGTAGGAAGTGATTTGTTTTTGGCGAAATCGTAAGCTTCTTTTAGCTCAGGCAGATTATGAACTTCTACCACATAGCGAGCATTACCGCCAATACGCATAGTGGTGAGGTTAGAAATTGGGATATTTTCTGATAGTTTCATTAGATATATTATAGCACAGATAGGCTAGGTTTGCGTTCCTAGCTACTTTATGTTAATATAAAACGAGCATCAATAGTGATGTATATTTTTTGGCAAATTATGCCAAGGTACCTTGAAAGGAGTGATAAGATGAAGCCGATAAAACCAATTAGGGAGGGTAAGGTCAGAGATACCTATCAGTTGGATTACCAAACTATCGTGGTGGTAGCGAGTGATCGGGTGAGTGCTTTTGACAATGTAATCCCTGGGCTCACGATTGCGGATAAGGGCATAATCTTGACGAAGATGAGCAGGAAATGGCACGAACTAATTGATATTGATATCGGACCGAATGGAAAATCTTGGGCGAATGAATGTGGGTCAGTGTTTGGCGATGATGATTACAAGGTTTCAACATCATATCTTGATCACATATATTATGACCATTTTCAATATGAGAGGTCGCAGATTCAGACTGACTTGACTATGGTTCCGGTAGAATGTATCGTGCGTGGTTATATTACAGGCTCATTGTGGCAGGCATATCACGAGGCTGGTTTGCGTGAATTCTGTGGGGTTGAGTTGCCAGATGGTTTGCAAGAGTCGGATAAATTGCCAGAGCCAATTTTTACGCCCACTACAAAGGCACCGGTTGGCCAGCATGATGAGAATATTGATTATAATCAGATGGTGAGGATAATCAAGGGTGATAAATCCCTCCAAGATTTTAGTCATATTTTATCAGCAGAGAAAATTGCCCAGGTGATTAGAGATGTGTCGTTGTTCTACTTCAAGAAGGCAAGTGAGTATGCCCTGGAGCGAGGAATTATTATCGCGGATACCAAATTTGAGTTTGGTCTGCGGGACAAGTGGATTTATCTGGGCGATGAGATTCTGACACCAGATTCCTCACGCTTTTGGTCAGCAGATGATTATGAGCCTGGTCGTTCGCAGAAATCTATGGACAAGCAAATCATTCGTGACGAGATTAAACGTCAGAAAAACGCAGGAATTAGTCCAATTGTTTTGTCTGATGAGATTATTAAGCAAACTCAAGATGCTTATAATGGAATTTGTCAGGAACTTTTTCCGGATGCCTGATAACATTTGGGTCATTTTACTCCTAAAATCCACCAGTATTACACTGGTGGATTTTCGTCACTTATTATAGTTCTTACCCTTGGCTTTGGTATGCGCGGGAGGATTCGAACCCCTGGCCTTCAGGACCGGAACCTGACGCTCTATCCAGCTGAGCTACGCGCACATAACAGAGATATTATAACATATATGATATACTAGATATATGAATGAAAAGGACGAAGTAGATAACAGTATTCCAGAAAACGTATTGGAGTCATATTGTAGTAGCATACTGGGTAGAGATTTTTCTAGTTATCAAGCTGATGTGTCCGCTAATAGTTATGCTAGCAAAACTAAGGCTAATGAAGTAAGAGAAGCTTTAGAAGATTATATTAGGGTTGAAGATTTAATGCTAAAAGAATTAGATATTGAAGATTTGAACTCTATCATGTACTTGGAAGAATTGCGCGAGCAAAAAGAAATTGCAGATTGGCGGGAACGAGGGGTAGAAATTAATCCGAATGACATTCCAAATATTTATGATGCTATGGAAATCAATCAAAAAGTAACGGCTGGTGAATACATGAAAAGTATTCCGGAGATTATTACTAAATTAGGGAATGAAAAATTTTCTTAGTTTATGTTATTATGTAAAGTATAAACTTTTTAAAAATAAAAAAACGAAAGGATAAAATGACAAAAACAAAACTATCAACATTTGGAAAAATATGGCGTATTGTGCTTTGTATTGTTGCTCCACTAGGCGGTGGATTCTTAATTTCATTGTTGACGATGAGCGCAATGGACAAATTTGGCGCGCTAAAACAGCCTCCACTAGCTCCACCAGCTTGGCTATTTCCAGTTGCATGGTCTATTTTGTATGTTTTGATGGGTATAGCATCTTATCTAATTTGGTATGCTGGATTTAAAGGTAAAAAATCTGATAAAAGTACGGCAAAATGCGCACTGATTCTTTATGGTGTACAGCTTGTATGTAATTTTGCCTGGACGCCGGTATTCTTTAACATGGAGCAATACTGGATTGCGTTGGCAATTCTTGCTATAATGTGGATTCTAGAAATCATTATTTTGGCCAAAATCTGTAGACTCTCTAAGCCTGCGTTTTGGTGTTTAATGCCATACCTTCTTTGGACCACATTTGCGGCCTATCTAAACATTTCTATCGCAATTCTGAATTAATTTTGCGGATTCAAAATGAACGTCTTAGAATATGCCAAGGGTGTAGAACGGATGGTGGACCCAATGCAAGTTGGTAAAGTCCACTATATGCAAACCAAACTTAAAAAAATGCCAGTATGGCTGCAAAAGAAAATTGTTCTATCTGCAGCCAAAAAGGCTAACAAAATGCCATTTGTGGTAGAGCCTTATTGTAGTTTTCTATTTTACGAAGTTGTAGAGCCGGACAAAATCCAAAAGTTTTTGCCAGATGGATTCATACCAGCGAGGGCTGCGATTTTTGAGGGCGGAGCAGAGAAATATTATGGGATAGTATCAATGTTCCGAATTCATACTAGCGTGTTTTGGGGTGCTAGAACCGAGTTTTATTTGGTGGCAAAAAATGCAGAAACGGGGCTATTGTCCTGGATTATGTGCGATTATATTAGTGATACGATTTCTTATGACGAAATGCATGGGTTGAAATCTCCTGATGCCTCAGAAGCTGTGATGACGACAACTTGCGAGGGGGATTTTGTCTGTGACATGGATAATTCTGCTTTTCTTGAAAGTGCTAGCAGAAAGAAAGCTATTACCACTAGCAAGAAGTATGTGCGGTTGGAAGTTAATTTGAATAACGCTAAAATGAAACCACTAGACCAGAGACTTTGGATTGAAGGTAATACTTCTATTGCGTATGGGCGACTCGCAGGCGAGCCGGATGGAGATTTGTTTTCATTGACATTTTTCCCAGAAGAAATGAAGCAGGCCTTAGAAGTACCGATGTATGATGTGCGCAAGGCTGAAGTGCTTTGCGGAACGGGGAAACTTGGCGGCAAATTGGAACGCGTGGTAAGTTTTCCATATGCACAACATATGTTGAGTGATAGTCCAGGTCAAAAGACGCATTATGGTAGTGAAGAAAAATTACGCGCTGCGGTGGAGAAGGTTAATTTTGGAAAAATGAAAGGGTTGTAAGTTTGTTAGGTTTTGCTTTGATAGAAAGGAATAAATGTATAAAAAAGAATTCATGGAAATCGCAGTAAATGAAGCGAGAGAGGGGATTATCAGCCATGACGGTGGACCATTTGGAGCGGTAATAGTGAAAAATGGTGAGGTGGTTGCATCAGGGCATAACCGAGTACTTTCTTCTAATGATTCGACTTGTCATGGTGAAATTGATGCGATTCGGAAGGCAGAAAGTAGGCTTGGAACTTATGATCTTTTGGATTGTGAGCTGTATACTACGGGGGAACCTTGTCCAATGTGTCTTGCGGCGATTTTGTGGGCAAATATCAAAAAAGTATATTATGGCTGTAGGTTGAACGATAATGACGAAATCGGATTTCGTGATGCAAAGTTTGATAAAATGATGGGTGGAAGATCTAGCTTACCCGAAGGGTTCATGGAAGAAAAAGATCGGGAGATGTGCCTCAGAGTATTCAAAGAGTATGAGAAAATGAATATGGAAAAATATTAGACATCACGAAAAACTAAATCCTTAGCAGCGCAGTCCTTTCTTAATCAAGTAGCTACCGACAAGAATTGTTAATATCACGAGAAAAACCGCAATATCTATCTGGGCGCCTGCGGTAGCGTCTTGTTTTGTGCTGATCGCCGAACCGGAATTTGGAACTCCTATGTCATCTTCATCCTCAGTTTCATCATCAGGCTTCGGAATAAGACTTTTTAGTATTGGCATAATACTTTCAGGAATGTGGCCAATGACGAGATTCTCAGCATTATTAACGAGAGTATAAGTATAATAAAGCGAATAATCCTCGCCGAATGTATTTTGAGTATAAATAGCGTCGGCAATCAGAATAGGAGAGATAGCCTTAACTAATTTTGGCAAGTTTTCCTTAAGGATTTCAAACTCTGTTTCACTAATGCTTGGAGCTTGACCAAACTTAATCTCGTAATCATCATATTGCCCCATATAATCAGTAAGTTTTCCGATTAGTTCATCAACATCACCATCGGTTGCAGTGCCTTTTAAAACTTTAACCAAATTAAGATAAGTTGGAAAAATAGCTAAATCACCAGCATAATTTGCCAATAAATCATAAAGAGCATTACCGGCTACCATACCAGCAAGGCCCTTACTAGTATCACTGATAAATTCAGTAAAATCACTTTGCTTATCTAATGTTCTCATTTGATATAGTTTCATTACGGCCGATAATGGTTCTTTAATCTCGGTATCAAAGTATTCACGAGTCAGCCCGCTGTCGGTCACAAAATGTATCCAGGCATCCATAAATTCACGGCCATTCATAGTATTGACTTGTTCAACTAAACCTTCGTTATTTGATAGAATATTGGCGGCGGTGGTAGGATCAGAGAGCTCGGCGATATTAATAACGGAAGTCGCAATTTCTAAGTCAGCAGGATGTATTTCTTCATGGGTGCCAGTGTTATGGAATCCCCATAGTTCTGGGAAAACATAGCCGAGAAGTAGATCATTGCCATCTTTGACATCATGAATATTGGTGTAACCTGGATCGGTGAGGCTAGCACGAGGTGCGCCAAAAGTGTAAACATAAAAATCATCTGCTTTCATATCATAATCTGAGAGATTTTCGTTAATCATTTTGGCAACGAGGTCAACTACTGCACCACCACGAGAATAACCAACCATCCAAATTTTATAATCTGAAAGATGATTAGTGTCGATATATTCGTCAAGTCTAGCTTTGATATACCCAGCTGATTCACTAAAACCAGCATGATCACCGCCAGTGCCAATATTGAAATTAGAAAGCCACTCAGTCATATAGTTATAGTTTCTAGGTGCGACAACAATTAAAGTCTGTCCGTTCGAAAGGGTCTTTCGTGCAACGGTCGTCCCCATGGAATGTCCATCTTCGTCAGATGCTATGTCCCATTTTTGATAATCATTAAAACCAAGTTGATCTAGGAAAAGGTGAAGTTTTGGATTGGGTGTAGAGCTGTCAGATGGATAACCGTCGGCTTTATTCTCAAACCCAGCAAGAGCTAGTGCGTATGAAACAGCGCGAAGCTCTGGATGATCACCAGGAGAAGGCGTATCAAAATAGCTATCGTTATAATTTATAGTGTCAGTGGAGTCTAGAGCGTCCCAAACCGTTTTCCATGGATTGTCTGGGTCTTCCACAAAGGCATAATAAGGATATGTAACCGTGATGGTGTCTGATGATCCGGAGGTGTTATCGTAACCACCTGGACCAATCGCAAACGAAGCCGTTGGATCAAAACATGAAGATAGAAAGCCGAAAATCAAAAGTATTATTATAAAATATCGTCGCTTATTTCTGAGTTCTCCATAGCAATTGTTATATGTCACGATTATTCCCGTTTTTCTTTTCTCTTCAGCATAACTCCTGCCACTACAACAATCCCAACAATTACAGTAGCAACCAAGATATCATTTGTTATTTCTGCGCTGCTACCTTCGCTAGTAAATACACCGGAGTTGGGGACTACGATATCTTCGTCGTCGTCATCGGTTTTTGGTTCTACGATTTTGAAGCTGGCCTTGGCGCTTCCTGACTCTGGTTCTGAGAAATATGCTTCAAAGGAATGTTCGCCTAGCGCGAGAGTGTTTAAGAAACTCGCTGGGAGGGTAATAGTCTGGTTGTCTGAATCTACTTCACAATCTGTACGCATATCATGATATTCGCCATCAATGATGAGATTACCTGTGCCGCAGAATGTTGTTACATCGTTATCGATCTTGAAGACTAATGGTTCTTCACTACCGATGATATGCTCACCGCCATCGCCTTCTAGTACTGGATAAACTCGGAGGAAGGTTGCGTAAAAGGTTAAAGACTCTGTACCGGGTGTTACTCTGAAAACATTGTCTTGTATCTGATCGGTGACTTCTTGGCCGTCTAATTCTAGATATACTAGTTCATTGCCAGGCTCTGGCACGATTCCTACTTCTACGTCGGTACCGCCGACTACAATATTTGGCACATCGAGATTTCCGTTGCCTGTGATGTATTTATAAACGGAAAGGTCGTGGCCGGCTCTCACATAGGCGTCCATGGTGATGTCTCGAATCTCTTTGCCAGCTTCGGTGCCTTCGTCGATAATGGCAAGTTCGAGGGTTACCGGCATGTTGCGCTTCATGACTTCGACCCCCGCTTTCACATCATAGGCAACCTCAAAAACAGCATCGCCAGCTTGAACATGGATTCCTTCACTACTTATAGACGGATCCATATATTCTTCAGCACTCCAATAAAACCAGCCGTCATTAAGGGAACAACTATTCCCGCCCATACC
>JAFWHE010000004.1 GCA_017512045.1 Candidatus Saccharimonadota bacterium
CTACTGGCGCTACTAACTATACTAGATGACCAGTAGTGGCCAATCACCGTCTGGCTGTAAAGCCTACCCGTATCCCAGTAATAGTGGCCAGAATATACATACGACAATGGATAAGATCCTGCACCAAGGCTACCAGTGGAGAAGGAAAGATATTTTGTGGGTGGCGCGACAATTGGTTTTGAGGTCTTGAAGCTGGTAGATTTGAATAGCTAAAATGTATATTCCTGACCAATAATAAATAAACTCCAAAAAGGAGTTTATTTATTATTGCAGTGTATGACATTTTAGTTATTCAAGTCCAGACCTCAAACACCAATGCCGCGACAGGACCCACAAAATGTATTCCGCTCAAAGGTATACAAAAAATTAGAATAGGAAAGGTAAGCCTACAACAAAATACATATCGGTGGATTTCCACAATTTCTTTACCTTATCTAACCAAGTATGCTATAATGATGTTATATTATACCAATTAAGGAGGAATAATGGCTAATACAAAGTCAAAGAAGACTGCGAAGAAAACCACTTCAAAGTCAAAGGCTTCCACTACCGCTACAAAAACAGTAGTGACAAAAGAGCCTGTCGTGACGGAAACTTCCTGCGATAGCCCAATGAAAGGCTTCTTCGCCCGCAAGTGTGATCCGAACGAGAATATTTTAACAATCTTTAAGAGCCCACGCATCTATGGCGCTATCATTGGTGAGGTTGTTGGTACAATGCTTCTCACTATGATTCTGCTCTTGCTTGGCGTTTATCAGCCAATGTATTTGATGTTTGGCATGGTTGCTATCACCGGTGCCGTCTATGGCCTATCTGGTGCTAATCTCAACCCTATCATCACCGTAGGTATGATGGCTACTCGTCGCATTTCTGCGATTCGTGGTATCGTCTATATCCTATCCCAGGTACTTGGTGCTTGGTTTGCTTTTCTTCTTTCTAATGCCTTTATCGGCACTGCCGGAGAAGAAGCTGGTGCACAACTTCCAGTAATGGCAGAAATTCCTGATGGCAAGTTCTGGGTAGTTACAATGATTGAATTCATGGGTGCAATTATGCTCGGGTTCTTCTTTGTACGTGCATTAGCATACAAGAGGAGTACTCTCACCTTTGCCTCTATTTATGGTACTGGCATTTGTGTAGTCCTTCTCATCACTATCGTGATTTCATCCAGCTTCCTCGGTCTTCAGAATAACTTCATCCTGAACCCAGCAGCAGCTTTGATGTATCAAGTTCTACCAAGTAGCGGCGATTCATTCGGCGCAGTCTTAGGTAGTGTATGTTTAGCACTTTTGACTTATGTCATCTTCCCTATGCTAGGTGGCGTACTTGGCTTTATGCTAGGTGACTTTGGCTCTCGCCTTTCTGGCGAACCTTGCCATTGTGGCTGCAAAGAAGCAAAGAAATAATTCCCCTCGGTAAGGGGTAATTACAGAAATAGCACTTGTGAATAAGTGCTATTTTTTGTAAAATATAGGTATGGCAGAATATCTTAAATCATTCTTCCGTCAAAAAACTACGAAGCAAGCAATTATAAAAATTATCATAATAATAGTTGCTTCACTTTTTTTGACCTGGCTCTTGGAGTATCGCCATTTTCTCAATAATGCTGACGAAACTTGGGAATTTGTTTTTACTAGGATGAGAGTTTTTCTATATAACGCGCTCATCATGCTAACAATACTCGGCATAATATATGGTATTATCCGCAAGACTTTCCTTAGTATCTCTATCAACACCGCATTGGTCCTCATTATCGGCTACGTTCATATTTCCAAGTTTAACTTCCGCGGGACGCCACTTCTGCCAGAAGATTTTCAGTTTGGCTCACAAGCTGGAATATTGACAAAATTTATTGATGTTTCCGAACTTATCCGGCTGATTATTGCTGTCATTCTAGTGATTATACTCGGTATAATTCTAGACAAAATAGCAGATAAGTGGCTAGAGAAGGAGTCTTTTGCACCCAGCAATGTCTGGTGGAAAAGATATCGCATAGTCTCGCGTGTGGCTATTATTGCAGTGGCTTTCTCTGGTTTTCTAGTTACTACCGATTTTGCTAGACATCATAGCAAAGAGCGTGAAATTCCTCTACCAGCGCTAGATAGTAAATTTACGGATTGGAATCAAGTGGCCAACTATGCAGACAATGGCTTTTTGCTAGGATTCCTCTACAACACCATGAAGTTAGATATACCAGAGCCGGACGGATATAGTAAACAAAAAATGCAAGAACTTAAACGTGAGCTGTCCGAGAAAAAACAACAGGATGACATTTCTCGCACTGACATCGCCAATGCCGACTATAACATTATCGTTGTTTTGAATGAGTCTTTTTATGATCCATCACTCATCTCTGATTATTACAATCATACCGGCGGAGATGTCACACCAAACCTACATAAAATCCAAGAGAAAACCCTCAGCGGATATATGTATTCGCCTGACTACGGTGGTGGCACTGCTAATATAGAATACGAAATCATCACCGGACTGACTAATTATTGGCTAAAGACTGTGCCATACACAAATTTGGTCTTGCAAGAACATTCTGTACCAAGCCTCGCCAATTATATGAAAGAACATGGCAAAAACACAGCGACTATTCATCCGTTCAACGGTGGCATGTATAAGAGGGATGCCGTCTTACCAAAATTAGGCTTTAATGATTTCATTACGCAGACGGAATTCTCACACACAGAAAAGGAAGGCACTAGCGAATACATCAATGATCGTTCTACTTATGAAGAAACCCTGGAATATATCAAAAAAACTAAAGGTAGGGATTTCATTTCCCTCATCACCATGCAAAATCATGCTCCGTATACAGACAAAGAGTACGGCGAATCAGAGTTTAAAGTAACTAATGTTACTAACGAGAACGAAAAGAATTCCGTGGAGACTTATTTAATGACTTTGCATAAATCTGATGCTTTCCTGGGAGAATTTATAGAGAAACTGGACAATCTTGACGAAAAAACTATCGTTCTATTCTACGGCGATCACAGCCCTGGCGTTTTTCCTCAAGTAGTAGAAAATTCCGACAAATCAATTTCTGATTTGGTTAGACTCACGCCTTACTTTATTTATGCAAACTTTGACTTGGATAATCAATTAGTAGAGAAGGTATCCAATCAGCCTGGCGCGATAGAATATAAAGATATTATTACTAGATACCATACCAATCTACCTACCACCACACCAAACTGTCTACCAAATACCCTGCTTAATCTCCTTAATCTAGAAAAACCGATTAACTATTACTTGCTTGATACGGTTTGCAATGAGAATCCTGTGCTCACAGAAACTTACTTCGGAGAAAAAGCTCCGCAAATGAGTACTGACTTGTCTAATTATCAGCTGCTTTCCTATGATTTGGTAGCTGGAAAGCAATATTTCCAGAAATAATTATTTATCTTTCGGAAAAAGTGGTGTAGTTGGTGGTAAAATTTTTTCATTGGCGAATGTTGCACTGATAGCCTCTGACACATCTGGCAAAAATGGCTTCAATAGATAAGCTATTTGTAATAGTTCATCTGCCATTTCCTCCAAAATCATCACTAATTCTGTGTGTCGATCTGCGTCTTTGGCTAATTCCCAAGGCTTCTTATTGTCAATTTCACGATTTAGCCCCTGTACCTTATCCCAAATATAATCGAAAGCCCTACTGAAATAGAATGAATCCATAATTGTTTCATATTCCGAATCTCGCTTTGGCTGGTAATCTCTTCCTGGTAAATCTTGCTTTTTACATAAATTAGCTAGGCGTTGAACGAGGTTGCCAAGATCATTGGCTAATTCATTGTTGTAAGCGGAATTATATTTCTCCCAGGTAAAATCAGAATCGGCAAAAGAATCTGCATGACGTAAGAAATAATAACGAAACGCTGACAGGCCTTTACTATCTAACACCTCTATCGGATCCACTACATTACCAATACTCTTACTCATCTTTTGGCCATTAGCTAAGATAAATCCGTGTGAACAAATCGTCTTTGGTAAAGGAAGCCCGCAAGATAACAGAATAGCTGGCCAGATAATAGCATGGAAACGCAAAATATCCTTGCCGACAAACTGTGCCGTAGCTGGCCAATAATCAGAAATGTCCTTTTCTGGATAGCCTAATACAGTAATATAATTAGCAAGCGCATCCACCCAGACATACATCACCTGACTATCATCATCTGGCACTGGTACGCCCCACGGCAAGTGCTCTGCTGGACGAGAAATAGATACATCTGGGCTATCTTCCAATAGTCTCAAAACTTCCCTTGCACGAAACTCTGGCAAAATCTGCATCGCGCCATCTTCTATCGCTCGCTTAATCTCTCCCTTGAAATCCGAGATGCGCAAATAATAATTGTCTTCTTTTAACTTATCATAAGGCTTATTGTGATCTGGACAAGTACCACCATTCTCATCATATTCTTTCTGAGTGACAAATCTCTCACAGCCTTCACAATACCAACCTTCATAAGAATCGCGGTAAATATGATCCCCTAATCTCTTCCAAATCTCTTGACAACGACGCTCATGATCCTTATCAGTGGTACGAATAAAGTCTGTATATTCTACGCCTAGCTTCTTGATGAACTCTTTGAACTTGGCAGAGTTCTCATCGGCGAACTGCTGGATAGGAATGCCAAGCTTCTCTGCTTTTTTATAATTCTTGTTACCATGTTCATCCGTGCCCACCTGGAAGCGAACTTCATTTCCCCGCTCTTTCTGGTATCGCGCGAAAGTATCTGCAATCAGATAATCCATCGCATGGCCAATATGTGGCGCGCCATTAACATAAGGAATAGCAGTAGTGAGATATATCTTTGACATATCTATATTTTACCATATTTTCTTATTATTTCTAGCTATTTTACCGTACAGGTATAGCCCTCGGCCTCATACTGTTCTTGGAGATCTTCCAAGCCATCATTAACCTCGCCCTTAGATACGGTCAAACCAAGTAGCTGTGCATTGATATTGTCAATCGCATCACCGTCTGCCTGTCTAGAAGCCATTACACTCAAACCTGTAGCATTGTAGGTACTCTCAAACGGATCCGTGGTGAAACCTAGATCATTATACGCCTGAACATAATTAGCGCGAATCTGGCTCTTTTGTTGTGATGCAATGTCTGCGTTCTCGTAAGTTAAGGTAGTATTAATACCAAAACTGGTCAAATCGTCATCGCTATACATAGCAATAATCTCCTTTTCACCAGATTGCACATCGGCATACTCTGGGAAAGCCGTACCATCACCCTCAAACGCACAAACCAGGCTAGATATAACAGGCTCGACTTTTTTCTCTGACTTCTTTGTCTGTGTGGAGCTACTGGTCTTGTTGCCAGAACCACTAAATACAAAAATCAGAATAATCACTACTGCAGCAACCAGCACCACTGCGCCGACAATAATTAAAATCGTCTTTAGATTGAGCTTCTTTTCCTCTGCATTAGTAGGCTTTGTGAATAATTTCTTCTTTGGCTTCTTTCCTACTGGCTCTGAATGACCTGGCGCAGTATCGGAATATGCTAATGCACTACCGATAGAACCTGGTACCGGCTCTGCTGGGACCAGTGGCTCTTCATCCTCTGGGTCAGGAGCCTCTTTCTTCGGTTTAGGCGCATCACCGACAAAACTAGCCGAGGTCGTGCCGGAATTATCACTATCTGAATTTTCACTATCGCCGGAACCACCATCCTGATTGGAATTACTATCTGCATTATCACCAGAGTTGTCATCATTAGCCGGTGGCAAATCTCCCAACTCATTATTCTCTGCAGGAGTTTCTGCTGGTGTACCGTCTAAATTGGTCTCCGTGTTAGATAAATCTGGATTTTCTACTGCGCCAAATGATGCCTGATGGGCTTCTGCAGAATTAGCAGTGTCTGAGCCAGGTTCGGCATCCGCAGGCGTTCCCGCGCCTTCTACTGGTGTTTCTGGCGAAATTACAGTTTCTGAAGCAGGTTCTGTAGCAACCGCAGTGGCATCTGATGTAGATGCAGTATCAGGGGTAGATTCTGGTGCCGTCTCTGATAGCGCCTCTGGAGTCGCATCCGTGGTAGTCGCATCTGTCGGTGCTGGTTCTGCTGGTGTTGGCTCTGTAGCCATCTCTGGCACTGGAGCAGGGGTGACTTCTGGAGTGACAACAGTATCTGATGTAGGAGAAGCTTCTACCGTTGCCGTATCTGCCACTGCGCCATCTGCTGGAGTAACAGTATCTGTCGGAGCAGCATCAGTTGGTGTAGTATCAGTAGTCGTAGTGGATTCCATAGCAGAAACTGAACTATCATTAGAAGCGGAAGCCAAATCAGCTGCTACCTGATCCAGGGAAGGGATTTCAGAGGATTCCGGTGCAGCTACATCAGTCTGGGCGGTAGCATCAGCTGCAGGAGCAGTCTCCGCTGAGGCCACTGAATCAGCATTAGTCGCCTCTGGCATAGAAACGGCAGCGTCTGGCGTGGCACTACCAGCTACATCTGGCGTATCTGTAGCTGCTGGAGCCACCGTAGTATCTCCACCTGGTATAGGCGCATTATTCTCTGGTGTAGTCGGCTGAGTTCCAGCCACCCCTGGTTGATTTGAACTATTTTCTTCCGGCTTCATTAAAAAATTTCCCTTTTGAATTGTTATCTTTATTATAACGCTTATGGTAAATATACGCAATACAGATTTTCCTCTAAGACGAAAATACACAGCGCACTGGACGACCGACATATTTTCCATAATCACCTTGAGGATAGATAATATCGTTATCTTCAATAACTAAATAATATGAAGTAGCGGAGTAGCGAGTAGTTGATGACTGCCAGCTCCCATGTATGTCGACATGATATAATAGATTACCTACATAATACCCACTATACTCAAGCGATGCACCAGTCATTAAATTATCCCGTGCGGTAGCATTGGTGCGGTTGGTGAGTCTTCTCCTCCACTGGTAGCCTTGGTGCAAGATCTTATCCATTGTCGTATGTATATTCTGGCCTCTATTACTGGGCTACGGGTAGACTTTACCACCAAACGGTGGCTGGCAACTATTGGTCGTCTAGCATAGTTAGCAGTCCCCTTGGTTACGACCTAGATATGAATAACACTCGCTTGATTAAGGCGAATAGTCATGATAAACGCTTCGGATTTACTTTGCGTTGTGCAATGATTAGCATGTTAAAATTACTGCGCAACGCAAAGCGACGCCGACGCGCTTATTATTGCTACGTGCTTTAATCAGACGCGAACCATACATAATCAGGTAGTAACTATTGGAACTATTAGAAATAGTAGATGACCAGAAGCGGCCACCCAACGACTGGTCGTAAAGCCGACCAGCATCCCAGTAGTAGTAGCCTGGATAGACATATGACAACGGATAGCTTCTAGCATTTCTACTCCCACTCTCATTATCCCCATACCCATAGGTAGTGAATAGGTAGGACCAGAAAAATATTCTCAACGCTACTGCACGGGATAATTTAATGACTGGTGCATCGCTTGGGTATAGTGGGGTTTATACTTTTACGCAACTAACTGATGTCGGCACCTATGGAAATTGGCAATCATCTACAGTTCATCAAGAATCCGTGTATGCATATAATCTGCAAACACGAACAATAAATACAGTTTATCCACAAAATCGTAGTACTAAATTTGGTGGTCGCTCAGTGCGCTGCGTCAATCAAACTTGGCATATCAATCTGGCGACGCAACGCAGAGCGCGCCCGCGGCGCTTATTAACGCTATACGCTTTAAACAGGCGTGTACTACCCATATTCAGGCCGTAACTAGCGGTACTACTAACTATACTAGACGACCAGTAGTCGCCATACAACGCCTGGCTGTAAAGCCTACCCGTACCCCAGTAATAGTAGCCTGAATATACATACGACAATGGATAAGATCTTGCACCAAGGCTACCAGTGGAGAAGGAAAGATATTTTGTGGGTGGCGCGACAATTGGTTTTGAGGTCTTGAAGCTGGTAGATTTGAATAGCTAAAATGTATATTCCTGACCAATAATAAATAAACTCCTTTCGGAGTTTATTTATTATTGCAGCGTATGACATTTTAGCTATTCAAGTCCAGACCTCAAACACCAATGTCGCGACAGGACCCACAAAATGTATTCCGCTCAAAGGCATACAAAAAATTAGAATAGGAAAGACAAGCCTAGAAATACGTATTATTATAGACTTCCAACTACGCAGTTAATCCGTCATAAATCTTCTGCCAATCCTCCAAATCAAGGTCGGCAGGTCTAGCATCCCTAGATATGCCAATTTGTTCAAAAATCTTCAACAAATCATCTTTTGACACTTGTCCCAGATTCTTAATCAATTTCTTCCTGGGCGCAGAAAATCCTCTTTTTATCAAAGTAAATACGTCATCTGGAATAATTTGATTTTCTAGTGACTCTAGTATAATCACCTGACTATCTACTTTTGGCACCGGCGTAAATAATTCCCTACTAACTACCGGGCCAAGAGTGACCTTAGCCTTATTCTGAACAGATAACGACAGTACTGTATGGTTACCCTTTCCCGCTGCGATTCTCTCCGCCACCTCTTTTTGCACTAGTAATACGATTCTGACGGGTTTATTTTTCGCCTCTAATAGCTTTTGGATAATCGGCGAGGTGATATAATACGGAATATTTCCGGCGACGACATATGATTTCTTTAAAGCTGGATAATTTTCTAAATCAAACTTCAGAAAATCAGCGTGTATCACCTCTAGATTCTTTCCTGGAAAAGATTTTGGCAAATTATAGGCTAACTTTTCATCATATTCTACGGCTACCACCTCTGGGAAAATCCTTAGCAGGCTAGATGTCAGAGTACCGAGTCCTGGGCCAATCTCCAAACAGACAGGAGTCTCTACTATACTATCAGATATTCCATCTCCTCTAGCCAGCTCTGCGATTTCATCCAAGATGATACGATCTTTCAGCCAGTTCTGTCCAAGAGTTTTTTTATTCTGAAGCGCCATTTTATCCTTAATACCAATGCCCAGACTTGGACACACCATTACAAGAGCCAGTGCACCACCAGAACGTAAGAGCCTGAGACCAGCCACCATAACGCTTCGTCACGTATTCCGCCATCCATCTGATTTGGGTGACTGGATTCGTTTCCCAATCGCTACCCTGGGAGGCCATCTTACTGCCAGGAAGAGCTTGTGGGATACCATATGCACCAGAATAGCTATTTGTGGCACCAGTGCGACAGCCAGATTCATGATAAATGAGAGTCAGCGCATCACTAAGGTCTGCCTCTGATACGCCAGCCTGTCTAGCCCAGCCAGCACAAGTCTCCCACTCTGGTGGGATATTGGATGCTGCTTTTTTAGAGCCAACGGTAGTAATTTTATTTACTGGCTCTTTCACTACTTCTTCAGAAATTAACTCTCTGGATACCTCCACTCCGTCCACGAATTGCACAGCATACTTTGTCACTTTGCGACCAGTTTCCCCTTCCTGGGTAACTTTAGTCTCACCAGAGGACAATGAAGAGTCTTCTTTTGTTTCCTCAGAAAATGGAATTGTTGCTTCTACCGTGACCGTCTCGCCACCACTACGTGTGATTTTATAGGTAGTAGAGCTACCCGCTTCTAGGAAATTGCTATTCTCTACCATTTCTATATCATCGCCATCATAAATCGTAAAACCAGCATCTTCCGCAATAGTCCGTGGATCGTAGCTAGCTGTCATTACATATTTCTTAATCTTACCATCCATGATTATTACTGGACGAGAACGATAGATATTAATGTGGAAATTATCTAAATTAATCAAAGAATTACGGTCTGGCTCTACGATATCTGTATCCGATAGTTCATAACCAGCTCGACTTAAGGCCTCGCCAACCGTGACAGCATCCGTCTTTACGGTCAACTTCTTTCCCTGATCATAAAAAGTCACAAAATGTGGTTCTACTAGCTTATGTTCACCGTCATCGTCTGCAAATGTATCATTAGTAGTGAATTTCATTATGGACGCAAAAATCAAAGCAACAATCACTATGCCAAAAATTAACAGAGACACTCTGATATGATTCTTTGGAAGTCTCATACCGTTTAAGTATATCACAAAGCGGCTTTTTATTCAACTCTGGCGATAATACCAGAAATATGCTAAAATATGTATATCCCCGAGTGGCGGAATTGGTAGACGCGCTAGCTTCAGGTGCTAGTGTCCGCAAGGATGTGCTGGTTCGACTCCAGTCCCGGGGACCAAGAAAGCCTGTCCTGACTTCTGTCCAGGCTTATTTTTTATCCGCATTGCGGAAAGTAAACCATGCGCCAGCAGAAATGATTGTCGCAACGAATACCGTCATAGAGATGGTAGATGTAGCAAATGACACATTATCAGACTTACTAACAAAACCTGAATTTGGCATTCCTACCTCTGTTGCAATTGCAAAATTAGAAAAACTTTTCACTCTGAATGTAGCAGTATGTGCAGCAACATCATAGCTAATCGGCTTAATAATCTCAAAGTCCTCACCATCGTTGATATTGTGAACCAGGACTACATGCGCAACATCTACATCATCCGCAAATTCAAGAGTAATCGTGGCCTCCTCACCCAACTCATGTAATTGATTAGCCCAGACATCACTACTGTCTGCTTTACCCTTATAAAACACATTGAAGAAATCAATGTTGAGAATCTGAGAAATAGAATAATTCCCTGCAGCATTATTAAAGCCTGCGAGCTTTGTTTCATCTACTTCTGTGTCAGAGACGATAAGTTGTGCTGTACCACCATCAAGGGCAGATCCCAGAGATACAGAGCCACCAGAAACAGCCTCAGAATTAGTTTTTACAACATCCGCCGTCCTAGTGAAAGTGGCAGCAAAGTGAACATGGCCTTCTCGCATGATGAAAGTATATTGATTTGTCGCTGCTTGAGCTTCTAGTGGAATATCATTTGCCTTGACGCTAGTGAGCTGATAGCCATAAATTGGCGTAAACTCGAAAACTGCTTGTGAGCCTGGACGCAAAAATATCAATCCACAGTTGTTCTTCAGACCATGATCAGTGTCAGGAAGAGAATATTGGTCCGCATTAATCAAGTTACCTTCCCCATCGTAAACGGCAATGACCTTAGCATAGCCATTTTTTATCATGGCATCGTCATCGTCAATATCTACACAACCAGGGTTTCCCCAGATGACAGAATAAGAAGATGTCCCACCAGAAAGAGTGAAATCAAGAACGTAATTTGCCATCTCAGCAACACTGATAGAATAACGATCTTCACCAAGTGGTGAAAATGCAGTATTAACGCCATTGACAGTAACCTGTTCTAGTGTATATCCACTTATCTCTCCATACTCAATAGAAAAGCCGAACTTAATGGTGTGATTACTACCCGTGCTATCATACTGAGGAGTAGTACCACCAGTCGGAGATAATTGATGACTATCAAACTCCATATTTCCATCCATCTTGTCTGCAAAACCAGATGAAACAGAAATCGTAGATGTCATCGGATCGCCCACTGCAGCAAAAACTGGTGCAGAAACCGGCAACAAAATACTAACGACAGAAAGCAAAACTGCCATTAGCATACTCTTTATTTTTCTCATATAGCCAAATCCTCTTATATTTATTCTATTATATCACACTTTATTAATGACTGGAATCACAATTGGTGTATGTCCCGTGGCGTCATAGAGAATATGAGTAACATCTTCTTTGATTTCTTCTTTTAGATCCTTCAACGCTGGATCAGTAGAAATGGTTTTT
Source organism: Candidatus Saccharimonadota bacterium (assembly GCA_017512045.1). GTDB lineage: Bacteria > Patescibacteriota > Saccharimonadia > Saccharimonadales > Saccharimonadaceae > Nanosyncoccus. The sequence goes on from JAFWHE010000004.1 coordinate 11,745, forward strand.
TCTACCTTTACCCGCAAATAGTGACGAATTTTACCAATCAAATCCTCTGAATTATCTAGATAGATAAAAGCGCGAGAAACAATATCTGGTGTCTTAACCAATCGGCCAGTTTTCTTACTAATAGTCAGCACTATCACAAAAATACCCTCACGAGAAATATGGATACGATCTTTTACCACCGCCTCATGTACTGGCTGATCTGCATCATCATATAATTTGTTCCCTACTGGGATGCGGCCATTCTTCTTAATCTTTTTATCCTTGGTGAACTCTATGATATCACCATCATCAGAGACGATGATATTATCCTTCGGAATACCAATCACATTTTCTGCCATCTCTGCATTGTGCTGCAACATATAAAACTCACCATGGTATGGACAATAATTCTTTGGATGCAGTCTAGTGACAAAATCCACATGGTCCTCATAATAAGCGTGACCTGACAGATGAAGTGGGCCAATATTAGTCAAATGTGTCTTGCCATTTTGAATCACCTGTGCGCCTTCACGCAATAGCCCGTCCACCGTGCTCACCACGTGTGGCTCGTTACCAGGAATTGGATTAGATGAAAAGACAATTGTATCCGTAGCTTTAATCTTAATATATTTATGTGCACCAGTCACCATACGATTAAGCACTGCATTTAGCTCACCCTGAGAACCGGTACAAACAATTGTAACTTTATCATCTGGAAGCTTGATGATATCCTCCATCTTCATAATGGTATCTTTCGGCGCTTTGATATTCTTGGTACGGAGGGCAACTTCTACGTTATTAATCATAGAGAAGCCGGCAAATGCCACCTTGCGACCACGTTTAGCCGCCTCACGTAGGGTGCTCTCTATACGAGAAACTTGGGAAGAGAAACAAGAGATAATCACACGTCCATTAGCGTAGTGATCCATTACCTTACCCAGATTATCGCCGACATCATACTCAGAATGTGGGTGATGACCGGGGGAGTCTATATTTGTAGACTCATTAAACATTAAATCAATTCCCTCTTTTTTTACAATCTCGTCAATACGCTCATAATCAGTCTGCTTGCCGTATGGATTTTCCTCATGGCGCCAGTCGCCAGAAAAGTAAATCACACCATTTGGAGTGCGAACCACAATAGCTGTACTACCAGGAATAGAATGTAGAACATGAATAAACTCTACCGATAAATGCTCAGAAACCTGTATTTTTTCATGTTTAAACGGATCGACTACATTATAATTAAGATCTGGCTCATCTTCTAGCTCTGACATTTGCTTCTTGATCATGCCGATAGTGAAATCCGTACCATAAATCGGCGTAATCGGATTGAACTTTGGCAATAAATGACGACAAGCTCCAATGTGGTCCAAATGCGCATGAGTAAACAATATCGCCTTAACTTTGTCCTTATTATCCTCTAAGAACTTGATATCTGGTATCATATAATTCACGCCCGGATAATCCGCCCCAGCGAATAATACACCCATATCCATCACTACCATCTCCCCATGATATTCTATGATTGTCATGTTTTTACCAATGCCAAACTCTCCCAAACCACCAATTGGGATGATTTTGACAGAGTCCCGATCTGGACGGGCAGACTTGAGCTGGGCATGAGTAACCTGCTGGCCATTGTAGCCATTATAACGTGATTTATTAACAGGAACACCGATAATATGTTGGGTCGCCTGTGCATTAACATCCTGAGATAACATCCTCTGATGATGTACCATCTCGCCTTTTTTAACAGAAACAGACAGGGCAACTTTCTTGCTCTCCGTCGCAGTTTTAGACTTTGTAGCAACCTTTTTAGGGGTGGATTTAGCACCTTTTGAAGCATTTTTCGCCACTTTTTTGGGCTGATTTGCCGTTTTTGCTACCTTAGAAGCCTTCTGGCGCGTGCGGGATACTAAGTGGGCATCCTTCCCACCCGGCTCAAAATTACTGTTAAAATGCCTATTCTGAGCTTCCTCGAACTGTTCTTTGATGCTCGGCAATCTCTCCCGTGCTTTTGCCAGTAATTTCGCCCGGCGTTCTTGTTCTTGTTTATTCATTATAAAAAATCCCTTTATTTTCTTACAATATGCAGGTCCGCCACTACCTCTGATGACGAACGATACAAGTGATTATCTAGTAATCTTATTGTAGCAAAAAAGACGTGATTTGTAAATAGAAATCCAGCAATATGTTATTTGTCTTCTAGTGCTTCAATCCCAGGTAATTCTACTCCTGATAGCAGTTCCAGCGCCGCGCCACCACCAGTAGAAATCAAGGAATACTGCAAATCTGGCTCTTTTTTCTGCAGATTTTCTACAAAACCAGTCGTGTCGCCACCACAGATAACACTAGTAAGGTCAGGAGCTCTACCCAGTGTCTGAGCCAAATCTGTAGAAGAAATAGCAAATTCAGGCTTTTCCGCTAGTCCTAGTAACCCATTCCAGAGGACAGTCTTTGCATTCTGACACATATTGCAGATTTTTTCGTCAGATATCGGGCCAATATCCAGCTTTTTGCCAGCATCTTCGCCCTCTGTACCCTCTCTAAAGTCTTCTGCAACATAAACAGTATCGAGTGGGCTGGTATAGCCATCCGCAGCAATCTTGCCTCCTACGACGATTTTATCGGCAATTTTAGCAAATTTGTCTATCAAAGGCTGCTTATCATCTACCTTTGCGCCCCCAATAACAACGATAAACGGATGCTCTGGCTTTTCTGTAATAGCCTTTAGGGCAGTAACTTCTTTCTCTAATAATAGCCCTGCTACCGATGGCAGCTCCTTTGTAATGGCATCCGTAGAGGCGTGTGCACGATGTACTACAGCAAAGCCATCCTGAACAAACAAATCTGCATGGGTAGATTCTGCAATCTCTCTGGCAAAATCAGTGGAATTAGCCTCTTCTCCAGGAAAGAAACGTAAATTTTCTAATAGTAAAATCCCGCCTACTGGTAGGTTTTCCACAGCCTCTTCTACATCTGGGCCAGAGACATCAGATACGAAGAATACTTTTTTATCTGGTAATAAATCCTTTAACTTCTCTGCCACAGGGGCGAGAGATAATTCTGGCACTTTTTGACCCTTTGGGCGACCCAGATGGGAAATCAAGATAATTCGACGTGCACCTTTTTTCTCTAATAGCTCTATTGTCGGAATGCTAGCACGAATTCTGAGGTCATCTGTCACAATGCCATCTTTCATTGGCACATTATAATCCACGCGCACCAAAACAGTCTGGTTACGGACATTCACATCAGACACACTTTTTTTATCAAACATAATACCTCCACTTATTACTTATATTATAACAGATAACTTTAAATACGGACAATCTTAATCGTATCGGTCCCACCAGCAATATCTTTGTGTCCAGACATAATCACGGCTAAAATATCCTCGTGATCATCGCGAATCTGTAAATAACCAGATTCCTTCAATTCTTGCGCCAAATCTAACCCATAAGTCTCTGAATAGGTACGGACAAAGGCCGAGTTAGCATAAGTTAACGCCAACTGGCCTGCCACGCGAGCATTGCTGGTGACGGTAACAATTGGTAGAGTTGGGCGCTGAGCAGCAATAGCTGCAGCGGTAGCGCCTGTGGCAGTCTGACAAACAATCACGTCAGCATCAATCTTCTCTGCTAGGCGGACTACACCCTCTGCAATCGCATCATAATTCTTAAACTCACCAGTCACATCATGGTTAATCGGCGAAACATGAGAATGATTTTGCGTATACAGGATGACTTTCTTCATCGCCTTCACTGCCTCTACTGGATATTGTCCATTAGCAGTCTCATCAGAAAGCATCACTGCATCCGCACCCTGAATCACGGCATTAGCCACATCGGAAACCTCTGCGCGAGTAGGTTCTGGATTATCTACCATAGAACCCATCATCTGAGTCGCTACGATACACATCTTGCTATGCTCACGACACATCGCGATAAGCTTGCGCTGGACAATCGGCACAACTTCCGCTCCAGCTTCCACCGCCATATCACCACGTGCCACCATAATGCCATCTGTCGCCTTGACGATTGCCTCCATCGCCTCATCACTCTCAATGGCTTTCTTAGTTTCTATCTTTGCAATAATCTGTGCGGTAGAACCATGACTCAGTAAAATCTGACGTAACTTCTCAATATCATCTGCGCTCTGGACAAAAGATAACGCCACATAATCAAAATCGCGACTAGCACCAAATTCAATATCAGCCATATCTTTTTCCGTAATAATATCACCGCCGAAGTCCGTATCAGGTAAGTTCAAGCCCTTATGGCTCATAATGAAACCATCATTTTCTATTTCCACCTCAATGGCAGTCTTGCTGACTATTTCTGTTACAGTGGATTTAACTTTACCATCAAACATAGAGAGTGGTTCCCCCACCTTTACCTTCTCTGCAAGGTTGTATTGCACTGGAATCACGTTACCACCATCATGCTCTTCGCAAGCGTGGTCTAAGATAAGTTTATCACCCTTGCGAACATCTAAGTGATTGTCCTTAATATCACCCAGGCGAATCTTCGGGCCCTGCAAATCCTGCAAAATTGCAACAGAACGCCCCTTCTTCTGAGCAGCTTTTCTAATCCATTCTATTTGCTGATCACGCTCTTGATAGCTCCCATGTGAAAAGTTCAGACGACAGCCATTCACGCCAGCCATAATTAGCTCTTCGATTTTTTCTTCTGTAAAAGTAGCCGGCCCAATGGTGGCTAAGATTTTGGTTCTTTTAAACAATTTGCTCATAGATTAATTATAGCACGAGTTTTTTGGAATAATGAGAAGTATTTATGCTAAAATAGTCTTATGCGGAGGTATTATTCCTATCCATACAAAGCGGAGCCACTGAATTTTCCGTCAGAGCCTTTTGCCAGAAAATTCGCTACGCTCGTAATTATTCTATGTATGATTTTGGTGATCTTCAATCTCGTTGCACATATAGTTTTTGATCCAAAAAAGGTCGCAGAACGAAAAGTAGAAGAATTAGCAAAAGATTATTACGAAAACTATTATTATGATTCTTTCGTCGCCTCACTCAATGATGAAGATTATAGCACTGCATTCCTGACTTACCATGATTATGGTTTTCCACGAGTGTATTTGCGCGAATTATTGCTATTTGATAATGGCCGTCATGCGGATTATCGTGGATATTTTGATGGTGATTATTATTGCAATACTAACCATACCTATATTCAAATTACACCACAACCGCCTTACGAAAAGACCGATTATACTGTAGAGTATAAATATGATTGTCAGTGGAACGTAGAATAAATTGCTTTTTCCGCATTTATTTGCTATAATATATTCGTGGTCTCGTAGTATAACGGTTAGTACAACGGGTTTTCATCCCGTCAATAGGAGTTCGACTCTCCTCGAGATCACCATTCCATAAATGAAATAAAAACCCACAAGGGTTTATTTTTTTGTGTCTAAAAAATCCCCCGACTTAAAATGTCGGGGGAAAACGAGGAGTATTTATTTAGAATAACCTGTACGCATAAAACATGGGTGCAAGTGTATTGCTGACCGTGGACATCATCTTGATAAAGATATCCAATGCTACGCCGACGACATCCTTTCTGGTGTCGCCAACAGTGTCACCGGTAACAGCCGCCTTGTGAGCAGAGGTTCCCTTGCCAATGACGATATATTTACCGTCCTCAGTAACAATGGGTTCGCCATCTTCGCCGAGCTGGTAAAGCATTCCACACTCAATAAACTTCTTTGCATTATCAAATGCGCCACCAGAATTACCCATAAACAGCGCACGGCTGATAGCTACGATGGTAGATCCTATCAGAAGCCCAAGGATGAATACCGGGCCAAACAGGAATCCGCAAACCACCGGAACTGCCAATGCCAAAACTGCTGGCACAAACATATGTCCAAGTGCATCATCTGAAGCTTTGGCAATAATAGACTCATAATCCGGCCGCATTTTACCTTCTAATATCTCAGGATTTTCATTAAGCTGTCTTGCACCAGCATCAGCCAAATCCTTCGCTGCTGTAATAGTATTTTTTGTCAATATCGCAGTGAAAAATTCTATTAGTGCCCCGCCGATTATCATACCTCCTATCACCATTACCCAAGTCATCGGATCAGTGAAATCAGGTGACGGGAATGAGCCAATGAATGACATGATTAACGCAACCGTCGCAAATGCTGCTGCGCCGATAGCATTTCCTTTTCCTATAGCTGCGGTGGTGTTACCAACTGCGTCCAGTGCATCTGTGATTGCCCTGATTGCTCCACCCAACCCGCAAGACTCAGCAATACCACCTGCATTGTCTGCCACGGGGCCAAATGCATCAATAGAAACAGTAGTTCCTACAAAGCTCAACATACCCAGCGCTGCTATCGCGATACCATAAATACCGCAAAGCGAGCAAGAGACTATCATAGATACTACGATTACTGAGCAAGGTGCCAAGATGGAACGCGAACCAATTGCATCACCTTCTGTGACTACAAATGCTTCGCCTTCCGTCGCCATATAAGCGAGATCCTTAACATGCTGAGATTTGAGACTCGTATAAATCTCTGTCAACTTGCCAACTGCAACACTGCTTCCCATACCGAGCACTGCAGCTATCCACGGAGAAAGCCACCCAGCTTTAAATACTGCCGGGAGATCAACGTTGCCAAATACAGCCTTCGCTGCAAATAAGCCAATCACCGCTACTGCGATAGCTGATACCCACGTAGCATTATTCAACTCTTCCTCAGGGTCTACACCCTCACGTGATACTTCTACTTCCTTACCATTGATGACTTTTATCTGCTTGCGATTCTTCAGGATAATGTAATTCACGCCCACTACACTAGCAAGCAAACCGCCACCCATAAGGATAAAAGGATAGACACTGGCTGCACCAAGCAAGGCAAGATTATCTCTGAATGTCTGCATGGCAATCAATTCAGTCGCAACGGGAGTTGCTACAAGTGACTCTTTAAGGTCTGATACGTTACCAGCAATGTCATTTACGCAATCACCAATGAAATCGGCGATTGTGTTGGGCATACGCGAATCATCCTCAGGAAGATTCATAACATTCTTACCTACCAAGTCCGCAGAAATATCAGCTGCCTTCGTGTAATTACCACCAGCTACACGATTAAACATTGCCACCAGCGAGCAACCCAGCGAGTACGTCGTGAGACGCATTGTCAAAGGATTTGTCACATGACCAAAGCTCACACCCGGAAGCATACCCAGTAGACTCGTTCCTGTCGCATCAAAGTTGATACCACCAGAAGTAATCCACACGATACATACTCCGAAAATTCCGAAAGCCGGCACCGCAAAACCACTGATACTACCACTCATCAAAGCGATACGAATAGTTCTACTCATATGACCAGTCACACGAGCCGCATTAGTCGTACGCACGTTGCCATACGTACCACCGCGCATACCTATGAGGCAAGCACAAGAACTCGTCATCGCACCCAGGATAAAAGTAAATCCAGACACGACTTCCATGAATAGCATATAGATAAATGCTACCACTATTACCGTGGGAATAATAATTCTATATTCCCTTGCCAGAAAAGTCATAGCGCCATCGCGAATAATCTTCGCGAGATCCTGCATTTCCGCCGTTCCCTCATCATGATTTTTCAGGTCGATGAAATTGCGGGCAAGTGCTATGAACGCTACAATTGCTATTGCAATAACCACATAGAATATTGCCATTTTATCACCTCCGTATTTTTAATGAACATTGTCTATAACAACAAAAAGTGCGCGCTCCTCAACGCCCACTTACTGATAAATTAGCACATAAAAAAAATAATTGCAATCTTAAGCGAATTCAAAATGCTTACTTGTTGTATAATTGAAATATGAGTAACGATTTTGATGTAAAATGTGATGTTTGTGGAAGTGAATTAGATCCAGAAGACCGTGCAATTCATCTTTGCAAGGTCTGCCAAGGATTCCAGGAATGACAAATTTATGTTATAATTGAGACGATGGAGCTGTCGTTCAACGGATAGGACATATCCCCTCTAAGGATACAATGCTGGTTCGATTCCAGCCAGCTCTACCAATAAAAAGTAGTTCCTTAGAAGGAGCTAATTTTTTATATTATTTTTTTGGAGAATCTCACCTATCTCACTCGAAAGCAACTTATTTCCCTCGCACCATCTGCACCGTGCAGCTCAATTCCCCCAAAGCTACATATAACAGAAATCCTGCCACTATAGAAAGCACGGTTGGAAGACCGCCCAACAATTGTTCTCCCACGAGATAAGCCACTATGCCAGCTGGCACGATAATTAGACTACTTAACGCCTGATAAATTATAATTTTGCGCGTCTTAATCTTTGCCTTTTGCATGATTGCGAAATCCCCAACTTCCTGTGGAATTTCGTGCGCAATCGTAGCAAGACAAGTCGGGATGCCAGTAGCTGTGCCTGCCAAAAAACTCGTGCCTAGCACAATCCCATCTGCCACTGCATGCACGGAGTCCACCGCCAGCATTGTATATGCTTGGGTTTTATTCTTGATTTCATCGCCATGAGTTTCTGCATGTTTACCGTGATGATGGATGTCACTATGATGATGATATCTCCCCATAAAAAGCCCTAGCATTGCACAAGCGATAAAACCAACAATTATAAAACTAATCATTTCCATAGCCGGCAGTTCTTCTAAGACTTCTGGAATAATATCGCCAAATACAGCATAAGCTAATACGACAAATGCAATTGCTGGCCCCCATTTTTGGACTTTACGTACAAAACGCCCCCGACCTAGCACTAATAATACCCCACCAATTAAGCTAAGAAGTGCAGTTGCAGCTAGTACTAAAATTAAGATTAAAATATTCACTCCACTATTATATCATATATTTTATTTTTGTAAAAAACTATAGCTTAGTGTGGTGGCGGAAGGGACAGGATCGCATGATCGGAAGCTACGCTGAGGGCGGAAGGGACAGGATCGCATGATCGGAAGCTACGCTTCCGATAACGAACCTCAGGTTCAAACCCTGCTTCTTGCAAGCAAGAAGTATTAAAAAATATCCCTATCGGGATATTTTCCAATACTTCCTGGCGGAAGGGACAGGATTCGAACCTGCGAGGCTATTAACCTGCTGGTTTTCAAGACCAGTGCCATCAACCACTCGGCCACCCTTCCACTTATTATTATAACATAAAATAGCCCAAAGTGGGCTATTTTAATTCTCACGAGTTATCGTAATAAACAGCGTGAGTTGCATGCGTAATTTTATTATGCTTCTGCGCGTAGTTTCTTGAACTTAGCAGATTTAGCATCTAGCTCATCAAGATCTTTCTCGGAAATCTTTTCGTTCTTACCGGACTCAATGTAGTTCCTGAGCACACCGACCAAGACGAATGGACGGACAAATGTGGAATGAATGAATGACCACATAATGATACCAGAGATGCCAGCACAAGCCCATGTGAGAGTCGTGATATTAGATACCCAGGATGGCACGTCACTACCAACTTCGATAATCTCTTTACTAAGAGCTGTAAATGCATCTGGGAATGCGGCAAAAATGAGATAGAACATACCAGTAAATACGCCACCAATCACGATAAATGATAGGATGCCAAAACCAAATACTCTACCCATATTTTTTAGGAAAGTTTTGCCATGTTTGAAGAATAGAACTGCACCCTCTAGAGTTGCCTTGGTAGCTTTTTCATTGCTACGATAAAAGACCCAACCTAGACAGCAATCACAAAGATAGGCAATAATCGTATCAATTACACCAGCAATCACACTACCAACTGTGCTACCAGAATCACCACCAACTGCCTGGCCAATGGCGGTAATTCCACGACCAATTTGACGGAAGATTCCCTTGATAGCGCCAGTCACAACGTAATATGCAGCGACCGTGGCAAAGCGTTCTTTCACAATCTTCTTGCCTTCACCAATTACGTCGTCTGGTAATTTGCCTTCACTGACACCTTTGGTCATCATGGCAATTTGACCTGCTTTGTAGCTATAGGAAACGTAGCGAAGGATAAATACCAATATGATAATACCCACGACAAATCCAATAGCCAAGCCAACTAGACCATTATTAATAATTGCATTACTTAGCAAGAAACCTGCAATTGTAGTACCTGCCAAGATTAGGAATGTAATCACATCCCATAGAAGACGCCAGAGTGAAAACCCTATCGTCTTTTTATATATTTCTTTATTGCTTAACGCCATTTTACTCCTTTCTGACGTTATTTATATATTATTATAATATCACATTTATTTCTTGATCTTCCATGCTGCTATTTTAACATAAAAAATGGTAGTACCGACTGGGATCGAACCAGTGACCTTGGGCTTATGAGTCCCACGCTCTAACCAACTGAGCTACGGTACCACTCTTTTGATTATAACACGAACTGAAAAAATAGACAAACAGAAATGGTTTTGTTATAATATCACTATGAATCGCGAACAGCAGCACAAATCTGGTTTTACTATATTAGAATTGGTCATTGTGGCCGCTTTTGCTACTTTGGCAGTGATACTTTTCTTTGTCCAAAAAATGAATATTGACGCGATGGACCGCGACGAACGTCGCAAGACCGCTATTAACGCAATGTATTATGCCTTGGAAGAAGGATTCTATACCCAGAATGGTTATTATCCTGAAGCTATCTCAACAGAAAACCTAACCGTCATAGATCCAAATCTCTTTACCGACCCTAGCGGATATATCCTAGGAGAACTTGGCTGTTCTTATATTTATGAAGCGGCGAACTGTACCGATGGACAATGTAAAGAATACACTCTCCGTTCTCACCTAGAAAAAGAAGACGATTATATTAAGAAAAATCGCAATTAATTATAGAACTTATTTGGTATTTAATGACTAGGCTGAGGCTGTGGGTTAGGTATATTTTCTTCTTCTGGAATATCATCCTCAAAATTGTCGTCCATTGCTAAGCGCTGGCGGCGCTTAGTCTTCTCTTTCTCCATGTGTACCAAGTGTGTAATCATATCCAATTCTTCTTTTGGCGTATTGACGTATTTGAATGTATAAGTAGTCTCATCACCAACAGTAGACATTCTAATCGTTCCTAGTTTGAAGATATGGTCACCAATATTCTCCTGCTTAAACGACACGTCTTCAATAGAAACTAGCTCAATCACATTCACGGACTTAGAAAAAAGTGAGTTAGTCTGATGATGAATCAGGCGCTTATTAGTAACATAGAGCCGATTACCCTTATAGACTCTGGTGCCGACCAAAGCGGAAATTGTAATGATGCCAAACAAAATCAAGATAATTAAATACAAATAAGATTTGGCAAAACCATTGAGACTGGCAACATTAGCACTGCCAGCATTTCCCACCGCCAAAAAAACGATTGCAACCAATAATGCCACATAGCCCGTACAAGCTGCTGCCCAGATAAAAACAAGCCCGAGATATGAACGCTGAATAGCCAACTCAACATACTCATTCTCTTCCAATCTCAGCTCTGGAAAATCTTTCGCACTACGTGCGTGATGGAGTTTGACTAGTTCCTTTTTCATTCGGGCAACTCTCCTCTTTTCTTTATTATATCACAGATAGAGAAAAAAGCCAAGTTCTACTTGTATTTCTTCAGATGGTTTATAGCTTTTGGTGTGATACGTCGACCACGTGGAGTACGCTCGATAAACCCAATCTGAAGCAAATACGGCTCATTATAATCTTCAATCGTAGTAGCCTCATCGCCAGTCAGTGCAGCGATAGTATTCAGGCCGACTGGGCGATCGCCGTAGTTCTCATTCATTAGTCGTAGCATATTACGATCAGCTGGATCTAAGCCTAGCTCGTCAATCTCCATCAAATCCAGAGATTGTTGAGCAATTTTCTGGTCGATTATCCCATCACCATTCACATCTGCATAATCGCGCACACGGCGAACGAGACGGTTGGCAATACGCGGCGTGCGACGAGAACGTGTAGCAAGTAATTTTACTGCATCTTTTTCTATCTTAGAGTTTAGGATGTTAGCTGTGCGAGAAACAATTTGTTCTATTTCTCCCTCTTGATAATATTCTAGACGATGGAGCATGCCAAAACGATCTCTGAGTGGCCCAGCCAGAGAGCCGGTCCTAGTGGTAGCGCCAATCACAGTGAATCTTGGCAAGTCCAAACGTACAGAACGTGCCGCTGGCCCCTTGCCAATAGTAATATCTAGCTTAAAATCTTCCATCGCAGAGTATAATACTTCTTCCACTGCCCGGCGCAAACGATGAATCTCGTCTATGAATAATACGTCTCCGTCTTGTAGGTTAGTTAGAATACTAGCTAAATCCCCTGCTCGTTCTATCGCTGGGCCAGAGGTAACTTTCAGATTGGCGCCCATTTCATGCGCAATCACATTTGCCATTGTAGTCTTGCCGAGCCCCGGAGGACCATATAGTAATATGTGATCTAGTGTAGCAGTGGCGGAAATTTCCTTGTCTGGAGAAGCCTTGCGCTTCTTTACAGCATCAATGGCGATTTTGAGGTTTTTCTTCATGCGCTCTTGGCCAATGTATTCATCAAAATTGGTCGGACGCAGAGATTTTTCAATAATCTCTTCTTCTTGGTCTTCTTCCGAGACAGTCGTACTGACTACGCGTTCAATTGCCATATTCCTCCTAGTTCTATCTATTATATCACATTGAAAATCCCCTGAGTGTTCAGGGGATTTTCCAGATGCGTGTCCTTAATATAATATCATTTAAGTTTGGTCATATAAATAAACATTATAGAAAGGCTTATTATGCTACGCGCACCTGATCACAGTGTGACCGAAATTAGTTTTCCAAGACAGGATTGGAGTAATCAGGGTCTGAAGTACTATCAAATGTAGTAGCAGTATATGTAATGTTTCCGTGGTATACACCTGTCTGCTGGTCAGCTGCGGTTGCAACACCATAGAACACTAATGTCTCTTGGCCGTGAGTTGCTGGAGTTGCAGATGGATCACCAGTCTTACTCTTCTTGCCAGCAATCACAACATCACTTCCGGTGATTGCAGAGTATCCAGCCCCATCAGCAGAAGCTGTACCGACTTTGTATCCCCATGCAGGTGTTCCAGCTACCAGTGTACCAGTTGATTCACCGCTCTCAATAGTAACTGGAGGGATTGTTACATTATTTGCATTAGTAAGGCCAAGAGCTGATGCACTGGTTGCCTTTACAGTTAATTTATATCCCAAATCATTATTTGTGTAGACATTAATAGTAGACATGAACCCTTCGCCAGTTGGCTTACCGCTTGCAGGAAGCGCACTATCATTACCGTTAACTACAGTGTTAGGGAGGATGCTAGTGTAGCTGGATGAATTCCATACGGTTGCCGTAGCTGGAATTTGATGGCCATCAAGCTCCTTGCCGGCAATGCCCGCTGGATTGAATACATCAACTTTACCGTTGCCAGTACCATAATATGGATTGGCAGTAGAAGCATTATTACTCTCATTGTTGCCTTCAATCGTCATTGCAATAGCAGGAAGAACCTCTGCATACAAATCAACTGCACCAGAAACGGTTTCACTAGCAAACGTCATTGCAGGTAAAGCAGCGACACCGAGGCCAGCGACTACGCCAGCAGCGGCAATGATCTTTGTAGATTTTTTGGACATAATTTTTATTTCCTTTCACAAATTTTAATATTTTTATATTTATGACCTTTGTAATTTCCATATTACCCCCCCCCCCGAACGGTTTTGTCAAGCATAATTTTTATGTTTTTTCCAAAAATGCAAATTTTTACCAAAAATTAGCATTTTACAGAGGAAGCATTTGTGGAAAACTTTTTGCAACAAAATCCAAAATTGTTACATAGAACACACAAAGCCATGTTATTTACGGGTTTTGTTCGGGTTTTCATGAAGATATGTTACCAACAAAAAATCCCCTTCATAGATAATCCAGAACGGGATAAATACCACTTAATTGAGGGCTTGGCCTTTTGCTCTTCGACAAAAGGTCGCCCTCATTACTTACATTATAGCACACTTACTTCTTAAGGTCAATCAGCCCTTGTTCCCTAGTAATCACTTTGAGAGCACGCACTCTCCTTGATGTCTTGAATAATTTCTTAATAGATGTTTCTGCCTGATTAGTTGGTATCTTAGTGCGTCTCAAATCCAAAATTATATTTTCCGATTGCTTGGCAGCACGTTTAAAAGCGTGCTCTACCGTAACGCGACTTCCACCTTGCGGACTTTTCATTTCCCAAGCCTTGCCATCCATTATGAAATCTGGAGATTTCACTTTTGGAGTATTAGATGGCGGAATAAGTTCAATACTATGTCCTAAATTAGTAAAGAACACGATTGTATTGTTTTCGTGTTTTTCCAGACTAACACCATTCGGTATAATTTTTCCAACTTTCACCATTTCATTATATCATGTCCCTGCGAAAATCCCCTGAGTGTTCAGGGGATTTTCCAGATGCGTGTCCTTAATATAATATCATTTAAGTTTGGTCATATAAATAAACATTATAGAAAGGTTTATTATGCTACGCGCACCTGATCACAGTGTGACCGAAATTAGTTATCCGTTGTAGCAGTATAGGTGACAGTTGCCTTGTAAAGACCAGTTTCCTGACTTGAGGCAGCGGATACACCATAGTAAACAGTAGTTACATCACCGCCAGCCGTTGTAGGACCAGTACCATCTTTAATTTCAGCTGCAGCTACGGCATAGTTAGGCGTTTCGCCAGTAGCATCAGTCGTCACAGGTGTGTCGACTGCATATCCCCAACCAGCTGCTCCTGCTTTTACTATACCATTAGCAGCAATAGTAGCTGAAGAACCCTCTTTTACCATTGCAGCTAGTGCATCATTTGCACCTTCACCACTAATATTTAGAGTGAAACCAGTGTCATTAGTGAAGACGGTGATGGTTGACTTAAAACCATTGCCATCTGAACCATGAGCAGAAGCATTTGGCAGAAGGTCAATCCAGCTAGAAGAGGCAACAGTAGTTGGTGTAGATGGAGTAGCATGCCCACCAATATTGCTTGAAGCAGCACCAGAAGGATTAAATACATCAACGGCTCCATATCCACCAGCAACATGACCATTGTTATCGTTGTTACCAGTAATGGTCATAGCAATTGCAGGGTTAACCTGAGCATAGATATCTGCTTCGCCAGTAACCGACTGAGAATTGGCAGCAAATGTCATTGCAGGTAAAGCAGCGACACCGAGGCCAGCGACTACGCCAGCAGCGGCAATGATCTTTGTAGATTTTTTGGACATAATATTTATTTCCTTTCGTTTTTTATGGTTTTTATATTTATGACCTTTGTAATTTCCATATTACCCCCCCCCCGAACGGTTTTGTCAAGCATAATTTTTATGTTTTTTCCAAAAATGCAAATTTTCGCCAAAAATTAGCATTTTACAGAGGAAGCATTTGTGGAAAACTTTTTGCGACAAAATCCACAATTGTTATATAGGACACACAAAGCCATGTTATTTACGGGTTTTGTTCGGGTTTTCATCCAGTATTTATTGTCAGAAAAATAGTGTATAATAGTAGAAAAGGAGATTTCATGGCTATTACTACAAAAGATTTAGAAGGCTCAAAAACCTATCAAAACCTGCAAACCGCTTTCTCTGGAGAAGCCCAAGCATATACTAAATATCTATACTATGCTTCCAAGGCTAGGAAAGACGGCTACGAACAAATCGGCGCAATCTTTGAAGAGACCGCCGATAATGAAAAGGAACACGCCAAGATTTGGTTCAAATATCTCCATGACGGTGCAGTGCCAGACACCACTGAGAATCTAAAAGATGCTATCAAAGGCGAAGAATATGAAGCTACTGATATGTATAAGAAATTCGCCGAGCAAGCTCGTGCTGAGGGATTTGAGGAAATCGCTCAGAAATTTGAAGGTGTTGGTGCAATTGAGAAAGAGCACGAAGACCGCTACATCAAATTGCTCAAGAATGTAGAAGAAGATATCGTATTCAAGTCTGATAAGGTTACTGTCTGGAAATGCCGTAATTGTGGCTATATCCATGTCGGAGAGAACGCACCAGAGACCTGCCCTGTCTGCGCTCATCCACAGAGTTTCTTTGAGATTCGCGCTACAAATTACTAATACTCTAAGGAGATCATAATGATAGCGCATATCAAAGGAATTATTGCAGAAAAGTTTAATAGCTCCATCATCGTAGATGTGAGCGGTGTAGGATATGAATTAGCGCTCACGACGCTAGATTATGACGAAGTAAACCTGAATGACGAGAAAAAGTTTTATACATATCACAAGGTGGCAGAGACGGCGGAAGAATTATATGGTTTTTCTACCCTGGCAGCCAAGAAAATTTTTGAGCTGCTAATCTCTGTGAACGGTGTCGGGCCAAAAGCCGGCATGGCGATTTTGTCGCTCGGTACGCCAGAAGAAGTTCGCAACGCAATTGCAAATGGGGATGTAAGTTTCATCTCTAAAGCAGCTGGTGTCGGCAAGAAATCCGCCGAGCGCGTAATTGTGGATTTGCGTGACAAGGTGGGTCTACCATCCAAATACGGCACCGCTGAAATCGTCGGCGCACCAAAGGTTAGTGAGAATGACGAAGCTTTAGATGCACTCATGGCGCTAGGCTTCCCACTAAAAGATGCTACCGATGCTTTGTCTGGCATAGACGAAAATCTCCCAACAGAAGAGCGGATCAAACAGGCATTAAAGAGCAGATAAGAAATCTCATCTGTCTCTATGCATGAACGAATGCACTATTGCTGCGGCTAGCGCATCGGCCGCATCATCCGGCTTCGGCACTGCATCTAGCCCCAGATGCAGTTTCACCATCTCCTGAATTTGCTTCTTTTCTGCGTGACCATAGCCTGTCATACTTTTCTTAATCTCATTTGGACTATACTCATAAATCGGCAAACCAGATTGCTTTGCTACTAGGACACACACACCACGTGCTTCCGCCACAGAAATCCCAGTAGTAATATTTTGCATGAAGAATAGTTTTTCTATCGCCACTACGTCTGGCTTGTCTAGCTTTATCACCTCATGTAGAGAATTATAGATATCTTCCAACCTCTCTGGCAACGGTGTATGCGGTGGGGTAGTAATCACACCAGCATCTATCATTACTGGCTTGCCACGCCTCACTTCTATTACGCCGAAGCCACAGATGCCAGTACCAGGGTCAATGCCAAGTATCCTCATTATTCCTCATTCATATATTTGATTAACGTCGTGCGCAAATCTCTGACTGGGATAACGAAGCTATCTTTCGCAGTCATTGGTGCAATAGCGTGCTTGAAACCCAGCTTCTTTGCCTCAGAAATTCTCTGATCCGGACGGAAGGCAGAGCGGATCTCTCCACCCAATCCCACCTCGCCAAATACAACATAGCTCTCTGGCAACTTTCTTTTCGCCACAGCAGAAGCAATCGCTAGGCAAATCGCCAAATCTGCTGCCGAATCTTGCACTCTCAGCCCGCCAACCACATTGATGAAAATATCCTTATCATTCAATTTCAGACGCGTGCGCCGCTCTAATACTGCGATTAATAAGTTCAAACGATTAATGTCGTAACCCGATGCAGCACGTTTCGGATAACCAAAGGCGCTTGGCGTAGCGAGAGCCTGTATCTCCACTAAAATCGGGCGTGTCCCCTCCAATGTAGAGAGGATAATGGAGCCGTCATTATTCTGACGCTCTGCTAGGAGTGCAGCAGATGGATTCTGCACTTCCACCAGGCCTCTCTGGTTCATCTCAAAGATAGCAACCTCTGTTGTAGAACCAAAGCGATTCTTAATCGCCCGCACTGTCTTGAATCCACCATAACGATCTCCCTCAAAATTAATCACTACATCTACCAAATGCTCCAAGACCTTTGGTCCAGCCAGAGAACCATCCTTAGTTACATGGCCAACTATCACCACCGCAGTATTAGAACTCTTTGCAGCACGAATAATCAAGTTGCCACAATTCGTCACTTGTGATACTGCGCCAGGTGCAGATGTTAGCTCTGCCAGTGACAAAGTCTGAATAGAGTCTACTATCACCAGCTGAAATTGTCCATCTTCTATGGTCTTAGCAATATCATTACCGGAGGTGCTACTAGCAAAGTGCAAATCTTCTGACTTTGCACCTAGGCGCTCCGCTCGCATCTTTACCTGACCGGCCGATTCCTCACCAGAGATATAAAGCGCTGGACTGCTATTAGAAACTTCTGAACAAATCTGCATGAGGAGTGTAGATTTGCCGATACCTGGCTGACCAGTAAGGAGCGTTACAGAACCAAGTAAAAAACCACCACCCAATACCGCGTCCAAATCCTTAAACCCAGTAGAGAGCCTAGCGGTCTCATCTGATGGGATAATATCCTTAATAGAAACAGTTTCCAGATGTTTGCCAGAAATTTTTCCCTTTGCTAAGGCAGATTTTCCCTCTGCCGCTTCTGCGGCAGTTTGTTCTATTAGTGTATTCCATTCATCACAATTATCGCACTTACCAGACCATTTAGAAAATGTCGCACCACAGTTACTACAAACGAAATTCGCCTTGGACTTAGCCATTTTCTAATTACCTCCTCGCTACGGAAATTATTTGGTGATTATTTCATCAATTATACCATATTCTTTGGCTTCTTCGGCCGACATCCAGTTGTCGCGGTCCATATCTTTCTCTACTTTTTTTGCATCCTGGCCAGTGTTCTTTGCCAGCATTTCTATGAGTCTCTTTTTTAGATATAGCCCCTCACGCAATTCAATCTCTTGGTCGGTCACCTTACTCTGCGGAGAACCATAAGATGGTTGATGAATCATAATACGAGAATTTGGCAAAACATACCTCTTGCCCTTAGCACCAGACGAAAGCAACATTGCACCCATCGATGCCTGTAAACCAATACCGATTGTCTGTACATCTGGCTGAATATAGTTCATCGTATCAATAATCGCTAAACCGTCATATACGCTACCACCAGGAGAGTTAATATATAACTTAATATCTTTCTTTGGATCTTCGTGCGCTAAAAACAACAGCTGCGCAATCACCAAATTAGCTGTATGCGGATTTACATCTTCACCAAGGAACACAATCCTATCTGTAAGCAGTCGAGAATAAATATCATACGCTCTCTCACCTTTAGCAGTTTCCTCTACTACTGTTGGTACTAAATAATCATTTTTCTTGTTCATATTTTCTCCTTTCGTTACTTAATTTCACTCTCTATCTCTGCGTTGGAGTTCATCGCTTTTTCTAGTTCTTCCCCACGCAAAACGTTGGCATTATATTCTATTACTAGCGTATTATAATGATTGACTAATGAATTAATCTCATCATACATTCCATCTAGGTTGGCCTGCTCCGCCATCAGTTGATTTCTCCTAGCTAGGAACGCCGCATTAGAAGCAAAACATCCAGATGTATTAGCACACGCATTAAATTCATCTACTTCCTTCAGTAATTGTTCTGCTCTCGCATAGTAAGATGCTGATTTTTCCTCTATCTCCGCGTTCGCACTTTCTAATTCCGCGGATAGCGCTTTTATTTCCTCATCTAATTCCTTGAACGGCGTGATATAGCTATTATAAAAATCCACCACCAAATCTTGATTGATAAAATATCTAGCATAATGCTTTTCTAGTTCCTCTGGCAAATCTGCAATTTCTGTACCGATGCGCGAATGTAGCTCATCTATACGATTCTTTTGCTCGTAAGTATCTAGGTCATCCGATAACAAATCGTGGTATTTTTCATCGTTATACACATCCATCAAATAATTCGTCAAACGTGATTTTTCTCCGCTATCCGTTCTATCCCACACTGCATGTAGCAACTCGTGCGCTGCCGTAGATTCTAAAATCCCATTCAGTTCTGATGACTGGATATTATAAATATGTACCTTACCATCAGAATAACAACCAAGGATAGATATCTCTTTCTCATGGGAGTTACAATGTTCATTAAAATCTTCCCTACTTTCCATGCTTGGATGTGTCGCTGCAAAAATCAGCTTTGCCCGATCAGTTAAGGCAATCTTATTTTCCACTTCTGCCACCTCTGCTGGAGCACGGTAGCTCATTGCCATCAGCCAGTCATAAATCACGATACGATTGAGGTAAATAAACACGCCTGCCAGCACTACGATTAGTGCCGAAACTGCAAGGATGATATTACGTGATTTGTTTTTAGGCATTCTGCTCCTTTATGGTACTTAATTTTAGTGTGTCTTTTTTCTTGTCTATATTAATAATATCACCAGACTTCAATTTTCCAGCAATAATAGCATCAGAAACCAGTGTTTCTACATTGTCCTCTATTGCACGGCGTAACGGTCTGGCGCCATTCTTTGGATCATAACCAATATCTATCAACCATGCCTT
Source organism: Candidatus Saccharimonadota bacterium (assembly GCA_017512045.1). GTDB lineage: Bacteria > Patescibacteriota > Saccharimonadia > Saccharimonadales > Saccharimonadaceae > Nanosyncoccus. The sequence continues at coordinate 32,087 of JAFWHE010000004.1, forward strand.
TGCCGCTGGGGTAATCTTTAGCCCTAAATGCTTTGCCGCTAGACGTTTCTTCAAATCCTCTATTAACGTATCAAAGATCTGCTCTACTTGTTTCTTAGTCAGAGCGTGGAATACTAGCACTGCATCCAAACGATTAATCAACTCTGGTCGCATTGCGCGTCTCAGAGCACGATTGGCCGCTTCTTTTTGCAATTCATATTCCGCCTCGCGAGATTTCTTTGTATCTTTCTTTCCTCCAGCAAAGCCAAAATCATCATCCTGATACATACTCTCTGCACCTAAATTAGATGTCAAAATCACTACAGTATTATTAAACTTTACCTTATTCCCCTGTCCATCCGTCAATACGCCATCTTCCAAAATTTGCAGCAACAAATTGAAGACGTCTGGATGAGCCTTTTCTATCTCATCAAATAATACTACAGAATATGGATGACGACGCACTGCTTCTGTCAATTTACCACCATCATCATAGCCAACATAACCTGCGGGTGCGCCAACTAGCCGAGAAACATTATGTTTCTCACCAAATTCGCTCATATCAATCTTGATTAAAGCGTTTTCTCCGCCAAATACCTCACGCGCAATTACACGCGCTAGCTCTGTCTTACCCACGCCAGTCGGGCCCATAAAGAGGAATGAACCAATCGGGCGCGTGGAGCTAGCAATACCAGAACGGCCACGACGAATCGCCTTTGATACTGCGTGCACCGCCTCATCTTGGCCAATAATTGCCTTATCTATATGGTCTTCTAGCTTCAACAGCATCTCCATCTCTGAGCCATGCACCTTAGATACTGGAATACCGGTCTTCAGAGAGATAGCTTTGGCTAGATTTTCTTCTGTTAGCTTTGGTGTTTTTTCTTTATTGGCGCCAGCTTTTTCCAACTTCTTAATCTCTTCATTAATCTTTGCTACACGTGTCTTATAAAGTGCCGCCTTCTCAAAATCTTCCGCTTCTGCTGCAGCGGCAACCTTCTCTTCCAAATCTTTTTGTTCTATCTTTAACTTCTTATACTTGCTACCACCCTTCTTATCCTCTGCCACTTTTGCAATGGCGGAAGCTTCATCTATGACATCTATCACCTTGTCCGGCATAAATCTATCATTAATATATCTGCTAGACATATTAATCGCAGTTTCCAAAATCTTGTCTGGAATTTCTACACCATGATGCTTCTCATAATGAGACTTAATACCTTTGAGGATACGCAGAGTTACTGCATTGCTTGGCTCCTCTACTATTACCGTCTGGAAACGACGAGCCAGAGCCTTATCCTTTTCTATGTTCTTGCGGTACTCATCCAAGGTAGTCGCACCAATCAACTTGATTTGACCACGAGCCAGAGCCGGCTTCAGGATATTTGCTGCATCCATCGTCCCATCACTACCAGCACCTGCACCAGCTAATAAATGTAGCTCATCAATAAACAATATAATAGACGGGTGGTTAATTGCTTCATCTATCACGCCTTTGATACGCTCTTCAAACTCTCCACGAAACTTTGTACCAGCTACCATAGAAGATAAGTCTACTTGATAAATCTTCTTGCCAATCAGGTTGCCAGGAACATCATTCTTTGCTACACGTGCCGCCAGCCCTTCCACAATAGCGGTCTTACCAACACCCGCCTCACCAATGAGGACAGGATTACTCTTCGTTCGACGACAAAGCACAGTGATAGTACGTTCTATCTCCTTATCACGACCAATCACAGTATCTAGTTTTCCGTCTTTCGCTAATCGCGTTAAATCTTCCCCGTAACGAGAGAGCCATTTTAGCTTTGGTTGATTACTGTATTTTTCTTTTTCCTTAGACTTCTTAGCTGATTCTGCCTGTTTTTCCACCAAACCTTCTATGGTTTTGGCGACTTCGCTAATGTCTACACCCAAGCCAGTCAAAATTATAGATGCTCTAGAATTTGGCTGGGTCACAAGTGCATGCAATATATGTTCTGTACCTACCACCTCCAGACCATAATCCCTAGCAAAGTTTCCTGCCATTCGAAGTGTCAACACGGTTGCTTCTGATAACGACATCATCGCCATCTGAGAACCTGGCACCTCCACCGCTACGGCATTGAGTGCCTTTTCTGCATCCGCCAATTCTACACCCTCATCTGCCAGAATATGTGCTCCCGTACAGGCATCCATATCAAGAATACCAAGTAGAAGATGCTCTGTACTCATATAGCCGTTATTATACCTCTTAGAAAACATATCGGCTTTTTGGATAGCAAAGCGAGCATTTTCTGATAGATGACTCATAATTTCATTAAATTCGTCTTGCATACTCTTATGATAGCAAATTAGCACTCTCGTGTCAAGAGTGCTAATTTTCCTATTCTTCTCTGTATGGTGCGGGTACGGAGAGTCGAACCCCGATCTCATCCTTGGGAAGGATGCATAGTAGCCGTTATACGATACCCGCTTGTATGGTCTATTATACCATATTACTGCGCTATCTCTTCTAGCTCTATGTATTCCTTGATTTTCCCGTCATCTTTCAGCTGGTTGAAGCGCTTTTCTAACTCCGTAAAAGGTATCCCCAGAGATACATACGATACTTTAGCATCGGATTTATCTACTAGTTTCAAGATGTAATAATAATCGCCATTCTGAGATACGAACGGCTCAGAAATCTCTCCTGGCGCCATATTATATGCCCTAGAGGAACGACCTCCATCTACATTCTTCACATCTATCAGCTCTCCCGTCTCCTCATATTCAAGATTAAGGGTTTCTGCTACCGCGTGGAAATCGCCACCGTTCTCTGCTAACATTTGCTTAGCTTTCTCTATATTGTCGGTAGCCGTAGTATCAATCTTCTTTGATACTTCTACTTCCGTCAAAGAAAGAAATAGCATCCGCTGATATTCTTCCTTACTCAGGCCAAAATTATCCTTTAATACCTTTAGGAAGCTCTCTTCACTACGCTCCGTACCACCAATCTTTAGATGTTCATCAAATGCCTTATCAACCTGACCTTTATCTACGCTAATGCCCATTTCTTTGGCTAATTTTTGTGCATAAGTGTATTTCTCTGCCTCAGTCAATGCGGTTCTCTTGTAGAACTTTTGGATACTCTCCGTATCGCCCTCTTCTTCATCGGAAGAACCGTTTTGCTGTTCTACTGGCATAATGCTACTACGATAAATCATTAGATAATCACTATATCTCGCTCTTTCTCCATCCACATTAGCCACCGGAATTGGAACGACTGTAGTTAAACGATAAAGGATATCGCTAGTGCTTTGGCTCTTATACAAAGAAACCCAACCGAATACCGCTACTCCTATTAATGCAAGAAATGCAATCGCAATCGTGATAAACACCAAGCGGTGCTTCGCAAACTGCATCGGATATTTAAACTTCCGTCCTTGCGCTAGAATCTCTTCACGCCGTTCTTCTAACTTCTCTTTCTCTGTCTTGTGTATCGGCTTGGAAGTCTTGCTCTTGATTTTCTTTAATACTTTTGCCATTTTATTATTCTATTATATCATCCCTGGCTTTCTTCCGCCATCTTTATTGCGTTTTGTAATCTATTATGGATCTTTTCTGGCTTTGGCACCTGAGAAATAATTAAATCACCCACCCCCGTCTGAATTAATATTGTTCCATAGCCAGAAATTCCAGCCAACATGCCGGGAGTGCTAACTGACACACTCTGGATTTTATCCAATCCCAAATCCACAATGGACTTCTTGAACAGTCCTTTTTGGATAATCTGGCGGATACGCTCATTTGTCACGATATAGATAGAGAAATACCACATCATATAAGCATAGCCCAGCCCTAATAATCCAACTACTACACAACCTATAAACACCCAAAACATCCGTGCGTCATCTTTCCAGAGGAACATCGGGACGATACCGACTGCTATCATAAAAATCAGGAAAAACACCCCTTTCTTCGCAGTGGAGAAATGCCGACGGAATGTAAAAATTACCTTTTCGCCCTCTCTTTGCCCATCAAAAGATAATTCTGACATAATTTTATCTAGTATATTTCTCGTTTAAGTCGGAGTAATCATATAGCTCATCTTCAGAGAACCAAAGAGCAAGTTCTTTTTTAGCTTCGTCTGGAGTAGCAGAAGCGTGAACTAGATTAGGCACGCCCATCTTCTTTGCATCAGAATAACCATAGCTCATGTGTGCGAAATCACCGCGAATGGTGCCCATATCAGCGGATTTTGGCTCAGTAGGGCCAACAATCTTGCGAACTAGAGGAATCGCTTCAATACCTTCTAAACATATTGCGATTACAGGGCCAGTCATCATATATTGAACATTGTAACGGAAGATATCTTCGCCATGACGAGTAATCATCTGACCGACGTCTTCATAATGCTTGTAATACAAATCTTCTCCTGGCATGACCATTTTCATGCCAACAATCTTCAAACCAACGCGCTCAAAACGGTGGATAATCTCACCTACAATACCACGCTGAACTGCATCAGGCTTTAATACAACAAGACTCCTCTGGATGAGGTCTTTTTCTTTGCCACTAGATTTTTTAGCTTTCTCTGCCATAAAAACTCCTTTATAACTTCTCTCTATTATATCATAGCGACAAGGAAATTCGGTAATATCTTTCCGTGGGAACACTTAAGGCCGTTTGCCCAAGCCTATACCCCTCGGATGGACATTGCCAAGAATTTCCACTCATCGTAACGTGTTATAATTAGGATATGAAAGACGTTTATGTTATAGACTTGATTCAAGATTTTCTGGAACACGTGGAGATAGAAAAAGGGCGCTCGCTTAACACCGTGCGGAATTATGAACTATACCTTAATCGCTTTTATGAAATATGCTCAGAAGACCTCAATCATGAGATGAAACCAGCCGACATAGATGCAGAAATGTTACGCAAATACCGACTAAAATTGAACCGGCACGAGGATGAGCATCATCACCGCCTCACTCCACAAACTCAGGCATATCATCTAATCGCCCTACGTGGCTTCCTGAAATATCTCGCCCGTCGCCAAATAAAATCCTTGGACCCATCTCTGGTAGATTTACCAAAAACTCACCGTCCACAGGTCACATTTCTGCATTATGACGAGGTGCAAGCAATGCTGGATGAGATAGACCTAGATACAGAAACTGGTCTCAGGGATAGAGCGATTATAGAACTACTGTTTTCTGGCGGCCTGCGCGTATCGGAGCTTTGCAATCTAAATCGTGATGATATTAATCTAGAAAGAAAAGAATTCGTAGTACGCGGAAAAGGCAGCAAAGACCGACCGATTTTTATAGACGATTCCGCTGCTAGTAGAGTGAAGGATTATCTTTGTGCTCGTCATGACAGTTTACCAGCACTATTTCTCAATAATAGTAGAAACCACGGTGAGACGGATACCAAGGGTGACTACCGCCGCCTCACTCCACGCAGCATCCAGAGAATCATAGAAAAATATACCAGGGCAGCTGGCATCACGAAGCATGTCACTCCACATACTCTACGTCATAGCTTTGCGACCGATCTCCTTATGAACGGCGCGGATTTGCGCTCTGTCCAATCCCTTCTCGGTCACAGCGACATCTCCACCACCCAAATCTATACCCACATCACCGACACCCATCTAAAAGACATCCACAAGAAATACCATTCAGAGACAAACTAGAGATCCTATGGTATAATATGTCTGTGGCTCGGTAGCTCAATGGATAGAGCAGCTCCGTCCTAAGGAGAAGGTTGTGAGTTCGACTCTCGCCCGGGCTACCAAAGAAGTTTCATCAACCAGTCTTTGAGAAAGAATACTGCCACAAATGCAATTATCAGAAATGGACCAAAGTAGATCTTGCTACTCTTGGTCTTTATTTTTTGAATAATGCCATAGATGCTGGCTATGAAATTAGATAGGAACAATACCATCAGAGCGAGCCACCAGTGCCCCAGAATAATTGCAATTGGTAGAGCTAGCAACCAATCTCCTCCACCCACTAGTTTTTCATCAGAAATGATATAAAGCAAGAAATATACTCCAGCCAAAATAGCGATGGAGCCAATCAGCTCTAGTAAGAACAGCCCCATCTCGAAGTTGCCATTCATCGCTAGGCTAATGGCCCGCACCCCCGCATATATGACCGCTACAATATTAAGCACTACAAGCAAGACGGTTGGCAATTTCCCCCATTTCCCATCATACACTGCCAAAATCCACATGATAGTTAACACAATTACTAGAATCAATATCAGACAAAGCGACAATATTTGCTTCCAGCCAACTCCACCGACAGCAGTGATTTCTGGCCAAACTAGCCAACCTACCCCTAAAAAGACCAGTCCGAGCGATATTTCTGACAGAATTTCTGCTACACCAATTTTCTTACCACATTTCTTGCATCTACCCCTCTGGACGAGCCAAGAGAAAACTGGGATATTCTCCACTGCACTCAGCTGATGCCCACAAGACAAGCATAGTGACCTCTTACCAATGGTTTTACCACCAGCAGTCCGTTTCCCTAACTCTTTATATCTAAATCGCCAAGCTTGACAACACGCAAAGCTCCCCAATACCGCACCAAACGCAAAAAACAGTATTAAAAGAATTATTTTCATAATTACAAAATCCATATGTTTATTATACCAAAAGTCCCCTCTCATACGAAAGGGGGCTTTTAGCTTTTTCTGGTTTTTGTTTTAAACAAATTCCAGTTTTGCGACGATCGGAAGGGAGAGATTAAATCTCACCGCAGTAGTAACCAGCACCTTCAAGCTTGTAAACAAATGCAATCTTGCGAGAAGAGCCACTAGAAGATTCTGCCACTGTACCTTCATCTGTACCACAGATAGCACCGTGATAAACGTGAATGATGTAATCAACCTTTGGATTACCAGTGACACCAGCAAATGGAGAAACCATGTCGCTATCACCACTAGCATTAGGATAACCATGGTCTGCTACGCCATATGGAGTACCACCTGGATCAGTAAAGTCATCATTAGCTGCCCACATATAAGTATTAAGGAATGTTACCCAATCACCAGTATCAATTGTATCATCCCAACCATCGTTATTGGTATTATACTCAGTATTCGCAATTTCTCCAGCATTGTCTGAAGTAGTGATGTAAACACCAGTTGGGTTAGCATCTTTCTTTACAGCATTGTTAGGCACTTTGCCACGGTTATTAGATTGATATTGTTGCAACTGCGAAGCAAAGCGGCCGAGATCATTCTTGCGCTGTGTATCCCTCTGAGAACGCTGCAAAGCAGGCAGAGCAGTGAACACCATCAAGAAAATAAGACCGGCAATCGCGAGCACCAACACGACCTCGATGATCGTAAAGCCTTTTTTTGAATTTGTTAGATTTTTTGGCATAGATTCCTCTCTTATAGCGTGGCATTGTCGCCTTAGTTAATAAATACGCTTATACTTATGTTATAACACTAATTTCAAAAAATCAAGTAGTTTATGCTAAAAAACGCCAAAAATGTGGAAAAATAAGATACTTTTTCTGTTATAATAGTGTCTATGAGTAAAGAGAAGAAAAAAGTTATTTCCGACTATAACGGCTACGATTACAAGAAGATTTTTTGGGAAGATGCTGATCGCAAATATGAAGATATGGCAGACCGTATGGCTATTCGCAAACTTTTACCTAAGGATATGCGCAAGTTCGTTGACATCGCTGGTGGCTATGGGAGATTAGCCGATGAATACATACCTCGTGCCAAGGATGCTACATTATTTGATTACAGTCAGACAGAGCTAGACCAGGCTAAGGAGCAGTACGGCAAAAAGTTACATACCGTCCAAGGTGATATCTATAACTTGCCATTCAAAGACGGTGAATTTTCTACCCTCTTGATGGTGCGTGCCACTCATCACTTCAAGGATATGGATAAGGTTCTAGCAGAGTTATACCGTATTTTAGAGCCAGGTGGCATTGCTGTAATAGAAGTTGCTAATAAGAAGACTCTGCCTCGCATGATGCGCTACTGGCGTGGCAAAACTGATATCTCCCCATTTGATCACAGCGTAGCTAATCTCGCCGATGTAGACAAAGACGGATTTTATAATTACCATCCAAAATACATGGAGAACTTATTTAGGAAAACTGGTTTCAAGATTGGGAAAGTTCTCTCTGTCTCTAATTTCCGCTCTGCCAAGATGAAAAAAGTCTTTGGTAATAAGAATCTTATCCGTATGGAAAAGGTCGCCCAAAAGACTCTCGCCCCTGTGCGCTTCGCACCGAGTATTTATTACAAACTAGAAAAACCTAGCGCTACAAAATAATCTTTTCTTAAATATTGCGGAAAAGGATTTTCTTTACTTTTTCTATGATTGGTTCCACTTCTGGTAAATCCAGGAAGTAACCTGATACGACATACGCGACAAATGATAACACTGATATGAGTAAGAACTTTGGCAATGTCGCCAAGATAGATACGTCTGTAGAACGTAGTGGGAAGAATTTAGCCAGAGAATATGCTACCGCACCAGTGATTACAGATGCAATTAGCATCCTTGCTATTCCTCGATAAAATCCTTTACTCAGGATTCTGTGGTGACTACGACGATTCAGTAATGCTAACAAAATCACAATTTCTAGCAATGCACCAATGGACTGCGCATAACCCAGCCCCTCTGGCCCGAATCCCCACACCGTAAACAAAATCGCTAGCACAGTAGAGAGTCCTACCGCTACAATACTAACAACGAACGGAGTCTTCGTATCTTGACGAGCATAAAATCCACGCGATGCAATATGAAACACTGATCGTGCAAAGATTGCCACTACGAGCGTTGCAAGGACTGAGGCAATCAAAGAATCACCGCCATTCTTAATAAATGACACTACGTATCCTCTAGCGAAGAATGCAATGATCGCCACTGGCAGAGAAATCCAAATGATAGTCCTCAGGGCTGAACGGAATGTAGCATAGAATTCTTCTTCTTTCCCCTCGCCCAAATCCTCCGTCATCTTCGGAAAGAAAGCAGTAGAAATCGCCACGCCAATCAAATTCACTGGCATCTGATGAAGAGATGTCGCCTGCTGAAAACTGCGCATCGCACCTGCACCCATCCTAGAAGAGAGATTGGTATTAACGATAGTATTCACATAATCAATTCCCTGATCTAATGAACGCGCAGGCAAAAGCCGTAGCACAGAGCGAAAGCCATGATTTTTCCAGTTCACCTTAAACTCATAATCAAAGCCTAGTCCAACTAAACCAACCAAAGATATAATCAACTGCAAAATTGCGCCAAATACCACACCGATAGCTACACCCATAATACCACCCTCGAAAATCTGTATCCCAAAGATATTGATACCATTCGTAAAGAAGACAATGCCTATCAAAATACCGATATTATACACTGCTGGTGCCAAAGCATAAAAGACAAAACGCCCGACTGCTTGCTGAATAGATGACAATACCGTAGCGATAGACATCAAAAATGGATTAATCGCAATCACGCGCATCATATTAATAGCAAGAATAGTACCTGGCTCATCCAAGCCTGGGCCGACCACATAGCGCACTAGTGGGTCAGCAAAGATAATAATCAAGATAGATGCTACAAAAGTAACTACCGCCATCAGATTAAGCAACGAGCTAGATAGTTCCCAAGCTGACTTTTTATTCCCTGTTACCAAACGTTGATTAAATACCGGGATAAATGATACCGCCAAAGCGCCAGATGTTAGGATGAAGAACATAAAATCTGGAATAGTGAAAGCTGCCGTATAAGCATCGATTCCAGTCGGATAAGTGTCCAAATAATACGAGTTTAGTAGCCTATCGCGAAAGATACCGAGCAAAGCCGACACCAGAGTGGAACTCGCCAAAATCACTGCCGATGCTTTAATAGAAAGCCTGGCATTGGCAAGTGCAACAATAGATTTAAACTTCGGCGCTTTCATCACTATCTATTATATCACTCCCCCAAACTACTTAATATAATTTCGCACCAGCTGGAAGGATTGCACCTTTCATTAGTTCCGGAATATCAGCTTCTTCTAAGGTTTCTTTTTCTAGCAATGCTTCAGCCAGTCTGTCTAGGACCTTCCTATTAGCAACTAAGACCGCTTCTGCTCTAGCCGCTGCCTCATCAGATAATAACTTTATTTCTGAATCAATCAATTCTGCTGTCTTTTCTGAATATGGCTTACCAGTAGAAATCGTATAATAGCCAGTTTCTGCTTCTGGAAAGACTAGGTTGCGGGTTTTCTTTCCCATACCTTCCTCAGAAATCATACTCTTTGATAATTCTGCAACATTCTTCAAATCTGACGATGCACCAGTAGTAATCGCGTCTGCACCAAAGACAATCTTCTCTGCAATACGACCACCCATCGCACGAGCCAATACATCTTTTAGTTCATAAATATTCTTATAATTACGATCTTCTGGAGGTAAGAACCAAGTTACACCACCAGTCCCACCACGTGGGATAATAGTAATCTTGTGCACTGGATCAGAATCTGGCAATACGTGGCCAACTATAGCATGGCCAGCTTCATGGTAGGCGGTAATCTTGCGCTCCTGATCGGACATTACCTTAGACTTTCTTTCTGGACCAATTGCTACGCGTTCAAAAGCTTCAGTAAGGTCGGCATTGGTGATTTTCTTATGCTCTAGGCGCGCTGCTGTAATAGCGGCTTCATTAGCGATATTGGCAAGGTCAGCACCAGCGGAGCCAGCAGTCTTGGCAGCTAGCGCATCCAAATTAACATCATCTTCCAGTGGCTTATTCTTGAAATGAACTTTAAGAATTGCTAAGCGATCTTTCCTCTCTGGTAAGGTGACGTTGACATGGCGGTCAAAACGCCCTGGGCGAAGCAGCGCCTTATCTAGCATATCTACACGGTTCGTCGCCGCCATTACAATTACGCCAGAATCATTATCGAAACCATCCATTTCTACCAAAATCTGATTAAGTGTCTGTTCATCCTCTCTGCCAGCACCGCCACGAGCATCACGCTTGTGAGCTACCGCATCAATTTCATCAATAAAGATAATGGCTGGGGCATTTTTCTTCGCCTTGCTAAACAAATCACGTACACGAGATGCGCCCACACCAACGAACATCTCTGCAAACTCTGAACCAGAAATAGAGAAGAACGGCACATTAGCCTCTCCTGCCACAGCGCGCGCCATCAAAGTCTTGCCTGTACCTGGCTCGCCGGCCAACAATACACCACGTGGTATCTTCGCACCTAATTTCTCATATTTTTTCGGATTCTTTAGGAAATCTACAATTTCCGTCAAATCTTGCTTGGCAGCCTCATTACCAGCCACATCATCAAACTTCACCTTCTTCTTGTCTGGGCCATAGAGCTTAGCCTTGGCCTTGCCAAAACCCATTGACTGGTTATTCATAGATTGGGCCTGCTTCAGCATAAAGGAGAAAAATATCACTAGAGCAATAATTGGCAAAATAATCATCGCAATATCTAGGAATGACCCCCAGAAATCACTCTGTTCGATATATTCTATCTCTGGATACTTTGCCTGGCATTTCGTCAAATCTTCTCCAGACAAATCTTTACACTGATTAGTCAAACCCTGGTCATACAATGTGCCAGAAGCATCTTTGCGGGAAATTTGAGTTGGCTGGTCTTTGTCTTTTAGCGTAATCTTCAGCTCAGAACCAGAGACAGTGATTTTCTTTATATTGCCATCTGGGTCATTTGCCCTAGCTACCACATCAGAAATTGGTACTTCCTCTAATTTATTCTGTGGCGCGACTAAGGCGACACATGCTAGACAAATCAAGATTAATATAAAAACAAAAGATACTCTCCTGGCATTATTGGAAGCATTATTTTTCGTATTCTTTTTCGTGACATTACTAGTGGGATTTGGCACTTTTTAACTCCTTTTTTCTTACAATATATTATATCATATCTGTATCATGCAAACCATACGGATCATATCCAAGTTCCGTTAGGAATCGTGATGGTGATGAATAATTTCTTGATCCAAAAGTAAACCGTGACTTCGCATAAGAAAGGTATAGTTCTTCTCTGGCTCTAGTCATACCGACATATGCTAGGCGCCTTTCTTCTTCTATCTCTGCTGGAGTTTCCAATCGCATACTCGGGAAAAGCCCTTCTTCCATTCCGACAATGAACACTACTGGGAATTCCAAACCTTTTGCCGCATGTAAAGTCATCATGGTAACTGAATGTTTCGCTGAGCTCTCATCTGCCGATGACATCAGTGCCGCATCTGCCAGAAACTCCTCGAGGTTCTCATACGGGGCAGCATTGCCAGCCAGGACATTGAGATTTTCTAGTTTATCATCTGCACTCGGATTATCATTTTCTATAATACTTGCGAAATCAAAATAAGAAATTACTCTTTGGATAGTCACCATCGGCGTTTTTTGTTGTTCTTTTTCTGTAATGATGAAGTTTTGTAATCGCAAAAATGAATTCTTTGCCCGTGCTGGCAAACCTTCTACTAGTTCAGTATTCAAGAACGGGTTTTCTCCTGGATGCGAGGTAACAATCGCATCCATTCTGGAAAAAATCTTTTTCAGGGTTACTTCGCCGATACCAGACAAAACATTTTTCGCGATACGCTCCAAGCTTACTCTATCAGCCGGATTAACTAACACTTTTAGAATAGCTAACACATCCTTCACTTCTTTACGATCATAGAATCTCACACCACCAATAATCTTATACGGAATTTGAGCAGAAATAAACGCTTTCTCAAAAGCATATGATTGTGCATTAGTACGATATAATATAGCGAAGTCAGAATAATCTCGCTTTTTGCTTTTTTGCATAATCTGCCCCGCCACCCACATCGCCTCAGCATTCTCATCTTCTAGTGCTTCTATTGCAACTGGCTCGCCACTACCAGCCTCCGTAAAAAGAGTTTTATCCGTTCGCACTTTGTTATGCTCGATGATTTTCTGCGATGCTTTCAAAATATTACCAGTACTGCGATAATTCTGTTCCAATTTAATCACCTTTGCACCAGGGAAATCTTTCTCAAAATTAAGAATATTTTTAAAATCTGCACCCCGCCAAGAATAAATAGACTGCCAATCATCGCCTACTACGCAAATATTCTGATCTTTATTTACTAAAGACTTCACCAGCTTATATTGAATAGAATTAGTGTCTTGATACTCATCTATCAAAATGTGCTGGAATTTCTCGCTCCATCTCTTGCGAACATCTTTGTTCTGTTGAAAAATCTTTGCCGTTTCTAACAATAAATCGTCAAAATCCAACGCTGATGCTGCATTTTTTTCTTTCTCATATTGTTCATAGACTTTTGCTGTTTGTTTTTGATTAGGATAGACCGCCATTGCCAAATAATCACTCGGCGATAGCTCTTCATTCTTTGCACTAGATATAATCGACTGAACGGTTTTCGGCTTCAGCGACTTGTTGTCGATATGTTGCTCTTTGAAAATTCTCCGAATTAATGCTATTTGGTCATCCGCATCATAAATAATGAAATTTCTATCCAAACCAGCAGCTTCGTATTCTCTACGTAAAATCTGTACACAAATCCCATGAAACGTTCCCATGTATGGCATGAAACTACGTGGCGCATCGCCATCATCATTCCCTAATAATTTCCATAAGCGTTGCCGCATCTCCCCCGCCGCTTTATTAGTAAATGTTACCGCTAAGATATTTCTCTCTGGCACGCCATGTTGAATCAAATTAGCGATACGATGAGTAAGTGTCTTAGTCTTGCCAGAACCAGCACCAGCCAAAATCAAAAGTGGTCCGCTTAGTGTCTCCACTGCGGTTTTTTGCGCTGGATTCAGGCCGCTTAGTACATCCATAGCGATATTATAGCACGCACATCTAGATTCCCGCTAATGGCGCGATATCCGCACCAAGCTGGCGGAGTCTGGCTGCAAAATCTTGATAACCACGGTCAATAGAGTAGGTATTGCGAAGTATGGATGGTCCTGGTGCAGCAAGCATCGCAATCAATAGTACTACAGCTGGACGCAAGGCTGGTGGCGAAACCAATTCTGCCGGTCGCCAATTGGTCGGTCCTTCCACATATACACGATGTGCATCAAGTAATTCCACCTTGGCATTTAGTTTTGTCAAATCTGTCGTATAAACTGCTCTGTTCTCAAAAACCCAGTCATGTATCAAAGTTCTGCCACGCGCCGAAGCTGCAATCACAGAAAAGAATGGTAAATTGTCAATATTAAGACCTGGAAACGGCATCGGATGAATCTTGTCCGCTGGTGCAACCAAATCTGATTTTTTGATTGTCAAGTCAACTAATCTAGTAAAGCCATTATCCGCCTTGTATTCTTTGCTTCTTTCAATCTTAGCGTTCATGCCACGCAAGATTTCCAACTCTATTTCTAAGAATTCTATCGGCGCTCGGCGGATGGTGATTTCCGAATGGGTAGTAAGTGCCGCCGCAATAAACGACATCGCTTCAATCGGATCTTCAGATGGAGAATATTCTATCTGTGTGTCGATTTTATCCTTGCCAGTAATAGTTAAAGTCGTAGTGCCGATACCTTCAATCTTTACGCCTAGTGCCTGAAGGAAGAAACAAACATCCTGCACCATATAGTTGGGTGATGCGCCAACGATAGTAGTTTTACCTGGATAAAGTGCTGCTGCCATCAATACATTCTCCGTCACCGTATCACCGCGCTCGGTTAGCACAATGCGACGAGCAGAAGTATTATTCACCCTATCTACTGTTGTATTGTAAAATCCACTCTCAGTGCGTGCATCCACTTCCAAGCCGAAGTTACGTAGGGCACGTAAATGTGGCTCTATTGTACGCACTCCCAATGAACAACCACCAGCATACGGTAAACGAAACTTTTTGAATTTGTGCAAAAGCGGGCCAAAAAGCATAATGATAGAGCGAGTTCTACGTGCTGCGCTAATATCCAAATCTTTTAGTTTTAATACTGCTGGTGGTATAATTTCCAAATCTCTTTTTCTGTTTACCCAGCGGCATTTCACGCCAATAGACTCTAAAACTTCAATAATACGAAAAACTTCTTCTATCCTAGCCAAGTGCTTAAATGTAGTTTTGCCAGAATTTAGCAAACTGGCACAAAGTAACCCAACAGCCGCGTTCTTGCTAGTATTAACTGTGACTTCACCATGCAGTTCCTTCCCACCTTCTATGTATAAACTCTGAGAAACAGAGGTATTGACCGACAAAATTGGACTCCCAAAAGCTCTGGATAATTTACTAACCATATCCAGCGATACATTCTGTAGGCCATTCTCTATACGATAAATCGCCGGCTGAGAAGTCCCTACTATTCTTGCTAGTTCTGCTTGCGTCCAGCCTCTTTCCGTCCTTAGATGCTCAACAACGCCACCAATTTCCTGCTGATAACTTTTTCCAGTATTCTTTGACATACAAAAATTATATCATGAGATGAATATTTTGTGAACAACTATTCTTAAACTATTTGCCACCACAGACAACGTTATTGGCGTGTACCCAACCTTCTACTGAGCCACCATCCAAATAACTACCTTGCGCTTTGGCAACACGCATAATTCCACCCTTATCTATGAAATCACTAATTGGATCAGTTACCAAATATTCTTGGTCTTGTGGACCAAAGTTATGAGTATCAACATAATTAACGATTTCGTTCAATAGCTCTGCGCTCATAATATATTTACTCGGATTAATCATATTGGACGGTGCGTTCTCTGGCTTTGGTTTTTCCACGACTTCCAGCAGCTTACCATCTTTATCCACAGAAAATACACCATATTTTTCTACTTCTTCCATCGGAACTTCTGTGCCAAGGATAGCGGATTCATTCTCACTTTGCAAAGCATTGAGTAAAGATGTAGCGGAGGATTCTCCACCTGGATTCCAAATAAAATCATCTCCCATAAAGACGAACACTGGCTCATTAATACCATATTCCTCTACCACCATCGCAATCGGCACTGCCGTGCCATACTTTCCAGATGGATCTTGAGAGACATAATGAATTTTCACATTATCTGGCAAGGTCTTTGCCAGCTCCAAGCGATCAGTCTTGCCACGTTCCTCCAGATATCGGTTGAGTGCAATATTATCCTTATAAAACTCTCTCACCTGGCAAGGTTCTACATTAGAAATTACCATATAAATATCTGTCACACCTGCTTCTATCAGCTCTTGCACAGAATAGTCTACCAGTGGCCTATTCCCAACTGGTAACATAGACTTCTCAATTACTTTTGTAATCGGCAAACGACGCGTACCCCACCCCGCTACCGGGATAATTGCCTTTGTAATTTTTTGCATCACTTTTTCTCCTTCACTCTCAGCGAGCACCTCACTACCTTGTTTCCTATAATACCCCTATTATTCTAAAAACGCAATAACAAAATACTCTATTTCTGGGCATCAGAGTCATTTTCTATACTAGTATCAGCATCGGCAATCAACGATTCACGCCAAATTTCTGGATAATCATTCTGGCCCAGCATCAAGGCAATAGTAGCCGCAATATTAGATAGTCCAGCATCTTGAACCTTAGCTAAATTATAAAGATTTTTATTCTCGGTGTTATCATAAATGATGAACGGTACTGGATTAGTGCTATGAGCAGTCTTACTGTGGCCATTTTCGTCAATTAATTCTTCCGCATTACCGTGATCGGCAGTAATGATTAAGGCCCCACCTAGGCGATCAACTTCTTTTGCAATTCTAGCTAGTTGAATGTCAATTGCTTCGATAGCAGTAATCGTTGGCTCCAACTCTGCAAAATGTCCCACCATATCACCACCAGGAAAATTCACTCGTGTAAAGCGAAACTTTTCCATATTTTCTATCACTGCATCTGCTGTCTCTGCCGATTTCATCCAAGGGCGCGTATCAAATGGCTGCGTATCAGACGGAATCTCTATATGTTCTTCCTTTGGCATTTTTTCATAACTATTGCCATTGAAATAATAAGTAACGTGACCAAACTTTACCGTTTCGGAAACTGCTAGCTGCGAAATACCTCTCTCACTCAAAAACTTATTAAGTGGACTTTCTATCTTTACTGGGTCTACCAGGCGATGCTCTGGTACGTGTAAGTCAGAATTGTACTCGGTCAAGCCAACAAAGAATACGTCCGGTTTCCCATCATGAACATTCCCAGCCTGGTCATGATATTGTCTATCAAAGTACGGAAAATCATCATAGGTGAAAGCCTGTGCAATTTCAATAGCGCGATCCGCCCGAAAATCATAATAGATAAAACAATCTCCATCTTTAACCATGCCGACTGGTTGATCGTTCTCTACGACCACGAAAGGTGGGATATACTGATCCTGAACAGTGGGATCCTTTTCCCTAAAAGCATTAATTGCCGCAGTTGCAGAAGAAAAGTGATGTGGGGCTTCACCATTCACCATCGCATCCCAGCCAGCTCTGACAACGTCCCAATCATTTTCATAGCGATCTGCCACGAAAACCATTCTACCACCACCAGATGCGATTCGATAATCTGGGTGATCTGTATAGGCCGCAATGAACGCTTCTAGCTCTGCCACATATTTCAAAGCAGACTGTGGTGGGGTATCACGGCCATCTAGCACTAGATGGATACGAATATGTTTCACACCCTCAGCATGAGCCTGATCTATCATTCTCTCTAGATGAAAAATGCTACTATGTACATTCCCATCAGAGAAAATACCAGAAAAATGCAGCGTAGCATCATTCTCTTTCAATCTGTCAATTAGCTCTTTCCAACTTTTTGACTCCCAAATCGCACCGGTATTTATAGCATCATTAATCTGTGCTACGCCTTGTTTAATAATTTGGCCAGAACCAATTGCATTATGGCCTACTTCGGAATTGCCCATATCATCTGGCATAATACCAACTGCCTCGCCGGAAGCTGCTAGCGCCATTGTCTTGTAATTTTCTACTGCATAATTCAGAAACTCCGTATGCGCTTGTTTGACCGCATTTCCAGTAATTTCACGACGCAGACCAACACCATCAAGAACAGCTAATACTATCGGACCATTATAATTTAGTTTCATAAGTGTTGCCCACTCCTTTTTATCTTATTCTACTTATTATTATATATCTAAAATCCAGGTTTGCCAAGTAGCTTAAACATATCGGTCTTATATGCTTCTACTCCTGGTTGATCAAATGGGTTAACCCCAGAAATCTTTGCCGATAACGCACAGGCTAGTTCAAAGAAATAAATCATTTCACCAACAGCCGCCTCAGAAAAATCACTGACTTCTATTTCTAGTACTGGAATACCGCCCAATCGGTGCGCATGGATGGTAGCTTCACAAGCCTTAGTATTGATATAATCCAGATTTTGTCCAGCGAGATAATTCAGTCCATCCAAATTTTCTACATCTTCTGGTACCACTATCGCCCTATCATTTGGTGTTGTAAATTTTACAACAGTTTCAAATAGATTTCTACGTCCCTGCTGCATATACTGACCCATAGAATGTAAATCAGTAGTATAAACCACTGATGCTGGAAAAATACCCTGATCTTGCTTACCTTCAGACTCACCAAACAATTGTTTCCACCACTCCTGGAAAGTAGCAAAGCGTGGCTCGAAGGTAGCCAGAACTTCTGTTTCTTTCCCCTGTTTAGAATACAGCATCTGCCTAATCGTAGCGTAGCGCACTGCCTCTCTCAAAACTATTGAAGTTGGCTCTACATTGGCTGGGCTCATTGCTAAATTAAAATCTGAATTAATACCCACCGCAGCTTTGCGCGCGGCATCTAACATACTATTGATGTCTAGGTCGGCCACTGCCATTGGCAAAAGCCCAACAGAC
The DNA here is from genome assembly GCA_017512045.1 of Candidatus Saccharimonadota bacterium. GTDB lineage: Bacteria > Patescibacteriota > Saccharimonadia > Saccharimonadales > Saccharimonadaceae > Nanosyncoccus. Next base: position 50,845 of record JAFWHE010000004.1, read on the forward strand.
GTCAAAACAGAATACCTGCCACCAATATTATCTGGAATTGTGAACATCTGATATTTATTTTTAATTGCCTCATCGTGCAAGGCCCCTTTGTTTGCGTCAGTAGTTACATAGACACGAGAGGCCCAATTCACACCATATTTGTTTTTTAACCCTGCTTTTAGCAAACGGAAAGCTACCGCCGGTTCCGTCGTAGTCCCAGATTTAGAAATTACGTTAACAGAAAAATCACTAGTTCCAACCTCTGCAAAAACTTCATCCAAAGCCTGTGAGCTCAAAGAGTTACCGGCATAGAGGACCTTCGTCCTCGATTTATTACCGAGTGCATCAATCACGGCCTTATGCCCCAGATACGATCCACCAATACCTACACAGATTAGGTATTCCGAGTCACCCTGAATCTTCTGCGCAGCAAGTTTCAATCTCCCTAGTTCTTCCTGGTCAATCGGGACAGTAAGCCACCCAGCCATTGGATCTTGTTTTATCTCTGCTAAAGCGTTTTTAGCGGCAGTAAAATCAAAAACTTGTAGTGTAGTATCCGTCTTAAATCTAATCATAAGTTAATTATAGCACAAAACCTTAGCAAAATCGTGAGTGGATTTATCTGCAATAATTATTCTAGTCCTATAGTTTGTTCATTCGGACAAGTTTCTAGCACCGTATTAATAGCATCGTGTTCCGCCTGCGTCACCCAAAGATTATACTTCTTCTTCACGGAGACCTGCCGAGCCACATATTGGCAGCGAAAAGCCTTGTTTGGTGGTAGCCAAGTTGCCGCATCACCATCAGATTTTTGTTGATTAGCGACAGAATCTACCGCAAGCAGATTTAGTGGATCCGTTGCTATAGCATAACGCACATCCCTTTCCATATACTGTGCACCTTTTTGCCAAGCATCAGAAAGTGCTACTATATGATCAATCTGAATTTTCTTAGAAAAATCTGATTTCTGATAGAATGACAGTTCACTGCCAGTATATGGCTCCACAAAAGTTCCACCCACTACATCACAACCATCCATCACAGCTGATTCTCCTACTTCGCGACGGATAATTATTTGGCGCAAACTACAACCATTCACATTTGGCCAACTTTTATAAAATTCTTCTCTGCTATATCCAGTCTTTGGCGCACGACCTTTAATTTCTAACTGATCCAGAACTATTCTTGCCAACTTAGCATTACCACTCGAATCATTTTGCGAGCTACTTGCGCCAAGCGGGCTCAACGACTGATTATCGCCATTCTCCGTATTGCTACTTCGGCTCAGAGAAACTTGCCCAAAATCAGCCTGAACAACTTCTTTTTCGTAGCTACCAGGATTGATAATCAGCCAACCCGCTACGACAGCCAAAATCACCACCACAGAAATTATCCTCCTAGAACGATATGAGAGCTTCATGCCACGATTATACCACAAAGTTATTTCCCGTTATGGACTTCTAATTGATTATATGGAATCTTAATCCCAGCCTTTTTAAATTCTTTTAAAATCAAGTTGCGAATTATTCTCTGCGGCTTAAAATGTTTATACGGTGCACACTCTGCATTGATACGCCAAATGACCGCAGATTCGCCAATTCGTATTGGTCCATAATATGTCACATCACCAACAATTTCTTCCAGCCCCGATTTTTCCTTTAGTTCTGTGCAAATTTTTTCTAATACTTTTTCCACGTGATCCGGATCGGTATCATAGGAGACTGGAATATCCACCTCTGCCAATGTATTATGAGTACTATAATTTATCATCGAGTTCATATTGCGATTCGCAATTATCATTTCTTTACCACGGTAGTTTTTAATCTTGGTACTTTTTAGTCCAACAGAAGTTACTCTGCCTTTGAAACCATCCACTTCTATTAAATCTCCAACTTCATATTGATTATCCATGATAATAGAAAACCCAGCAATAATATCTTTTGCCAAATCCTGGAATGCTAAACCGATAATTGCCGTAGCAATTCCAATTCCAGCAAGCAGTGATGATACATCTACGCCAAAATTTGCCAACAATGCCAGGAGTAGAGCGATTATAACGAGATATTTCGCAGTACTATTTAACATAGCTTGGAGAGTACTCATTCGCTGAACCTGGCGAGTAGTTAGCTTAGAACTAAATTTCTCACGCGGTTTTTGTAAAAATATATTGATTATTTTCTTGAGAATGAAATAAAAAATAATCGCAACGAACACATAGACAATCGCATAAATATATTTGTCAATGTTGAACTTCATTACACCTCCTTATGACTATATTATATCACGAGGAGATAGGAATGCGAAAAAGCATTACTAATATCGGTTATACATTAAATTTAAACTCTACTACATCCCCATCCTGCATGACATAAGTCTTGCCCTCAGTACGGAGCTTACCAGCTGCTTTAACCGCTTGTTCAGAGCCTAGCTCTTTCAAATCCTTATAGTTACAAATATTTGCCGCAATAAATCCACGCTGAAAATCCGTATGGATAGCGCCGGCTGCTTCTGGCGCAGTTGCACCTTGTTTAATGGTCCAAGCGCGACATTCCTTCTTCCCTGCAGTAAGAAAACTCTGTAATCCCAACGTCTTATATGCTGCTTTGATTAATTCGCCAAGAGCATCGTCTTTCACACCATAACTTTCCAAAAACTCTTTACGTTCATCACGATTCATGCCGGACATTTCTTCTTCTAGTTTTGCATTAACAAAAATCGCTTCAGCTGGTTTTACTAATTCACGAAGTTTTCCCTGCAACGCAAAATCCGTGAGGCCACTTTCGTCCACATTAAACATATAGATTACTGGTTTTTTTGTGAGATATGGAATACTATCCTCATCATCTGTAGGGCTTTTTGCTGGATTCTTTGGCTGACTACCACCTTTTTTCTTTTTAGCCTCTACTTTCTCGCGCGTCTCATCATCAGCTAGTTGAAGCTCTAAATTGATAATATCAATATCATCCTTCGCTTGAGCGATAATATCAGTTTCCATTTTTTCGTCAGCGCGTACAATGTCATCGTCCTTAAAAGCGCGCACGACGTGGCAAATTGCCTGGCACTCACGAATATGAGCAAGGAATTTGTTACCCAGACCTTCGCCCTTACTAGCCCCAGCGACCAAACCAGCAATATCCACGAATTCTACTGTGGCAGGAACAATCTTTTCCGTTTCGTACATTTTGCCAAGTACATCTAAGCGCTCATCTGGGACGGGTACAATGCCAACATTTGGCTCGATGGTAGCAAAAGGATAGTTGGCAGCAAGTGCGCCTGCATTTGTCAGGGCGTTAAAAAGCGTGCTCTTCCCTACATTTGGTAAACCAACAATTCCGATCTTTAAATTCATAACCTGCCTATATATCTTTATTTCTATCTGTAATTATAACATATTATGTATTATAATAGTATCGTAGAATAAGCGGGAGGATTTTTAAATGTTGGTATTTGATATTATTGGATGGATTGGTTCGATTATGGTGGTCTTGGCGTATTTTTTGTTGTCGACAAAAAAGATCAAGCCAGGGTTGACTTATCAACTGCTAAATTTATTTGCTGCAGCATTAATGGCGATTGGACTTTTCCCGCGCAATGCTTGGTTTTCATTTGCGGTTCAAATAGTCTGGGCCCTGGTTGCTATTTTTGCCATCATTAAAATGAAGAAAAAGTAAAGTCTATGCTGGTTGGTTTAGAAATTCAAGATTCCTATTTTTAAATTCATAACCAACCTGTAATATCTGTTATTATAGATGTAATTATATCATTTTTCGAGTTCAAAATCTAGATAGATATAGTTGCTCATATCGTAGGAAAGGTTTTTGTCTATGGCATTTTTGGCTATTTTGCAAATTTTGGACATACGTTCACCGTTACAAAGTGGGTCGATATATCGTACTTTGGATTTTTGATGAACATAGTAAACATCCTCGGGTTTAGTTTTTGAAGTATTGATTTTCTTAGCTTTTTTCCAGGTACTCCAGGCGTCTTTGTATTTTGATTTTTCAATTATCTCAATAATGTCAGACTCTTTTTTATCGTATAATTCTTCTATTGTTATTTCGCCGCTTTCTTTTAGTCCTTTTAATATATCTGCAATAAATTGCATGGAAAATCTAGTTCTATCATCGCGGTAGATAACTGACATTTTGCTAGTAACTTGGACAAACTTTCTAGCAATGGATTTAGTTTTGAAACCGAGTTCCGGCTCCCCTGATTCATTTTGCTCGATTTCTATATCGTTGTATATTTCTCTAATTTCTTCTAAATCTAACAGTTTATAGGTGAATAACGCATTGGATAATGAATACTCTAGCCTATCTGCCGATAATTTTGGCGTGTCGTTGTCGGCGATTGGATAGATATGGTAATTGTCGATTTCTGCAATTTTGATATCATCTTCTCTAAGCAAATCCATTACATCCTGAGATTTTTTAATAAAATCGGTAGTTAAGTCTTCTGTAGATTCCTGTTTTAGATAATCTCCGTTCATAAAATCTACGCAGTGTTTGAAGGCAGGAG